>DASWGY010000036.1:0-8951 GCA_036393495.1 Candidatus Limnocylindrales bacterium
GTAGCGATCGGGGCGGCCGGGCTCGGGGTATTCGGGATCGCGCTGGCGGCCGGGGCCCGCCTGGGTCGCGTCCTGCCGGCGCTCCTGGTCTCCGGCGCTCTCGCGCTGGGGCTCTATGCCGCCACCTCCTGGGGCATCGACCGGGCGCTCGAGAACGAGACCGTCGCCCGGCCCGTCCCGATGATCGACGAGAACGGGGGCTGGTGGGAGACCGGCCGGGTGTACGACACCCGGGTGCGCACGCCCGACGGCGAGGTCATCACATGGGACGAGGCCTTCGCCCGCTATCCGGAGTTCACGCAGGGCGACGCCGAGTTCCTGCAGGATTGGGCCCAGGTGCTGATCACGGCGCCCGGCGAGCTGTACCCGATCACCGAGTGGCGAATGGCGACCGTGTTCGCCGCGATCGGGCTGGCCGGCATCGTGCTGGCGTTCGCGATCGTCGAGCGACGGCGACCGACATGACCCGGGCGCTGCTCGCCCTTCGAATTCATCGCTTCGAGGCTGTTGCGCTCGGGCTGCTGGCCGTCGCCGCCCTCGCCTTTGCCGGTGGGCTGTGGCTCCGCCTCCAGGCCTTCGGCGTGCCCCTGTCCTGCTTCCTCAGCTCGCATTCGGGCGACGGGCTGGACTCCGGCTGCGCCGGCCGCGCCGAATACAACGACTACCTCGGGCTGGCCGGCGACCTCGGGATGTACGCCGTGATCGCGCTTGCGATCCTTCCGCTCCTCCTTGGGCTCATCGCCGGGGTCGCGGTCGTGGCGAAGGAGCTGGAGCGCGGGACGGTGGCCCTCGCCTGGTCGATCTCGCCGTCGCGGCGGCAGTGGCTCCTCGGCGTCGTGGGGCCGGCGATCGTCGCCGTCGTCGGCGTGAGCGTCGTCGCCGGCCTCCTCGCCGATCGCCTCGAGCTCGCCCGCGACCCGGCGGTCGACCCGGCGACGTCGCTCCACCACCTCGGCCTGCGCGGCGCGGTCCTGCCGGCGTACGCGCTCGCAGCGTTCGGAATCGCGCTGGCGGTCGGGGCGCAGCTCGGCAGGATCCTGCCGGCGCTGCTCCTCGCCGGATCGATGACGCTCGGCGGCGTCCTCGGGACGACGGCCATCGTCGACGCGATGCTCCGAAGCGAGCACATCACCGTCGACGAGTCGGCGATGCTCGAGGTCAGGGCATTCGCCACCGGGCGCGTCTTCGACTCCCTGATCCGGACGCCCGAGGGCGAGCTGATCTCCTGGCTCGAGGCGGAGGCCCGCTACGGCAACACGCTCTGGGAGGAGGCCGATCCCGGCAATCCCGATTACAGCCCGACGGCGGGATACCGATTTGCGTACCTCGTGGTGCCGGGCCAGCTCTACCCGATCGCCGAGTGGCGGATGGCGGTGACCCTCGCGGCTCTCGGCCTCAGCGGCATCGTGCTGGCCTTCGCGATCGTGGAGCGGCGTCGGCCGGGCTGAACGACCCTCGCTGGCCGCCCTCAGGCAACTGGCCCTAGACGAACGGCATAGCGGGCGGCGGCTCGGGTGCGACCGCCGGCGCGGCATGCCGGCGGACGACGATGACGGCGCCCGCCAGGAACACGCCGGCGCCGAGGAAGAATGGCGCCGGCAGCCCGGCCGTCACGACGAGGCTGCCGAGGGCCGGGCCGACGATGCCGGCCGCGTAGAGCGGCAGGTAGACGAGGTTCAACGTCTGAGATCGGCGCTCCGCGGAGACCTCGGTCGCGAGCAGCCCGAAGACCATCGCGCTGACCGACGAGCTGGCCGCAGCGAACGCGACCGCGACGAGGGCGAGGAGCCCCAGGCCGCCGATCTCCGGGGCCAGGGGCATGAGCGCGAGCGTGACCGCGCCGCCGCCGAGCGCCCCGATGAGCACCGGCCGGAACCCGATCCGGTCGCCGAGCGCGCCGGCGAGCGGAGAGAGGAGCGCCCCGGCGAGCGCGGCCGTCCCTGCGACGAGGGCAATCCCGCTCGCCAGGCCCGGGCCGCGGCCCGTGATCTCCTCGACGACGACGGGGATGTACGGCCGCGACATCTGGTTGGCGAGGAAAGCCGTCCCGAAGATCACGAAGATCCCGCGCACCGCGGGGTCGCCGAGGGCGCCGCGGATTGCCCCGAACGCGAGGGTCAGGACGCGACCCTCGGGCACGACCTCCGGCCGAACCTCGCGCGAGCCGAACGTCACGAGCCCCGCCGTCCCCAGCGATAGCGCCGCCGAGAGGGCGAACACGCCGCCGATCGACCAGCCGAACCCGTCGATGAGGATGCCGGCGACGGTCGGTCCGGCGGCGAAGCCCACGGGACCCGACGCGCCGAAGACCGCGATCACGGTGCCGAGACGGTGGCGCGGCGTCGCGTCCCGGATCCCGGCGAGCATCACCCCGGTGTTCCCGAGCTGGAAGCCGATGAGCAGGACGCTCAGCGCCACGTGCCACGGCTCACGGGCCAGGGCCATCCCGGTGAACACGACGGCCTCGACGATCGCGCTTCGGACGATCACCGCCTTGCGGCTGTACTTGTCGGCCCAGACGCCCCACAGCGGCACGAGCGGCATGCCGAGGACGAACAGCAGGGCGCTGAAGAGGCCGATGAACTGGAGTCGGTCGCCGTCGGGGACGCCCATCGACGAAAGCTGCGCGGGCAGCAGCGCGAAGACCTGGCTCACGCCCAGGCCCTCGACCATCGAGGTGATCCAGAAGACCGCGACGAGCGTAGGCCACCCGCGTCGACCGGTCGCCAACCGCGCGGTCGTTGACATCCGGGGCAGCCTACTGGAAACGAGGTTCGACCCGGGTTCGCGCTAGGCTCGACGCGGGAGGTACGCCATGGATCGCTGGCTGGCTCGCATCATCGAGGCCCAGGGCCGCTGGGCGAGGCCGTTCGGCGACTTCAACCACCGCTGGCTGGCTGCCCTGTTCCGCCCGATCAGACCGGTCCGCGACCTGCTCAACGGGCGCTGGCTGGGGCATCCGCTCCACAGCGTCCTGACCGACGCCCCGATCGGGATCCTGTTCCTCGTCATCGTCCTCGACGTCCTCGACCTGCGGACAGCCGCCGACGTCGCCCTCATCGTGGGGATTCTCACGATGCTCGCGGCCGCAGTCGCCGGCGTCGCCGACTACGCCGACACCGACGGCACCGCCCGCGAACGGGCCACGCTCCACAGCACGCTCATGGTCGTGGCCCTGCTGGTGTACGTCGTGTCGCTCGCGGTCCGGGGCGGCGGTGGCGAGGGTGCGGACCGCGCGGTGGCCGTCTGGACCTCGGTCGTGGCCTTCCTGATCCTGGCCGCGGGCGCCTACGTCGGCGGCGACGTCGTCTACGCCCTTGGGAACATGGTCAGCCGGCACGCATTCCGCGGAGCCGGGACGAAGTGGATCGCCCTCGAGCCGGCCGAGCACGACGACGCCGGCAACATCCCGGAGGGCCGGCCGGTGAAGGCGAAGCTCGGCATCAACACCCTGGCACTCGTCCGGCAGGGCGACACCGTCCTGGCGCTCCACGATCAGTGCGCCCACGCCGGGGGGCCGCTGTCGCAGGGCACGATCGAGGACGGCTGCCTCATCTGCCCATGGCACGGCTCGAAGTACCGGCTGACCGACGGCCGGGCCCGGCGCGGCCCGACGGTCTACGACCAGCTCGCGTACGAGGTCCGCCGCACCGATGCCGGCGGCTGGGAGGCGCGGCGCCGGGCGAGCTGACGCGGGCCCTCGCCGTGCCGACATGCCGGCGCGAGCTCTGGGCGCGCGCGACCCGGTGCGATCATCAACCGATGGCCGAGCTGGCGCTGCCCGATCCGTGCGTCGTGCTCCTTGTCGGCGCGGCCGGCGCCGGCAAGTCCACGTTCGCGGCCCGCCACTTCCCCCCGACCTCGATCCTGTCCTCGGACGCCATGCGCGAGGCGATCGGCGGCGACGCGGCCGACCAGTCGGCGACGCGCCCGGCCTTCGCGGCCCTCCACCGGGCGCTCGAGCGTCGTCTCGCGGCCGGTCGCCTGACGGTCGTCGACGCGACCAACCTGACGGCCGGGGCGCGCCGGTCGATCCGCCGGGTCGCCAGCCGCCACGGGTTGCCGGCCGTGGCGATCGTCCTCGACCTGCCGCCGGCCGACGTCCATGCCCGCAACGCGGCCCGGCCGGGCCGGCAGGTGCCCGCGACCGTGGTTGACCGGCACCTTGCTCGGCTCCGGGCCGCGGTCGACGGTGGCGAGCTCGCCAGCGAAGGCTACGCCGCGATCGTGCATATCCGGGGCGGGCGTGATGCCGACGCCCTCGTGGTCCGCCGCATCCCGTCGAGCGCCGCCGGTCCCCCGTAGCGCTGCTGCGCCCATCGATTTGTGCGTGATTCCCGCCGGGATGTCCGTATCCACCAGATGGCCCGGCATCGAGCCCTCAGGACGCCGGATTCGCATGTCAATGACCGCACGGCTGTCATTACGCACCAATTGAGGCGGCGTCTCTTGATGACGACACCGGGGATGGAATCGAGCACCAACTCAAGGCGCTGACGCCGGCAAGCCGGGACCTGCGAGGTCAGGAGCCGGCCGAGCCGCCGGCGGCGATCATCGCGACCCCGGCCACGGCCAGGACGATGGCGGCAGCGTGGACCCGGGTCAGCCGCTCGCCGAGGATCGTCGCGGCGAGGAGGACCGTGACCACCGTGTAGAGCGAAGAGATCACGGCGGCCGGGGCGAGCTCGATCCGCGCGGCGCTGAGGAAGGCGACGTTGCCGGCGAGATCGACGACCCCGACACCCAGCGCCAGCGGCCAGCTCGGCCGGGGAATTCGCCATGCCCGGCGGCCGAGGATGACGACGGCCCCGAAGACGACCACCTGGACGCCCCGCAGCGCGGCCATCGGCGCGAGCAGCCAGGCATCGTCGACGCGCGACATCACGAAGCTGAGGAGCCCGAGCGACACGCCTGCCACGAGCCCATACGGGAGCCCCGACGGCCGGTCCGATCCCGCGTGGTCGGCGACTCGCGAGACGACGATGACCGCGCCGATCGCAAGGATCATCCCGACGATCGCGATCGGCCGCGGAACCCCCTCCAGCGCGATCCCGAGGACGGCCGGCGTCAGGGCCGTGAGGACGGCAGCCACCGGGGCGACGATCGCCATCCGCCCGATCGCCAGCCCGCCATAGAGGCCGCCGACCCCGAAGACCGCCAGCAGCCCGGCGAGGAGGCCGAGCCCGAGGTCGTCGCCGCTGAGCGGCGGCTCGCCCCGGGCGACCATGATCGCGATGGCGAGGACGAGGCCCGTGCCCTGGGTGAAGATGAGGACGCCGAGGATGGGCGCCCGCCGGCCGAGCAGCCCGCCCCCGAAGTCCGAGGTTCCCCACGCCCCCGCCGCGACGAGTGCGAGGACGACGACCGCGCCCGAGGCGGGCAGGACGAGGTCGAACACGGGACGCGCGGTTGGGACGCGCCGGTCAGGCCGCCCCGGCGGCCTCCCGATCCGCCAGCGTCGGCCCCTCGAGCACCCGGACGGCATCGGCCGCCGCGTCATAGCGCTCCGAGGTCGTCAGGTAGATCACCTGGAAGTCGGTGCTGATCGCCTTGAGCACGTCCAGGGCTCGCCGGGCCCGGTCGTCGTCGAGGGTCACGAACGGGTCGTCGAGGACCAGCGGCGGCCGGCGGTCGCCGGTGACGAGCCTGACGAGCCCGATCCGGGCGGCGAGGTAGACGAGATCCAGGGTCCCCTGGCTGAGGGAGCTGACGTCGACCCAATCGCCCCGCTCCGGGGCGAAGACCTCGATGCCGAGCGTGGCGTCGTCGACACGGACGCGCCGGTACCGGCCATCGGTGACCTTCGCCAGATCGCCGACCATGTGCTTTTCGAGATATCGAGTGGCCGTCCGCATGGTTGCCCGCTCGGCGGCGTCGATCGCCTTGAGCGTCAGCTCGTAGACCCGGGCCCGCCGCTGGAGGCTCGCGAGCTGCTCCTGCCAGGTGGCGAGCTTCTCCGCGTCAGTGGCAACCTCCTCGGCGTCGATCGCGTTCTGCTCGACCTTGGCCCTGGCGTTGGCCTCTTCGTCGCGAGCGACCTCGAGCTCACGCTCGGCGTCCTTGACCTCGACCTCCAGCCGCTCCCGGGCGCGGGGCTCCTTGGCGATCGGCCCAAGGGCCTCGAGGGCACCCGACTTCTGGTCGATCTCGAGCGCCGCTGCGTCCCGGACTGATGGCAGGACGTCCGGCGGCTCGCGCCCGACGAGGCCCTCGAGCTGGGCTGACATGACCTCGATCTTCGAAACGTGCACCTCCTCCGCCTCCAGGAGCGCCTCGGCCGCGGCCATGTCCGGGAGCTCGAGCCCTGACAGCTGGTTGGCCATGTCGAGCTCCGCCTGCTGGAGCTCCTGCTCCAGCTGGGAGCGGCCACGCAGGCGGCGGTCGATCTCAACGTCCCGGAGCTGTTTCTGCTGGAAGACGCCGAGCGCCCGGATCCGCTGGCTCCGGCCGATGACGGCGAGGGCAAAGCCGCCGATGACGAGAGCGAGGGGGATCGCGAAGCCATTGGGCAGGGTTACGAGCTCGAGCTGCTGGGCCGCCACGGCGGTGATACCGGCGAGGATCAGGACGAAGGCCACGATCGCCGCTGGCCGCCACGAGCGCGGCGTCGGGGTCTCGAGCTCGAACTTGACCTCGACCTCACCGGACAGGATGGCCCGCAGCTCGCGCATCCGGATGTCCAGGTTGCGCATCTGGCCGACGGTTGTCCGCAGCACCGGCAACGGGTCTCGAGCCGGGTGGGTGTCGTGCAGCACGGCGATCTCCTCGGAGACCTGGACCGCCGTGCGATAGCGCTCGAATCGTTCCTGGGCGATGTCGCGCTCGGTCGTGAGGCGCTCTGCCTGCCGGGCTTTTTCCAGGAGCGAGCGGCGCTCGAGCAGGGCGGCGTCCGCCTCGGTGCGACGCTCCCGGGCGAGGGCCAGTCGATCGCGGTCGCGCTCGAGCTGGGCGAGGGCGGCCTCGCCCGTCTCCACCGCCGCGGCCGCCCGGGTCACCTCGGCTTCGGCGATCTTGAGCCGGCCCGGGTTCTTCTCGCCCTTCGTGTGGAGCTCGTGGAGGGACTTGTCAAGCTTCTTGCGGGCCCGGCTCGTTCCCCGGTCCGCACCTGAGATCGAGGCCTGGAGCCGATCTCGAAGGGCGCTCTCGTCGCGAGCGAGATCGGCCACCTCATGGTGGCGGACCGAGGCGGTCGATCGGAAGAATGCCTCGGTCGGGATGCCGGTGAGCTCCGCCAGGACCTGGTCGGCGAGCGTCGGATCGGCGATCGTCTGGCCTTCGTATTCCATCTGGACGGTGCCCTTGGCGCCGCGAAAGGCCTTCTCGACGAACCCGACGTTGACCCGGTCGTCCTCCTCCTGCTCGAAATCGATCCGGATGACCGGCCGCGCGTCCTCGGCGGCGCCCCAGGTGCGAATGCCGTCGAGGTCGGCCGAGGCCGAGGTCACCCGCCTCGTCAGCCCGAGCTCGATCGCTCGCTGGAGCGTGGTCTTGCCCGACTCGTTGGGTCCCCGCACGACCGTCAGGCCGCGGGCGAGCTCGACCTCGAGCGTTCCATGGCGGCGGACATGCTCGATGCCGAGGCGGGTGATCCTCACAGGGTCACCTCGGTCCCGGAGAGGAGCAGGCGGCCGAGCCTGAGGCCATCCCGAACCTCGGCCGCGGCGTCGTCGTCGCCGGCAGCCTCGAGCTCCGCGACGCGGGCTTCGACGTCCCGGATGAAGGCGCCCAGGATCGTGTCCGCCGGCGGGATCGTCCCCTCCGAGAGGGCCGGCACCGAGCGGTCGCGGACGCGGATCTTCAGGAACTGGCCGGCCACGGCGGCCTCGACTTCGTCGGCGTCGACATCGAGGGCATCGGGGCGGACGCCGATCAGGCGGACGTCGAGGACGAGGTCCGGATCGGCCCGACCGGCGAGGAGCTGGATGAGCGCCGGCTGGGATGGGACGGTGGGGGCATCGAGCTCGAGGCGCTCGAAGCGCGTCTGGCCGACCTGGCGCTCGGCCAGCTGGATCGACTTCTTGCCGTCGCGCTCGTCGAGGGTGATCAGCAGGACCTTGCCGGCTCGGTCCTGATCGAGGGCCACCGGCTCGGGCGCACCGGAGTAGGCGTAGGTGGTCGTCGCGGCTCGGCCCCTGGTCGTGGAATGCCAGTGGCCGAGGGCGAGGTAGTCGAGCTTGGTGGCGGCGATCTCGTCGGTCGTGATGACGACCTCGTCGCCATCGGTCTGGCCGGGGATTGCGATCGAGCCGTGGACCATCCCGATCTGCCAGGTGGCCGGCGTCTTCGCGACGTCGAGGTCGCGAAGGGGCGAATGGGGAGCCCGCTTCGTGGCAAAGACCGGACCGTGCACGACGACGTCGAGCGCCTCGAGGTGAACCGAGCCGCGGTCCGGCGCCAGGACCGTGAGAAGGTCCGATCCGACGGCGCCGGCGAGGGCCGGAAGGTCGTACGAGCGGTAGATCGAGGCGCGGTCGTAGACGTCGTGCGTCCCGGGGATGATGACCGTCCGGATCCGGGCCTCGACGAGGCGGCGCAGCTCCGCCGCGACGCGCTCCACGGAGCGGCGCGGCTGCACGTTCGAGTCGAAGAGATCGCCGGCCACGAGGACGAGATCCACCGGCTCGGCGAGGGCGAGGTCGACCGTGGCCCGGAAGGCGGCGAACTGGCGCTCGCGCTGCGCGGCAGCCTGCTCCCCGAGGTCCGCATGGCGCGCGCCCAGGTGGACATCGGCGGTGTGGAGCACTCGGAGCATTCGGTCTGGCGGCCTCCAGGGAACGCGAGGGTCGATGGACGTCCCGGATGCCCGACCCGTCCGGGCCGGCGGTTGCCACCGAATCGGCGGCCCCCGCGGCCCCACGGGTCCCGGCAGACGAAGCGCCCCCATTGCTCTTCGCCCGCCGCCCGGAACAGTCGCCCCGCATTGTGACAGGTCGCCTGTCACAGTCGGAGCC
>DASWGY010000037.1:0-4626 GCA_036393495.1 Candidatus Limnocylindrales bacterium
GTCATCGCCTCGAACGCCTCGAGGAGCTTGTCGGGGGTCATCGTGGCCATGGTCTTCGTGGTCTCCTTGGGTCCGTGGGTTGGGTGGCTGGTCGTCGACGGAGTGGTCTCGGCCGGCGTCAGGCCGCGGCCCGCTTTTCCGCGAGGGCTGCGACGAGGCCGGCGACGTCCCGGAGGGGAGCGTCGAAGAGGCCGGCGGTGGTGGCCATCGGGGCGGCGAACGCGCCGGCGATCTGGGACAGGAGCACTTCCCGCGAAGGAAGGGCCGCCAGGCGGGTCACGCCATCGGCGTCGATCGCCCGGTCGCCCAGCAGGGCGCCGGTGATCCTCACCTGCTTGAACGGGCGCATCGTGTCGAGGACGGCCTTGGCCGTCCGCGTCTCGTCGGTGCCGAAGGCAATCGCCGTCGGCCCGGCGAGGAGCGCATCGAGCGCGGTCCCGCGGGTGTCCGACGCGGCGATCTTCATCAGCCGGTTCTTGACGACCTTATAGGTCACGTCCTGCTTGCGCAGGCTCCGGCGGATCTCACCGATCTCCCTGACCGTGAGACCCCGGTACTCCGAGACGATGAGCGTCGGGCTCTGGCTAAGCTGCTCGCGCAGCTCATCGACGGTCCGTCGCTTGGCCTCGGTCGGCATGGTGCCCTCCGTGCTTCCTGCGCGCAGCCGGCGCGCGGCGGTGGGCTCGGCGGCGGTTGCCGCCGGTGCCCCTGCGACGGTCGCCCTGGCGG
The DNA here is from genome assembly GCA_036393495.1 of Candidatus Limnocylindrales bacterium. Classification (GTDB taxonomy): domain Bacteria; phylum Chloroflexota; class Limnocylindria; order Limnocylindrales; family CSP1-4; genus UBA5189. The sequence goes on from DASWGY010000037.1 coordinate 730, forward strand.
GCGATGGCCTTGACCGCAGGGGCTGCACCCACCCGCGAGGGCGGAGGCATCCATGTCCCTGCCTCGGCGTGGTCGCCGAGCGAACGTCTTGCGTCGTCCGCTCTGCGGATTAAGCCCTGCCGTCGCCTCGTGGCGGCGGCGCCGGGCCCACGCTGTCTTCAGCGGTTCCGTCTGGTGTGTCGATCGGCTTGAGGCCGGACGACAGTATTCCCGAAATCGTGATCCCGCGCCAGCGGGACGTCTCAGGCCGCCGCGGCGGCCGCGAGGACACCCGGGATGTCGACCCGGATGCCGGGGCCCATCGTCGAGGTGATCGAGAGGGTCCTGAGGTACGTGCCCTTGGCCCCGGCCGGCTTGGCCCGGTTTATGGCGTCGACGAGCGTCGCCACGTTGGCGACGATCTGGTCGGCATCGAAGCTGACCCGGCCGACGGCGACATGGACGATGCCGGCCTTGTCGACCTTGAACTCGACCCGACCGCCCTTGACCTCGCGAATGGCCCGGTCGAGGTCGAAGGTGATGGTCCCGGCCTTGGGGTTGGGCATCAGGCCTCGGCGGCCGAGGATCTTCCCGAGCCGGCCCACCTGACCCATCATGTCCGGCGTCGCGAGGGCGACGTCGAACTCGAGCCAGCCCGCCTCGATCTTCTGCACGAGGTCCTCGCCACCGACCTCGTCGGCGCCGGCCCGGAGCGCCTCCTGGGCCTTCTCGCCCTGAGCGAAGACCGCGGCCCGGACGACCTTGCCCGTGCCGTGCGGCAGGACGACGGTGCCGCGGACCATCTGGTCGGCGTGACGGGGGTCGACGCCGAGCCTGAGGTGCGCCTCGATCGTGGCGTCGAAGGCGACCGTCGAGGTCTCCTTCACCAGCGCGGCCGCCTCGGCGGGGGCGTAGCTCTGGTTGCGGTCGACGAGCTTCGCCGCCTCGATGTACTTCTTGCCGTGTGCCATCGGTTCGTTCTCCCTGGCGACCGGGGCTGCCGGTCTCCCCCGTTTCGTGGGGTTGCCGCCGGGCTCCCGCGCCCGGACGATGATTATGGTGCCGGCGTCAGCCGACGACGGCGGCGTCAGCCGACGACGGCGGCGTCAGCCGACGACCTCGATGCCCATGGATCGGGCGGTGCCCTCGATCATTCTCGCGGCGGCATCGATGTCGTTGGCCGGCAGGTCGGCCATCTTGATCGCGGCGATCTCGCGGAGCTGCTCGCGGCTGACCCGGCCGACCGTCTCGCGCTTGGCCGTGGCCGCGCCCTTGTCCACGCCGGCTGCCTTGCGGAGGAGATCCGCGGCGGGCGGCGTCTTGAGGATGAACGTGAACGAGCGGTCCTCGAAGATCGTGATCTGGGCCGGGATGACTTGGCCGGTCTTGTCGGCGGTCTTCTCGTTGTACGACTTCGTGAACTCGACGATGTTGATGCCGTGCGGCCCCAGTGCCGTGCCGACCGGCGGGGCGGGGGTCGCCTTGCCGGCGGGCAGCTGGAGCGTGAGCACGATGCGGATCTTCTTGGCCACGGGGTGGGGATTCCTTCCTAGTGAGCGCCGAGCGGGCGGTCCGCGGCGAAGGCGGAGCCAGGCACGCGAGCGAGCGCACCCCGGTGCGTGAGTGTGCGCGCGGAGGCGACAACGCCCGCCCCGGCCGTCCGAGAGGTGCTCACAGCTTCTCGACTTGCAGGAAGTCGAGCTCGACCGGGGTCTCGCGGCCGAAGATGCTGACGAGGACCTTGACCTTGTTGCGCTCGGGGTTCACCTCGTCGACCGTGCCGATGAACTCGGCGAACGGCCCATCAGTGACCCGGACGCTCTGGCCCTTGGTGAACGCCACCCGGTACTTCGGCGTCTCGACGCCCATGTGCCGGAGGATCTGCTTGACCTCGGTCTCGTCGAGCGGGATCGGCTCACTCCGGACGCCCGGGATGTTCGAGCCGCCGACGAAGCTCGTGACGCCCGGCGTGTTGCGGACGACGAACCAGCTGTCGGGGTCGAGGATCATCTCGACGAGGACGTAGCCCGGGTAGACCTTCTTCTGGACCGTGTGCCGCTGGCCCTGGCGGATCTCGATCTCGTCCTCCATCGGGACGAGGACCTGGAAGATTCGATCCTCCATGCCCATCGACTCGATCCGGTGCTCGAGGTTGGCCTTGACCTTGTTCTCGTAGCCCGAATAGGTGTGGATGACGTACCAGCGCTTGTCCGGGCCACGGGTCTCGGTCTCGCTCATGACCATGCTCACCGGAAGATCCCCGTGAGGAATCCGAGGACGCCGAGGAAGACCTGGTCGAGGACGAACACGTAGATCCCGACGGCCAGGCTCACGGCGAAGACGAGCACGGTCAGGTTGCGGGTCTGCTCGACGGTCGGCCAGGAGACCTTCCGGAGCTCGGAGATCGCCTCGGCGGTGAAGCGGCGAATGCGGGTCACGGGATGGCGACTTGCCTTTCAAGTGTGGCAGGGGCGATAGGACTCGAACCTACAACCGCCGGTTTTGGAGACCGGTGCTCTGCCAATTGAGCTACACCCCTGCGGAACGCCGGATGCTACTTCGCTTCCCGATGAAGCGTGTGGCGCCGGCAGCGCGGGCAATACTTGTTGAGCTCGATCCGGTTGGGATCGTTCTTCTTGTTCTTGCGCGTCGTGTAGGTCCGCTCCTTGCACTCGGTGCAGGCGAGCTGGATCGTGGGACGCGCCTCGACCTTGGCCATCGGTTACTCGGCGATGCTCGTGATCGCCCCGGCGCCGACGGTCCGGCCACCCTCCCGGATGGCGAAGCGCTGGCCGGTCTCGAGGGCGATCGGGGTGATCAGCTCGACCTGCATCTCGACGTTGTCGCCGGGCATGACCATCTCGGCCCCGCCGGGCAGGCCGATCGAGCCGGTGACGTCGGTGGTCCGGAGGTAGAACTGGGGCCGGTAGCCGTTGTAGAACGGGGTGTGGCGGCCGCCCTCCTCTTTCGTCAGGACGTAGACCTGGGCGGCGAACTTGGTGTGGGGCTTGACGCTGGCGGTCTTGGCCAGGACCTGGCCTCGCTCGATCTCGTCGCGCTCGATGCCCCGCAGGAGGCAGCCGACGTTGTCGCCGGCCCGGCCCTCGTCGAGCAGCTTCTTGAACATCTCGACGCCGGTGACGACGATCTTTCGGGTCGCCTTGACGCCGATGAGCTCGACCTCGTCGCCGACCTTGACGATGCCGCGCTCGATCCGGCCGGTCGCGACGGTGCCCCGGCCCTTGATCCCAAAGACGTCCTCGACCGGCATGAGGAACGGCCGATCGATCGCCCGCTCCGGGGTCGGGATGTAGGAATCGACCGCGTCCATGAGCTCCTGGATCGGCGCGTAGGCGGGGTCGGCCGGGTCGTCGGGCGCCTCGAGCGCCTTGAGGGCGCTGCCCCGGATGACCGGGATCTCGTCGCCCGGGAAGTTGTTCTTGGTGAGCAGCTCGCGGACCTCGAGCTCGACGAGGTCGAGCAGCTCGGGATCGTCGACCGCGTCGACCTTGTTGAGGAACACGACGATGTAGGGGACCTCGACCTGGCGGGCCAGGAGGATGTGCTCGCGGGTCTGGGGCATCGGGCCGTCGGTCGCGGCGACGACGAGGATGGCGCCGTCCATCTGGGCCGCGCCGGTGATCATGTTCTTGATGTAGTCGGCGTGCCCGGGGCAGTCGACGTGGGCGTAGTGGCGGTGCTCGGTCTCGTACTCGACGTGGGCGATCGCGATCGTGATCCCCCGCTCCCGCTCCTCGGGCGCGTTGTCGATCGAATCGAAGGCCCGGTACTCGGCCGCGCCCTTCAGGGCCAGGTACTTCGTGATCGCCGCGGTCAGGCTCGTCTTGCCGTGATCGATGTGGCCGATCGTGCCGACGTTGACGTGCGGCTTGGTGCGCTCGAACTTCTTCTTGGCCA
>DASWGY010000038.1:0-2018 GCA_036393495.1 Candidatus Limnocylindrales bacterium
CGGCTCTGGCGGGCCGTCGAATCGGCCGCGGCGGCGATCCGGTGTATCCTCGCCCGAACGAACTCCGGTGCGCCCCGCCCAAGGGACTCCACATCGGCACCAACGGGTCGCGGCCCCGGCTTCATGCCTTCCCGGCCGTCCCGACGCCGATCCCGCGGAGCGCGCCAAGCTGACATCGCGCTCTGGAGGCAGCCCTGTGACCTACGTCGATCGGACGCTCGCTTGCGTCGACTGCGGCGTTGAATTCATCCATTCCGCCGACGACCAGAAGTATTACGCCGAGAAGGGCTTCTCCTCGGAGCCGAAGCGCTGCGTGAGCTGCCGGGCCAGCCGGCGAGCCGCCCGCGACGGCGGCTACGACGCCCGCGACCTCGGCGGCCCTCGTGGCTACGAGACCGGCGGCGGCCGCGAGTACTTCGCCGTGCTCTGCTCGGAGTGTGGCAACCAGGCCCAGGTGCCATTCAAGCCGCGAATGGACCGCCCGGTCTACTGCTCCGACTGCTTCCGGAAGATCCGCCCGGAGTAGCCCGCGCGGCGGGTGGTTGACGTCACCGGACATCAGCCTCGGCCGCGCGCGGTCTGGAGCGTGACCCGGTGGCCTTGGCCGGGGCCGTGACGACGGGAGCGTCAAAGCGGCGCCCATCCGCCACTTGGCGGACACTTCGAAGCGGTGCGGCCCGCAGATCCGAGCCCCAAGGCTCGTGGATCGTGCTCACCGTGGTCGGTTCCGCGATCCTTGAGGGCACGCCAACCCAGGATTTGACGCTGGCAGCGTCACGGCACGACCGAAGGCCCCAGGTACGCACGACGAGGACGTGCGTCGATCTTCAACGGCCCCGACTTCTGCCATGGCGCGGCGCCGCGGTCGTGAGAGCGTCGCGCGCCCGCCGTCGGGCGCGGTCGTGGTGACGGGCCCTACAGCCGGAAGCTCTCCCCGCGCCGGAAGCGCTCGCGGTGGCGGCCGCGCCAGACGGTGACCCTCGCCCGGCCGTGAACTTGCCAGGCCCCGTCGCGGCCGAGGACCGCGGTGTCCTCGTCGATGCCGATGACCGCGACGTGCCGCGGCGCCTGGAGCGCCATGAGGGCCACCACGACCTCCGGCCAGGCGTCGTAGTGGGGCAGGATCGCGACCGCAGCCACGAGCCCCAGGCCGTCGCCCCAGCGGAGCGGCCAGGGGAGCACGCCTCGCCGGAACTCGGGCTGGCGGGCGGCGAGGACCATCGCTCCGGCCGAGCAGCCGGCGATGATCGCGCCACGCTCATGGGCCGTCCGCAACGCATCACCGGCCGTGGTCCCGTCGAGGCTGCGTCGAAGGTGGCTCGGCTTGCCGCCCGACAGGTAGATGAGATCGGCCTCGCCGATCGCCTGGGCGGCGGCCTCGTCGCCGGCCTCGACACGGTTCCGGATCAGGACCGGCTCGACCTCGGCGCCGAGGGCGGTGAAATGCTCCGCCCCGAGATCGGCCCAGCGCCGGAAGGCAGCCTCCCCGTCGGGTGCCGACGCGGTGGGCAGGATGACGACCCTCGGGCGGGCGCGGTCGATCGAGGCGAGGAGATCGCGGTCGAAGGCCGCCATCCCCGGCAGGAACTCTCCGGCGCCGACCAGCGCCACGGGTCCGGGCACGGCGGTGAGTCTACCGCCTGACCGGCGGAGCCTGGCCCCGAGGCGCCTGGTCGGCGGAGCCTGGCCGATGGGCCTGGCCAGCGGCGCCCGGTCGCGGCGGCCGGCCCGGTCGGCGGCCAACGAGCCCGCCGATACACTCCGCGGATGACCTCTACCCAACGCGGCGCCCTGGCCGCCGCGATCATCGGCTCGGCGGTCGTCTTCCTCGACGGGACGATCGTGAACATCGCCCTGCCGCGGATCGGCTCCACCCTCCCCTCGGTCGCCATCGGCGTCCTCGAGGGCCAGGTCTACGTCGTTGCCGGCTACATGGCGACGCTTGCCGCGTTCCTGTTGCTGGCCGGCGCCCTCGCCGACCGGTATGGCCGGCGGCGCGTCTTCGTCATCGGGCTCAC
>DASWGY010000039.1:0-3512 GCA_036393495.1 Candidatus Limnocylindrales bacterium
TTCGAGTTCACGAGGACCGTCCGGACGCCCTCCGCCCGGAGAGCCCGGCAGGCCTGCGTCCCGGCGTAGTCGAACTCGGCCGCCTGCCCGATGACGACGGGCCCCGAGCCGATGATCAGGACGGACGCCGGCTTCGAGGCGCGCTCGCGGTCCCGGACCGGCGACGTGCTCACGTGCCCGACCGCCGCCGAACCACGTCGACGAAGCGGTCGAAGACCGCGAGGGCATCGAGCGGGCCAGGCGAACCCTCGGGGTGGTACTGGACGGTCTCGATCGGGAGCTCTCGATGGCGAAGGCCCTCGACCGAGCCGTCGTTGAGGTTCACCTGGCTGACGTGGAAACCGCTCCCGGCCGGGAGCGAGTCGCCCACGACCTGGACCTCGTGGTTCTGGGCCGTCACCTGGACCAGGCCCGAGTCGACGTCCCGGACCGGGTGGTTGGCTCCGTGGTGGCCGAAGCGCAGCCGGCTCGTCTCGGCGCCGGCAGCGCGAGCGACGATCTGGTGGCCGAGGCAGATGCCGAGCAGCGGCCGCCCGTCGTCGATGACGGCCCGGGCGAGTGCCACCGGGCCCTCGAGCCGGGCTGGATCACCCGGTCCCGGTGACAGGATGACGCCGTCGACCTCGGCCGCGAGGGCGATCGAGCTCGGGATCGTGTGGGGCAGGATCCGGACACGGGCGCCGCGACGGCGCATCGCGGTGACGATGTTCGTCTTCAGCCCGTAATCGACGATCGCGACGAGCGGGCCGCCGTCCTCGGGCCGGCCCACGTCCACGATCGACGACGGCGAGACCTGGCCGACGAAGTCCTGGTCTTCCCAGCGCGGGACTGCCGCCGCCGAGCTGGCCGCGGCCACCTCGTCGAGCGCGCCGGGCTCCAGGATGACCCCGCGGAGGCTGCCGTTCGCCCGGAGGTGCCGGGCGAGGGCTCGCGTGTCGACGCCGGCGATCGCGGGGATGCCGCGGTCCCGGAGGAGCGCGGCGAGCTGGCGGGCATCGTCGAGCACCGCGGCCGTGGCGTTGGCGACGACGAGGCCCCGGAGCCATGGCTGCAGCGACTGGTCGTCCACCGCGAGGCGGCCGTAGTTGCCGATCAGCGGGTACGTCATCACCACGACCTGGCCGGCGTAGGACGGGTCGGTGCAGACCTCCTGGTAGCCGGTCTGGCTGGTGTTGACGACGAGGTCGCCTCCGCCCGCCGCAGGCGCCCCGAAGGCCACGCCCGGGAAGATCGACCCGTCCTCGAGGGCCAGGAGGGCCGGGCCGAGGTCGCCGATGCGAGGATCGACGACGGCGCTCGGTCGCGGCGGCGGCGGGCCGATCACGCGGACATGCGCGGGCCAGGAAGCGGGTTCGGAGGAATGGCGGTGGTGCCGGTTCGCGTGGCGACCGGCTCGCCCGGCCGAGGGGCGCGGCGAAGTCCGCCGCCGATGGAGCCGTACGCAGCCACCAGGCCTCCTTCCCGGCCTCACGGGACCGGTTCGCCGGCCTCACGGGACCGGCCTTCAAGGGTGGCCGAAGGGTAGCACGGGAGCGGGCTCGGGGATGGGTCCGGAGCAGGCCTCGCGATGGGTCCGGGACGGGCCGAACGTCACGTGACGGCGGCGTCCGGGCGTCGTACAGTGCCCGGTGCCCCCGGTCAGCCACCTGCCATCGCTTGCACCCAGATCGAGGACCTCGCCGTCATGCGCCGACGATTCGCTCCACTGGCCTCCTTGCTCCTCGCCATCTCCGCCGTCGCCGCCGCGTGCGGCGGCTCAACGGGTGGCGATCCCTATGACCTCCTCTACAAGGCGATCGATTCCGACCGCGACCCGGTCCAGGTCAACGTCGGATTCGCCCTCTCGGACGGGTCGATGTCGATCGTCATCGATCCGTCGCAGATCGGCTTCGTGGCCGACAAGGAGGCCGAGACCGGGGCGCTCCACGTGGGCATCCCGCTCGCCTCGCTCGACCTCGACCCGAGCGTCCTCGCGCCGCTCGGCTTCGTCGGCGATTCCATCGACCTCGACGTCGTCTTCGACGGCGACGCGCTCTATGCCCGCAGCCCGCTGGCGGGGACGCTCCTCGTGGCCGTGCTGGCGCAGTCCGGTGAGGTGCCGGCTGGCGATCTCAGCGGCTGGCTGCGCATCGGCACCGCCGCCGAGCTCGAGAGCCTCATGGCCCTCCTGGGCGAGACCGGCGACATCCCGAGCCCATCCTTCCCGCCGGCCGGCTCGGCGAGCGAGCTGAAGACATCGCTCGAGAACGCCGGGATCACCCTCAAGAACGAAGGCCGGCAGAACCAGAACGGGGTCGACGCCGATCACCTCAGCGTCGCGATCGACGTTGACAAGCTCCTCGCCAGCGACTACCTCGAGTCGGCCGACCCGGTCGAGGTCGAGGGTGTCCGCTCGACGCTCCAGTCGATCGAGCTCAAGGTCGATCTCTGGATCGAGGCGTCGTCCGGCCATCTCGCCGAGATCGACGTCAAGGCGGCCTCGACGAGCAGCAGCGCGCAGACCGCCGAGCTGACCCTCCGCTTCCGCGACCCGGACGGCTCGATCCCAACGGATGCGCCGGACGACTTCGTGGAGCTGCCGATCGAATCGCTCGTCCAGCAGCTGATGCAGATGATGGGTGGCGGCCTGTTCGGCCTGTAAGCCCAACCTGACCGCGGCCCGGCGCGAGCCGGGCCACCGGGTCGATCCGTGCCAGGCCGCTAGCGCCCGCTGCCGGGCGGGGCTGCGTCGCTCACGAGGCCGAGCCGATGGGCGACCGCAGCGGCCTCGGTCCGATGATCGACGCCCAGCTTGGCCATGATGTTCGAGACGTGGACGCTGGCGGTCTTGCGGGCGATGAAGAGCGCCTCGCCGATCTGCTGGTTGGTCCAGCCGGCGGCGACGAGCCGCAGGACCTCGGTCTCGCGCTCGGTCAGCCCGAGGGCGGCCGCCGTCCCTCCCGGCTCGTCACCGGCCGCCGCGGCCGGGGCACCCACCGGATCGACGTCGATCCGGGCCTGACGGCCGAGGCGCTCGATGAGGCCCAGGAGCGGCGCCGCCCCCAGCCCGCGAGCGACGGCGGCGGCGGCGAGGAGGGCTGCGCCCGCATCCCGGCGGGAGCCTCCGGCGGCCAGGGTCGCGGCGCCGTGCCGATACCCGGCGTAGGCCGCCGGGTACGGACGCCCGGCCTCGATCCAGCCGGCGCTGACCGCAGCCCACGAATCGGGGCTGTCGGCTCCGGTCAGGCGCCCGCGCTCGGCCCGAATCAGGAGGAGGAGGGCTCGACCGCGCCGGGAGCCCTCGAGGAGCTCGCGGGTCGTGGCCGCCGCGAGATCGGCCGCCCGATCGATCCGGGCGAGCATTCCGGCGAGGGCCGCCCGGTCCGCGTCCGAGGCCGACCGACCGGCGGCCGCGGAGGCGTCCGCCTCGGCTCGCAGCACCGTGGCTGCGAGCCAGGCGAGCGAGGGATCCGGGGGGCCGGGCTTCGCCGCGAGGTCGATGCCCTCGGCGGCGATGCGGCGGACATCGATCA
>DASWGY010000040.1:0-4343 GCA_036393495.1 Candidatus Limnocylindrales bacterium
CGTCCGGATGAGGATGCTCGTCTGCATGCCGCCGTCGGCCCCGATCCAGCCGGCTGCGCCCGTGTAGGGACCGCGTCGCACCGGCTCGTGGCTCTCGAGGAGCTGCATCGCCCGGATCTTGGGGGCGCCGGTGATCGAGCCACCCGGGAACGACGCGACGAGGAGGTCAAAGGCATCGAGGTCCGGCCTGAGCGTCCCCGTGACGGTCGAGACGAGGTGCTGGACGGCGGCGGTCCGCTCGAGGCGGCAGAGCCGAGGGACGCGAACCGTGCCCGGGAGGCAGACCCGCCCGAGGTCGTTGCGGAGGACGTCGACGATCATGACGTTCTCGGCCCGGTCCTTGGCCGAGCTGAGCAGCTCGTTCGCGAGGGCCCGATCCTCGGCCCGGTCCCGGCCCCGGGGTCGAGTCCCCTTGATCGGGTCGGCCGCGACGTTGCCGCGCGAGGACAGGGACAGGAACGGCTCCGGGGAGGCCGAGACGATCGCCCGCGCGGCTCCGGTGACCGGGCTCGCGCCGAGGTCCAGGAAGGCCGCGAAGAGCGCAGGGTCGCCGGTTCGGAGGCGGCGATAGAGGGGCCATGGGTCGCCCCGGAACGGGGCTTCGAGGCGGCGGGTCAGGTTGGCCTGGTAGATGTCGCCCCGGGCGATCTCCTCGCGGACGGCTTCGACGCCGGCCTCGAAGGCCTGCCGATCGAGGCCCGACTGGAGCTCGATCGGCGATGTCGGGATGTGGTCCGGTCTCGCCACTTGGGTCGGCCAGGCCGGGACGCGCGGGTCGAGGCCGCCGTCCTCGTCGGCGGCCGACAGCAGCAGGGTGGCCACGCCGTGGAGCCGCTCGTCGAGGCGCCCGACGCGCTCGTCCAGGGCCCTGCCGGCAAGCCAGGCGCGGCCGGAGCGGCGGTCCCAGGCGACGACCCAGTCGTGGATCGCGAGCCGGAGGAGCGGCAGCTCCTGGTCCGCGAGGGCAACCGCGGGGAGCCGCTCGAGCCGCCGGCCCAGGTCGTAGGAGAGATATCCGATGAGTCCGCCTGTGAACGGTGGTGCGGCGGCGAGTCCGACCTGGTCCGAGCTCAGGCGGCCCAGCACTCGGCGGGCCGTCGCGAACGGATCGGCGCCGTCAGCCGGCGCCTCGAGGACCGCCACCGGATCGGCGGAGAGGTAGCTCCAACGGGCGTTCCGGCCGGGCCGGGCACTCTCGAGGAGGGCGACGCCGGGCAGATGGCGCAGGCGCTCGGCCAGGTCCATCGGGGCGACGCCGTCGAGCTCCGGAAGGCGCGCGCAGCGGACCCCCGGCGGCAGGCTCGTCGTCCGGTCCAGGGGAGCTCGGAACACGGTCACGCTGCGATGATAGATGGCGTCATGCCCGATCCCGGGATCCGGGTCCGCGCGGCGATCCGTGACGGCGGTGAGCCGTCCTGCGATCTGGGCCGGTTGTGACCGGCAGTCAACAAAGCGTGCTTCGGCGGCCCGGGTTCGGGTCGACGGGCAGGGAATCGCGACCGGCAGTCAACAGACGCCGTCCGGGCAACCTCCGGGCGGCGCTTCACGCTGCGAATGCTGACCGCCGGTCACGGCGTGACGTCGATGAGCGGGATTTCGGCGGCCGCCGGGCAACGGCGGGCCCGGTCAGCCCTTCTCGATCGGGACTCCGATCATGCTCCCCCACTCCGTCCACGAGCCGTCGTAGTTTCGGACGCGGTCATAGCCGAGCAGCTCGTGGAGGACGAACCAGGAATGGCTCGCCCGCTCGCCGATCCGGCAGTAGGTGATGATGTCCTGGTCGTTCGAGACGCCGTTCGCGGCGTACAGGTCGCGGAGCTCCGCCGCGGTCTTGAAGGTGCCGTCCTCGGCCACGGTCTGGGCCCACGGCACCGACACTGCACCCGGGATGTGGCCGGCCCGCTGGGCGGTCTCGGAGAGACCTGGCGGAGCGAGGACCTCGCCCCGGAACTCGGCTGGGCTCCGGACGTCGACGAGGGCCAGGCCGGCATCGCCGAGGCGGGGCAGGATGTCGTCCCGGAAGGCCCGCAGGGCGAAGTCGGGCTCGGGCAGCTCGTAGTCGGTCGCCGGATAGCTGGGCACGTCGGTCGTCGTGGGCAGAGCCCGAGCGGTCCACAGCTTCCAGCCCCCGTCGAGGAGCTTTGCCCTGTGGTGGCCGTACAGCCGGAGCTGCCAGTAGGCCCAGGCGGCGAACCAGTTCTGGTTGTCGCCGTAGACGACGATCGTCGTGTCCGGGCCGATGCCGCTCTGCCGGAGGAGCCGGCTGAAGTCGGCCCGGCCGGCGATATCGCGGGTCAGGCCGTCGGACAGCTCGGTGGTCCAGTTCCAGCTCACGGCGCCGGGCAGGTGACCCCCGTCGTAGATGGTGGTGTCGACATCGACCTCGACGAACCGGATCGTCGGGTCCTTGAGGTGCGCAAGCGCCCAGTCGGCGGAGACGAGCGCGTCATTGGCGTAGCCGTTGTCAGCCATGGATCGGGAACCTCCGAAGGTGCGGCGCGCCGGGCGCGCCGGGGACGTCAGGGACGCGGAGCGGGCGGGTGACCGGTCAGGCGCGACGTCGGCGCGACGTCGCGAACCGGGCCCGCCGAGGACACGCGCAGCGGCCCGGGTTCGGAGGCACGGATGTCGGGTTCCGTCGGCGCCGGTCGTCAGTCATGGCCGGTCAGGCGCTCGCGACGACTGAATTCGAGGAGCGCCTCGCGGCAGGCGTCGGCCTGGCGCTGGGCCTGGCGGACGATCCAGGGATCGACCCGGGATGAGTCCTCGATCGTGACGGCGACGCCGAGCGGATCGTCGTCGATGGTGATCCCGCCGGTGGTTCGATAGTCGGCCGCCCAGTTGGCCGCCAGCTGGAGGAGCGCGTCCCCGACGACGCGCTCGGAGAAGAGCCAGTCGACGTAGCTCGCGTTGAGTCGATCCACGACCGCCGCCAGGCGGACCGGGCGACCCCGCTCGAGGCGGGCCACGAGATCTGTTACCCGAAGCGCTGTGAACGGGTCGGCGGACTCTGCCACGACCGGCGGCCGGATCTCGGGATCGGGGAGACCGGCGGGCGCGGGACGCAGCTCACCGATGCCATTCGCGGGTGCCGTGGCTGCGTCGATCACCGGGCCGTCATCTCCGAGTTGGGCGCTTGGGATTCGAGCGCCGAGACTAGCACGGACGCCGCGATCAGACAGTCCCGGCGCCAGCCCCCATCACGGTCGGCGTGTGGCGGGGGAACTGACCGCGCCACGCCCCCGCCGCGGCAGGACCTACAGCAGCTCCCCGTGGGCCGACGCGGTGGGCTCGCCCTCGCGCGGACGCGGCTCCTCGCCGGGTCCGTACTCGCGCGTCGCACCGGCCTCGCCGGATTCGATGACTCGTAGCGGTGCGCCGGCCTTGCCTTCGATCGCGCCGACCCCGAACGGCACCCACTTCGAGGGATCCTGGAGGCGATGGGCCTCGACGTTGCCTCGCTGGTGCGTTTCCTCGAAGCCGGCGGGCTCGATCCAGAGCCGCTCGCCCTCGAGCAGCCCGAGCACGCCGGACTGGCCAGGTTCCGACCGCTGGGCCAGGCAATAGGCACACGACGCCTGGTCGTGCTTCTGGTAGCTCTCGGGCTCCTCGTACGTCGTGATGTAGCCCTCGTAGTTCCGGAGCACGACCTTGTGGTCGGAGTACGAGATCAGGTAGTTCGGCATGACCGGGATCTTGCCGCCGCCACCGGGGGCATCGATGACGTAGGTCGGCACGGCATAGCCGGAAGTGTGCCCGCGCAGGCCCTCCATGATCTCGAGGCCCTTGCCGACCGGCGTCCGGAAGTGCCCCGAGCCCTCGACCAGGTCGCACTGATAGAGGTAATAGGGCCGGATCCGGTTCTCGACGAGCTTGTGGACGAGCGACCGCTGGATGTGGACGCAGTCGTTCACGCCGGCGAGGAGAACGCTCTGGTTGCCGACGGGCAGGCCGGCCTTCGTCAGCTTGTCGACCGCGCGCGAGACCTCGGGCGTGATCTCGTTTGGGTGGTTGAAGTGGAGGTTGATCCAGAGCGGGTGGTACTTCTCGAGCATCTCGCAGAGTTCGTCGTCGATCCGCTGGGGCAGGAAGACGGGCACGCGTGAGCCGATCCGGATGATCTCGATGTGGGGGATCTCGCGGAGGCCGCGGAGGATCCGCTCGAACAGCTTCGGGGCCAGCGTCAGGCCGTCGCCGCCGGAGATGAGGACGTCGCGGACCTGGGGCGTCCGGCGCAGGTAGTCGAGCTGGGCTTCATGCTCGCGGCTGTTGAAGTTCTGGGTCGGATCGCCAACGATCCGCGAGCGGGTGCAGTAGCGGCAGTAGCTCGCGCACTGGGTGGT
>DASWGY010000041.1:0-3564 GCA_036393495.1 Candidatus Limnocylindrales bacterium
GGCACGATCCCGAGCCACGGCCGGAGCCCGCGGTGCACCGACACGACCCGACGCAGACCGTCCGGCTGAGCCCGTCCGAGGAACACGGCGTCGATCGGGATCCGCATGAAGAACATGTGGATCCCGTTCGAGCTCGGCAGCCACAGGCCGTCGCCCGCCGGGAGGCGGGATCGGCCCATCAGGCCCATGAACTTCGCCCACAGCGACGCGGCGACCTCGACCCGGTCGGCGAGGACCGTGCCGCGAGTCAGATTCCGGGTGGCCATGAAAGGCGGCGGATGTACCTGCCGCGGACCTATTGGGCTGTGCCGATGTTGCCGATGATGAGGATCAGGGCGGGGCCCAGGATGACGATGAAGAGGGCCGGGAAGATGCACCCGACGAGCGGGAAGAGCATCTTGATCGGCGCCTTCGCCGCGGCCTCCTCGGCTCGCTGGCGTCGCTCGATCCGGAGCTGCTCCGACTGGACCTGGAGGACCTTCGAGATCGAGACGCCGAGCTGCTCGGCCTGGATGATCGCGCCGACGAAGTTGGTCAGCGGCGGGACCTCGGTCCGCGGGATGATGTCGCGGAGGGCCTCTCGCCGGACCTTGCCGACGCGGACCTCGGCCAGGGCTCGCCGGAACTCGTCGATGAGCGGGCCCTTCATCTTCTCGACGACCTTGCCCAGGGCGGCATCGAACCCGAGGCCGGCCCGGACGGAGATCGTCAGGAGGTCGAGGGCGTCCGGGATCTGAAGCAGGATCGCCTTCTGGCGGCGCTTCACCCGGCCGCTCAGCCAGAACTCCGGCAGGATGTAGCCGATCCCCAGACCGACCACGCCGAGCCCGACCCCGCCGAGGAAGTTGTTCCCCAGCAGGCCGAAGAAGATGAACAGGATCGCGGCCGTGACGACCGCGACGATGGCCTTGATCCCGAGCCAGTCGGCGGTTCGCATCTCGCCGGGATTGCCGGCCAGGGCGAGCCGCTTCTCCGTCCGCTCGGAGAAGTTGGACGACGTGATCCGGGCAACGCTGCCCGAGAGGCGCGATGCCAGCGGTCGGATCGTCCGGTCGAAGAACGGTTGCTGGAGCTCGAGCTCCTCGAGGTTCTTGGCGGTCATCGAGCCAAGCTGGGTCAGGCGGGCCTGGACCGGGTCGACCGGCGCGCTGCCGGCCAGCCCGTAGGCGATGAGGATGACGGCCGCCGCGGCGACGGCGGCGACGACGATCGGCAGGATGGGCATCGCGCTAGACCTCGATGTCCACGATGCGGCGGATGAAGACGAAGCCGATCATCATCATGAGCAGGCCGACGCCAAGGATGATGATCCCGGCCGGCAGGCCGCCGAGGTTGACCTTCGGATCCCACATCGGATCGAAGAAGCTCGGGGCGGCGAGGAAGATGAAGCCGGCCAGGCCGAAGGGCAGGAGGCCCACGACGTAGCCCGACAGCCGCTGCTGCGCCGTCAGCGTCCGGATCTCGCCCTTGATCCGGACTCGCTCGCGGATCGTGAACGCGATCGAGTCGAGGATCTCGGCGAGGTTGCCGCCGACCTGGTGCTGGATGTTGATGGCCGTGGCCATCAGCTCGAAGTCGTCGGACCGGATGCGGCGGACCATGTTCTCCATGGCCTGGTCGAAGGGCAGGCCCAGGTTGACCTCGCGGATGACCCGGGCGAACTCGGTCGAGACCGGCGGGCGGGATTCGCGAACGACCAGCTCGATTGCCTGGAGGAACGACGAGCCCGCCCGGAGGGCGTTGGCCACGAGGGTGATCGTGTCCGGGAGTTGCTTGTTGAACGCGCCCAGGCGGCTCGACTTGCGGCGGCCGAGCCAGAGTCGCGGAATGATGAAGCCCAGGATCAGCCCACCGATGAGGGCGATGATCGTCTGGAACGAGGGCATGACGAAGCCGACCACGAAGAAGATCGCCGGCAGCCCGACTGTGGAGGCCGCCCAGATCGCGAGGAACTCGGACGGCTTCAGCTTGAGGTCGGCCCGGGCGAGCTCGCGCGCGAGGTTCGCCCCGAAGTCACGCTGCTCGACGACCCGGTTGATGCTCGCCAGGGCGCTGCTCTGGGCGAGCAGCTCAGCCAGGCCCTCGGGCTTCTCCTTCTTCTTGTCCGCCTTGCCCCCGGCCGCGTAGCGCTCGAGGCGGGCTGACACGCCCGACCCGGCGCCTGCCGAGGCGATGCCGACGGCGATCAGGAGGATCGCCACCGCGGCAATCGCCGCGACGGCGAGGGTCATGGTGTTCACCGTGCTCAGCTCCTCCCCAGACTAGTACGAGAACCCGAAGAGACCCTGGGGCAGGTGAATGCCCTGGACCTCGAAGCGCTCGACGAACTTGGGCCGGATGCCGGTCGGCTTGAGGCGACCCTGGATCTTGCCGTCGGTGATGCCCGTCTGCTCGAAGACGAAGACGTCCTGCATGACGATGACGTCGCCTTCCATACCCTGGACCTCGGTGATGTTGGTGATCTTCCGGGTCCCGTCCTTGAGGCGTGACTGGTGGACGATGAGATCGACCGCCGAGGCGATCTGCTCGCGGATGGCGCGGACCGGGAGGTCGACGCCGGCCATGAGGACCATCGTCTCGAGGCGCGACAGCATGTCTCGCGGAGTGTTGGCGTGGCCGGTCGAGAGCGAGCCGTCGTGGCCGGTGTTCATCGCCTGGAGCATGTCCAGGGCCTCGCCCGAACGACACTCGCCGACGACGATCCGGTCGGGCCGCATTCGGAGGGCGTTCCGGACGAGCTCCCGGATCGGGATGGCGCCCTTGCCCTCGATGTTCGGCGGCCTGGACTCGAGGGTCACCACGTGCTCCTGGCGAAGCTGGAGCTCGGCGGCGTCCTCGATCGTCACGATCCGCTCGTCATTCGGGATGAACGACGACAGGACGTTGAGCGTCGTCGTCTTGCCGGAGCCGGTGCCGCCGGAGACGAAGACGTTGAGGCGGGCCTCGACACAGGCCCGCAGGAACTCGAACATCTCGGGCGTCGCCGTCCCGAACCGGACCAGGTCGTCCACGGTGAAGGGGGTGGCCGCGAACTTCCGGATCGTGATCACGGGACCGATGAGCGACAGCGGCGGGATGATCGCGTTGACGCGCGAGCCGTCGGTCAGGCGGGCGTCCACCATCGGCGAGGACTCGTCGACGCGGCGGCCGATCGGGGCGATGATCCGATCGATGATCCGCATGACGTGGTCGTCGTTCTGGAAGACGGTGTTCGTAAGCTCGAGCTTGCCCGATCGCTCGATGTAGATCTGGCGCGGGCCGTTGACCATGATCTCCGAGATCGACTCGTCACGGAGGAGCGGCTCCAGCGGCCCGAGGCCGATGATCTCGTCGGTGATCTGCTCGAGCATCCGGACCCGCTCGGCGCGGGTCAGGGCGAGGCCCTCCTCGTCGATGACCTTGCCGAAGATCTCCTCGATCTGGCGGCGGACCTCGACCTGGTTGGACAGGTCGAGCTTGGGATCCAGGTCCTGGATGACCCGGTTCTGGATCCGGAACTTGACGTCGCGGAACGATTCCCTGACCGGCGCCTGGGACATCAGCCGCGGCGCGACCGGCGGCGCC
>DASWGY010000042.1:0-3355 GCA_036393495.1 Candidatus Limnocylindrales bacterium
GTCTCCCCGCGGGCGATCTCGGTCGCCCCGAACTCGCGCTTGAACCACTCGACCATCCAGAACCCGCGCAGGACCTGGAGCTCGACGAACCAGGCGCCCGGGATCGCCGCGGGGTAAGGCGGGACGAGCGGGATCGCCTCGAGGTAGCGGCGGTGGGTCGTCCCGATGGTGGCGGTCGTGCCGAACGACAGGGCGGCGATCTCGGGCGTCAGCGCGCCGGCCCCGAGCGCCTCGGCCTGCTTGTCGCCGGCCGAGGCGATGAGGGGCACCGCTCGCCGGAGGCCGAGATGGGCGGCGGCATCAGCCGTCAGCTCGCCGAGGGTCGCCGTTGGATCGACGAGATCGGGCAGCCACGCCCGGTCGAAGTTCGCGACCTCCCACTTCCAGTCGAGGCGGCCGGCCCAGCGCGAGCGCTTGAAGTCGAAGGGCAGGTAGCCGACCTGGGCGGCCGAGGAATCGACCCAGCGGCCGACGAGACGAGCGGTCAGCCACGAGGACAGGACGCCGTAC
The DNA here is from genome assembly GCA_036393495.1 of Candidatus Limnocylindrales bacterium. Lineage (GTDB taxonomy): Bacteria > Chloroflexota > Limnocylindria > Limnocylindrales > CSP1-4 > UBA5189. Next base: position 511 of record DASWGY010000042.1, read on the forward strand.
CGGCGAATCCGGCGCCAGACGTCGGGCTCGTGGCGCTCGATCCAGTTGGCCTCGGCATCCGCCTGGAAGCGGGCCACCGTCTCCGTCACGCCGGCGGCACGGAAGGCGACGCCCCAGCGGCCGCCGATGGGCTTGAGCCCGTCGGTCTGGCGCTGGTCGAGCCAGACGATCGCCGGCCGAAGGGGACGGCCGTCCCCGTCGGCGACCACGATCGTGACCCGCTGGGTCGTCAGGGCGACGCCGGCGACGGCATCGGGGCGGGCGGTCGGGTCAGCCCAGAGCCGCCGACAGGCCTCGCCGATGGCTGCCCACCAGACCGCCGGGTCCTGCTCCGCCCAGCCCGGTTGCGGCGAGACGTACGGCTCGATGGGGACCCGGCCCGAGGCGACCAGCGTCCCGCGGGGGTCGAACAGCAGGGCGCGAACGCTCTGCGTCCCGACATCGAGTGCCAGCAGCTGATCGGCCGCGGTCACGGTCCCTCCTCGCCTCGTATCCTGCCGGATCGCCGACCCGCCGCGGGCGTGGCTTCAGAACGGCGGCCAGGGGGTCGCGGGCCAGTCGTTCCGGGGTCGCGGGAAGCGGCGGAACCGCAGGAGCGACGCGACCCGCCGCTTCGTGGCCGTCACCTCGTCCCGGTCGAGGAGCTCGAGCAGCGCCGTCCCGAGCTCGCCCCGGAGTCCCTCCCGGACCCGCTCGAGGCCCGCCAGCTCATCGTCATCGAACACCTCGCCGATCCAACCCCAAAGGACCGTCCGGAGCTTTGGCTCCACGGAAAACGTCACCCCGTGGTCGACCCCGAAGAGATGCCCATCCGGCATCGGCACGACGTGCCCGCCCTTCCGGTCGGTGTTGTTGACGATCGCATCGAAGACGGCCATCCGCCGAAGCCTCGGGTCGTCGCCGACGACGAGAGCCACGAGGTCGACGGACGCATCCCCGTGAACCCACTGCTGGACCATCCCGATCCCGTACGGCCCGTCGCGGAGGACTGTCGGTGGGACGATGCCCCAGCCCGTTACCTCGGAGGCGAGAAACGCGGCCACCTCGCGCCGGGCCAGCGTCCCGATCGGAAAGTCGAACAGCGGCCGCTCGGCGAGGGTCGCCTTGTAGACCGCGTGGAACGGCTCGCCGAGATCGGGGTGGTGGACGAGGACGACGAGGGCCTGGTTCGATGAGCCCGGCAGTCGCCCGAGGATCTCGAGCTCGCCCTCTCGCAGGGCCAAGAGCACGGCCGGATCAGTGACGCGCAGCGGGATCGGGATCGCCGCGTCCACGGCGCGCGGCTCAGTGGACGTACTGGCCGTTCCGGCGGGGGCAGATGTGCCCCTGGGGGTCGAGGGGGTTGCCGCACAGCGGGCAGGGCGGCCGGCCTGCCCGGACGACCCGCATCGCCCGCTCGACGAACGTCCTCGCGGCGTCGGCCGTGATCCGGACCCGCAGCAGATCCGGTCCATCCGGGTCGTCCTGCAGGTCCTCGAGCGATTCGAGGGCCTCCGGATCGTCCTCGTCCTCCGTCTGGGCGCGAGCCTCGATGAGCACGCTTCGCCGCTCGCCATCCCAGCCGAGGGTCAGCGTGCCCGCTCGAAACGCCTCGTTCAGCGGCTCGTCGAGGGGAGCCACGTCATCGGGCACATGGACGGGGTTGAGCTCGGCGATGCCCTGTTGGTCCAGCTCCGTCAGGAGGCTGCCGAGGCGCTCGGCGAGCACCGCGACCTGGGCCTTCTCGAGGATGACGCTCACCACCCGCGTGCCTTCGCGGGCCTGGAGGAAGAACGTCCGGCTCCCGGGCTCCCCGATCGTGCCGGCGACGAAGCGCTCTGGCGGATCGAAGACGAACGCGCGACGTGCCACGGACCGAATCTAGCGGATTCGAGCCCGCAGCCCGTCCGCCGGCTCGTTCCGCTTCACATCCGCCGGCTCGTTCCGCTTCACGTCAGCTGACGGAGACGTCGATCGTGTGCCAGCCCCGCGCGCCGTCCGGATCGGGGCGCGACGGCGTCTCGGTCTGGGTCATCCCGGCGCCGTCGGTGGCCCGGACCCGGACCTGGTGGTTGCCCGCGGCCGCGGCCCACTCGAGCTGCCACTGGACCCAGGTCGCGTCCGAGATCGGAGTCGACAGGGCCGCCTCGCGCCACTCCCCGTCGTCGACCTGGACCTCGACCTTCGAGATGCCACGGTCCATGGCCCAGGCCATCCCCGCGAGCTGGTAGGGACCGGCCGGGATCGAGGCGCCACGCCGCGGCCGGTCGATCCGTGACTGGGTCAGGATCGGCGCCTCCTTGGCCCAGCCGAGCGGCACCCAGTACCCGTCGAACGCCTCCATCGTCGTGAGCTCCAGCTCGGTCAGCCACTTCGTGGCGGACACGTAGCCGTACAGCCCCGGGACGATGAGCCGGGCCGGATAGCCGTGCTCGCGGGGGAGGGGAGCGCCGTTCATCCCGACGGCGATCATCGGCTCGCGGTCCGGATCCATGATCCAGCTGACCGGCATGCCGGCCGTCCAGCCGTCGACGGATCGGCCGACGAGCTGGCTGGCGTCGCTTCGGACCCCGGCCCGGTCGAGGACGTCGCGGAGCCGGACTCCCGTCCACAGCGCGTTGCCGATGAGCTCGCCCCCGACCCGGTTCGAGACGCAGGCGATCGTGACGTATTGCTCGATGATCGGCAGCTCCATGAGGTCGGCGTAGGTGAGCGTCACCTCCCGATCGACGAGGCCGTGGATCCTGAGCTGCCACGTGTCGCGATCGACGTTCGGGATCAGGAGCGCCGTGTCGATCCGGTAGAAGTCGTCGTTCGGGACGACGATCGGGGTCAGCCTCTCGAGCTCGAGGTCCGCGCCATCCGG
>DASWGY010000043.1:0-16039 GCA_036393495.1 Candidatus Limnocylindrales bacterium
AACATCCGCGAGGTGATGGCCTTCCCGAAGACCCAGTCGGGCAGCGACCTCATGCTCGATGCTCCGTCGGCCCCTGAACCGGCCCAGTACGCAGAGCTGGGGCTCCGTTTCGTCGGGATGGCCGGCGGGCCGGGGACGGCGGCGCCGGAGACGACTCAAGCCAAATGAGCGAGCGCGAGCCGCCTGGCTCGATCATCGAGCGCTTCCGGGGGACGGAGTGGGAGTCGCCCCCGGCGGCTCCGCCGCCGCCGCCCCCGAGGCGTGGCGGGTCCGTGGTCGTCGTGGTTGTCGCGATGCTCGCGATCGGCGTCCTGGTCGGCGGCATCATCGTCATCCCGGGGCTCCTCGGTGCGCCCGCGCCGACCCACGTCTTCGCAAATCCCGACGTCACGCCACGCGTGCCGGATTCGATCCGGGTCCTCGAAGCGTTCTGGAAGCTTGCCCGGGACCCCGACCTGAGCTACCACCTCGAGGGCAGCGGGTCGTCCCACGCCGATGGCTTCGATGCATCGTTCGAGTTGACCCTCGACGTCATCGGTGATGACTTCACCGGGACGGTGAACACGATCGGCGGCTCCGGGCTGGCCGAGTACATCCGCTTCGACGGCGTCATCTACGTCCGACCCGAGGGCGGGGAGTGGGCCGGCCTCCGAACCGGTGACGCGATCTTCAGGCAGGTCCCGTTCATGGGCATCGGCGGACGGCGCGAGCTCGCCTACAGCGATCGTCTCGTGGAGGACGGCATGATCCTGCACCGCCTGGACTCGACCGAGTTCTACAAGCCGAGCGTCGAGCGGATGCTGGACGTCTCGCTGCTCCCGCTCCGGCCAGACGTCCGGTCGATCGAGCTCATCGTGACCGACGAGGGTGTGCCCGTCCGGGCGACGTTCACGGCCGTCCTCGAGCCCAGCCTCATCGACGGGATCCCGCGCTTCGAGGGCAGCGCCGACTACCTCTTCAGCGACTTCGGCCAGGCGGTGGTGATCCAGACCCCGAATCCGTGACCGGGCTCTACGACGCGATCGCCGGCCGGCCGCGGGTCGCCGCCCTGCTCGGGGCGCTGTGCATCGCGTTCTCCGGGATCCTCTATCGGTTCGCCGAGGTCTCACCTTCGACGGTGACCGTCTTCCGCTGTCTGTACGGCCTGCCGATCCTCCTCCTGGTGGCCTGGCTCGAACGCCGCCGCTACGGCCCGCTCCCGACCCGGGCGATCCGCCTGGCCATCGTCGCCGGCATCTTCTTCGCCGGCGACCTGCTGACCTGGCACCATGCGGTCGACGCCGTGGGGGCCGGGCTGGCCACGGTCCTCGGCAACCTCCAGGTCCTCGTGGTCGGATTCGTGGCCTGGGCGGTCCTCGGCGAGCGCCCGCCCCGCCCGGTCATCGCAGCCACCCCGATCGTGCTCGCCGGCGCCATCCTGATCTCGGGTGTCGTGGGCTCGGGGGCCTATGGCGCGAATCCGCCACTGGGCGTTGGCCTCGGCCTGCTGACGGCGCTGTGCTATGCGGGCTACCTGCTGGTCATCCGTCGGGGCTCGGATGACATCCGGCGGCCTGCCGGGCCGGTGGCCGTCTCGACGGCCTCCACCCTGGTCGTGGCCGTCGTCGCCGGGATCGTGATCGGCGACCTGGACCCGATCCCGGCGTGGCCGAGCCACGGCTGGCTCGCCCTTCTCGGGCTGACGTCCCAGTCGATCGGCTACCTGCTCATCTCGATGTCGCTGCCACGGCTGCCGGCCGCCCTCGTGTCGACCATCCTGCTGGCCCAGCCGGTGGCCACCGTGGTCTTTGCCCGGGTCCTGCTCACGGAGCTGCCGTCCGTCGTCCAGCTCGCTGGGGTGGCGATGATCATCGGTGGGATTGCCGTCGCCACGATCCCCGTCGGCCGGCTCCGCGACCGGTCCAGGGTGGCAGTGCCGTGACCGCGCTCGAGATCCTCGGCCCCAGCCCGGGCTCCGTCGAGGCGCGAGCCTCGTTCGCGCTGAAGGTGCTGGCGGGCCTGAACATCGGGGTCGTCGTCCTCTCGCTGATCCCGTCGCCCGACCCCCAGTCGTGGCTCCAGGCGGCGACGTTCAACAGCACGATCGCCCTCGCCGCCGGCCTCTACATCGTCGAGGCCGTCGGGCTCGACCGACGCTGGCCGTGGGCGTCCGCGGCCGTCCGTCCGATGATCGCGGTGACCGGCCTGATCGGCCTCTACGCGCTCGCAGACGTCGTCGCGGCGGGCCGCCTCCGGGTCCCGACCGACGTCATCCTCGCGGCCTGGGTCTGGCTCGGGCCGGCCGACGCCAGGTCTGCGCCACGGCGGGACGGGCGAACGGTCGCGCTCGTGGGAGCGACCCTGGCCGTGCTCGCCATGCCGCTCACCGGCCCGTCCGTGGTCGGCTGGGGCGGGCTCCTCGACGTCCACCAACCCGATCTCGAAGAGACGCTTCAGGCCGACTGCGGCGACGCGGCCGAGGGCCCGCCCTCCACGATCACGGTGACGTACGACTGGTCGTGGCGCAGAGGCGGCGTGTTTCCGAGCGGGACCGACGTCGTCGTCATCGGCTGGACCGGCGATGCGCGGCTCGATCCGGTGCTGTACCTGCTGGGCAACACACCCGAGGCGGGGACCGGGATCGTGTCGGGTCGACAGGTCGACCCGAGCGCGGAGATGGCCCGCGCGGTCGAGGCGGAATCGAGGATCTCCTGGCACTGGGGCATCGACCTCGGAGCCCAGCAGCTCAGGCCGGGTCGGATCGAGTTCGAGCTCGACCGGATGCGGCCGCCGCCGGCGGAGGGCGGCGTGCTGTCGATCAGCGCGACGTACGTCCATCTCGGGCTGTGGCGGGAGGATGCGGCGGGCGTGATCTGCGCCTGGTAGGCCGGCGCCGCGGGCGTCAGGCGCGGCTCCAGGCGCCGCAGGCGTCCAGCGATGCTACTCGCGGGGGGCGGCCGACTCGAACGGGGCGAGCGCCGGGCCGGCCAGGGGCGTCTCCTCGGGGGTCGCCGCGACCGCGGCGCCCCATTCGTGGGTGTGGGCGGCCGTCGGCTCCGCCGGACCCACGTACGGCGGCAGCTCGTCGCGCGGCGTGGCCCCGTCGATGACCGTGCCCGGGTCGCCGAGGTCGAAGGTCACGAGCGCGACGGCGCCGGCGGCGACGATTGCCGCCAGGAGGTCGTCCGGCATCGCGGTCGGCGATTGCGCCTGGAGGGCCTCGAGCGCGCCGACCGGCACCAGCGCCGGCCAGCCCGACTCGTCGCCGTAGGTCGGCCTGAGGAGCGCGTCGGGCTCCGTGCCGTGGGCCTCGATGAGCGAGGTCACGGTCTCCGGGCCTGCCCAGCACAGGCGGGCCGGCCAGACGAGCGCCGCATCCGTCCCGCTGATCTCGGCCCGGGCAAGGTCGATGCCTCGCGTGATCTGGCCAACTGGGCCACCTGCCTCCGGGGCGGGGGCGGCGAGCGTGACCGGGCTGCCGGCAAGCGCGGCCGCGACCCGCCCGTCCGGGTCGGGCGCGACGACGACGATCGGGGTCGCACCGCCGGCCCAGGCAGAATCGGCGATCCGCCGGACGCGGGCGACGCCGGCGGCATCGGCGAGCGCGGATTCGACCGAGGCGGCAAGGATCACGGCGGCGACGGTCACAACCCGATGCTAGCAGGGGTGCCGGCGCCGGGCCGGGCCGGGCCGGGCTGTCGATGCGAGCAGCCGGTTATGCCCGCAGGCGGGCCGGGTGGTGCCTCCAGCGCCCCCGGAACACGACGATCGGCACTGGCCAGCCATCGCGGTCCGGGTCGATCCTCGCGGCCAGGAGGTGACGGCCGTGGGTGCGCAGTTCGTCGTCCAGATCGAGAACCGGCCCGGGTCTCTGGGGAGATTCGCCAGGGCCGTCGCCGAGCGCGGCATCAACATCGTTCACTGCGCCGCGGGCGGCGCCGGCAACGTCGGTTACGCCATGGTCGAGACCGAGGACGATGACGCGACCCGCGCGGTCCTCCGGTCGATCGGTGCGTCGTTCGTCGAAGGCACTCCGTTCACGGTCGAGGTCGAGGACCGACCCGGCGCCCTGGCCGAGGTTGCCGACCGGCTGGGCAAGGCCGGGATCCTCATCACGGGGCTGCTGATCGTCGGCCGGCGGGACGGAATGGTCCACCTCGCGATCGCCACGGACAACGACGAGGCCGCCCGCGAGCTCCTGACCCGCGAGGTCGTCCCAGCCTGACGACCCCGCGTCCCGGGCCGGCGCGGGACGTGTGGGACAATCCGCCGGCCCATGGCCGATCCCATCCGCTCCACGCTGCCCGGAGCCATCGATCTCACGACGTCCACGGACGGCCATGCCCCGGACAGCGTGGCTCGTGACGATCTCCGCGACGTGGCAATCGTGGCCCACGTCGACCACGGCAAGACCACGCTCGTCGACGCGATGCTCCGCCAGACCGGCACGTTCCGGGCAAACGAGGCGGTCGTCGACCGGGTCCTCGATTCAATGGACCTGGAGCGCGAGAAGGGGATCACGATCCTGGCCAAGCAGACGACCGTCGACCACGACGGCGTCCGCCTGAACATCGTGGACACCCCGGGGCATGCCGACTTCGGCGGCGAGGTCGAGCGCTCGCTCCTGATGGTCGACAGCGTCCTGCTGCTCGTCGACGCGGCCGAAGGGCCGCTGCCCCAGACCCGCTACGTCCTCCAGAAGGCGATGGCCCGTCGACTGCCTGTCGTCGTGGCCCTCAACAAGATCGATCGCGCCGACGCCCGGCCGGCCGAGGTCCTCGACGACGTCTACGAGCTGTTCATCAACCTCGGCGCCGACGACGACCAGATCGACTTCCAGGTCGTCTACACGAACGCGAAGCTGGGCACGGCGACGATGGACCTGGCGCTCCCGGGCACCGACCTCCGGCCCCTCCTGGACCTCCTGGTCCGGGTGACCCCGCCGCCACGCCACGTCCCCGGCCATCCGCTGCAGCTCCTCGTCACGAACCTCTCGGCGAACGACTACGTCGGGCGGATGGCGGTCGGGCGGATCCGCAACGGCTCGATCCGTGTCGGCCAGCGGATCGTCGTCGTCCGCGAGGAGGCAGATGACACCGCCGGCGCCGTGGAGCCGGGCCGAACCGTGACCCTGAACGGCACCGTCACCAGCCTCCAGACCGCCCACGGGATCGAGCGGGTCGACATCGCCGAGGCCTCGGCCGGCGAGATCGTGTCGGTCGCCGGCCTGCCGGACGTGACGATCGGCGACACGATCACCGATCCCGCCGACCCCCGCCCGCTGCCGCGCCTCGACGTCGACGCCCCGACCCTCCGAATGACGTTCGGAGTCAACACCTCGCCACTCGCCGGACGCGAGGGCCGCTACGTGACCTCGCGCCAGATCAAGGCCCGCCTCGATCGCGAGGTCCTCGGCAACGTCTCGATCGAGGTGTACCCGACCGAATCGGGCGATACGTTCGAGGTCCGCGGCCGCGGCGAGCTCCAGCTGGCCGTCCTCATCGAGCAGATGCGGCGCGAGGGCTACGAGCTCACCGTCTCGCGTCCCGAGGTGATCCTGCGCGAGGTCGACGGACAGGTCCAGGAGCCGTACGAGCGAGTCACGATCGACATCCCGCCCGACTACATCGGCGAGGTCCAGGCCGCGATCGCGAACCGCAAGGGCCGCCTCGAGCAGATGACGACCGATGCCGACGGGCGGGTCCGGATGGAGTTCGTCCTGCCCGTGCGCGGGCTCATCGGCTATCGCGGCCAGCTCCTGACCGACACGCGTGGCACCGCCCTCCTGCACCAGATCGGCGAGGGCTACGGCCCGTGGGCCGGCGAGGTCACCCACCGCACGACAGGCGTCCTCGTCGGCGACCGGACCGGCACCTCGAACGCTTACGCGCTCTTCAACCTCCAGGAGCGGTCCGAGCTGTTCATCGGTGCCGGGGTCGAGGTCTACGAGGGCATGATCGTCGGTGAGAACGCCCGGGCCGGCGACATGGACGTCAACCCGACCAAGGAGAAGAAGCTCACCAACATCAGGACGCACGCCCACGACGAGGCCCTGCGGCTGACGCCGCCCCGGCCGATCACCCTCGAATCGGCGATCGAGCTCATCGCTGCCGACGAGCTCGTCGAGGTCACCCCGTCGTCGATCCGCCTCCGGAAGCGCCTCCTCGCGAAGACTGAGCGCGAACGCGAACGCGGCCGCGAATTCGAACGGAGCCGGGCGGAGTCGTAGCCGTCACCGGGATCGTCGCTCGCTCGTCAGCCGAGGGCCAACCGTGGAGGATGCCCCTGGATGAGCGCGCCCGGATCGAACCTCTCAGTCAGTCCAGCTCGCTTCGCGTCGCCGCTTGGGCGGCGGTCGGATTCATGGCGGGGCGAGCGTCGCCACGACCGCGCTGCCGGCCCTCGGTCGGTTGGTCACCCGGCGACGAGGCGCATCAGGAGCTCGGTGAGCAGGCCGGAACGAGCTCGGGCTCGACGGCGCCGGTGCTGTCGGAGACCCCACCTGTGGTCGTCATCGACAGGTCGGGCTCGATCACGATCCGCGTCCGACCCTCGCCGACCATCACGTTCCCGAACAGGGCGCAGGTGTCCGTGTAGAGCTCGACCGTGACCGGGACGGGCTTGCCGTCCCTGACCTCCAACGCTCGCTCGGCCGTCTGGAGGATGCCGCTCTTGGCCGGAATGAGGAGGTCCTGGCTCGGTGGGCCTTCGGCGCTGACGATCACCTTCAGCCGAACGGGAAGATCGCCGGCATTTCGGATCGCAAGCGAGAACTTCGCCTCTCCGGGGGTTGTCCCGCAGGCGCTGCTGATGAGGGTGACGATGACGAGCCCGAGGACGATGACCCGCGGCAGCCCTCGATGCGGCCGGAGCCTACCGAACGCCCCCGGGACGGTTCGGCGCACGGCGGGAGCCTAGCACCCGAACGGGGGCGACGAGCGTCCGCAGAGGCCCGAATCCGCGGCTCGTGGTGCTGGCCGGCACCGGACCGACCGGGATCGAGGGCGCTAGAGTGGCCCGATGGAGTCGTCCCGGCCGATCGGCCTGAACCCGGTGACCGGCATCGCCGACAGGTCTCGGGTCCGGGCCTTCGACCTCGCAGCCGGGCTCGCGGTCCTGTTCATGATCCTGGTCCACGTCCTATGGCACTGGGGCGCGGAGCCGACCTGGACGACCCCAATCGGCCAGGCCATCAGCTACGCCGCCGGCCCGACCGCCGCGCCGGTGTTCGCCTTCCTCATGGGGGCGTCGCTGGGCGCCGCGCCGCGGGCGAGCTTCAGTTCGATGGCCGCCCGAGGCCTGTGGCTCGTCGTCCTGGGCTACGTCCTGAACCTGCTCCGGGGCGTGATCCCGGCGTCGCTCGGCCTCGCCAGCGGCGTCATCACGGCCGAGCAGGTCCAGCCGTACACCCTGTGGTGGCTCGGGACGACGGTCGACCTCCACCACATGATCGGCCTCACCCTCGTGGCCACGGCCGCGCTCCGGGTGAAGGTCGAGCCGGGCTGGCTCTGGGTCGGCCTCGGGGGTGCGCTCGTCCTCGCCGCACCGTGGGTCCGGGACGTCACGGTCGGGAACCCGCTCCTCGACGCGCCGCTGACGCCATTCGTCGGCTCGGCGCCGAACGTCTACTACGCGGTCGTGCCGTGGCTGGCCTATCCGCTCGCCGGTGCGGTGTTCGGGGCGATCATCGCAAGGGCTCCCGATCCAACCGCCGTCTTCCGCCGCGGGGCGCTCCTCGGAAGCGGCCTCATTGCCGTGGGGATCGCGTTGATCTACGTCCAGCGGCCGGGCTTCGATGTCTACACCTACTGGCGCCAGCCGGCCTCGTTCGCGGTCGCGATCTTCGGGATCATCCTCGTCTGGCTCGCCGCCTGCGATCTCGTCACCCGTTGGTCGGCGATCGACCGCCGGCTCGGGATCGTGTACGGCTGGGCCCACCGCCTCATCGCGATGTACTTCAGCCACTGGGTGATCGTCGGCTGGGGCGTCGGCCTCGTCGGGTTCCGGGCCCTGGACCTGGGCCAGGTGCTCGTGGCCATGGTCGGGGCGGTCGTGGCGACGAGCTACCTGTCGCGCTACGCCGTGAAGCTCGAGAGCAGCTGGTGGCGGCGCGGGCCGGCCGAGGAGGCCCAAGACGGCGCCATCGCGAAGGCCCGAATCGCCTGACACCGGACGCGCCGGGCGGGCGGCCTACAATCGTGGCGATGGCCACGTACCTCGACCACGCCGCCACGACGCCCCTTCGACCGGAGGCCCTCGAGGCGATGCTGCCGTACCTCGGAGGAGAGTTCGGGAACCCGAGCTCACCCCACGCCTGGGGCCGGCGGGCCCGGGCCGCGCTCGATGAGGCCCACGAGCGGATCGCGGCCGGCCTCGGCTGCGGACCGCGCGAGATCGTCATCACGAGCGGCGGGACGGAGGCCCTCAACCTCGCCCTGAAGGGGGCCGCCTGGGCCGGCAAGGCCCGGGGTCATCGAATCCTCACCACGAAGGTCGAGCACCACGCGGTCCTCCACCCGCTCCAGTACCTCGAGAAGTTCGGCTTCGAGGTCGTGGAGCTGCCGGTCGACCGCTACGGCCGGATCGACCCGGCCGACATCGAGGCGGCTCTCACCGATCGGACGATCCTCGTCGCGATCGGGCAGGCGAACAACGAGGTTGGAACCGTCCAGCCGGTCGCCGAGATCGTCCGGCGGGTCCGGGCCAGCGGCCCGAAGGGCTGTCTCATCGCCGTCGACGCGGTCGCCTCGGCGCCGTACCTGAAGCTCGATGTCGGCGAGCTCGGGGCGGACCTCGTGGCGATCGCCGGGCACAAGCTCGAGGGCCCCAAGGGCGTCGGGGCGCTGTACGTCAAGGCCGGCACCCACATCCTCGGCCAGCAGCACGGCGGGACGCAGGAGCGCCATCGGCGGGCCGGCACGGAGGACGTCGCCGGCGCCGTCGGGATGGGTGTCGCCGTCGAGCTGGCGGTCGCCGAGCGCGAGGCCACCGCGCGCCGCCTGCGGCGGGGCCGGGATCGGCTGGCCGCGGCCCTCACCGCGATGGGCGGTGTCGAGCTCACCGGTCACCCCCGGGACCGGCTGCCGGGCCTGGTTTCGATCATCGTCCGCGACGTCGAGGGCGCGTCGGTCGTCGTGAAGCTGGACCTCGAGGGTGTCGCCGCGTCCGTCGGCTCGGCCTGCACGACCGGCTCGGCGGAGCCGTCCCACGTCCTGACCGCGATGGGCTACCCGGAGGACGAGGCGCGCGGTTCGCTCCGCTTCTCGATGGGTCGGAGCACCTCCGATGCGGATGTCGACCAGGCGATGGCGATCGTGCCCCGGATCGTGGCTGGGGCACGTGCGGCAGCGGCAGCGCTTGCGGCTGAGCGTCGGGCCATGGCGCCGGCGGCGGCCGGGACCGCGGACGCGGGCTCGGCTGTTCCCGGATGAGCGTTCCCGGCCGCGTCCTCGTCGCGATGTCGGGCGGCGTCGACTCGTCGGTGGCGGCCGCGCTCCTCGCGCGGCAGGGTCACGAGGTCGTCGGCGTCTGGATGCGGCTCCACGACGTCGCCGACACGGTGTCCGAGTTCAAGAAGAGCTGCTGCTCCCTCGACGCGGCCGAGGACGCGCGGCGGGTGGCCGCCCAGCTCGACATCCCGTTCTACGTCATGAACCTCGAGCGTGAGTTCGCCGACGGCGTCCTCTCGCCGTTCCTGGGGTCGTACCTCGGGGGCGCCACGCCAAGCCCGTGCGTCGACTGCAACACGACGGTCAAGTTCGGGGCACTGCTCGGCCGAGCCCGCCACCTGTACGACTGTGAAGCCGTCGCGACCGGTCACTACGCCCGGCGGGTCGTCGGCCCGGACGGCCGGGCGCGGCTCCTGCGGGCCCGCGACGAGGACAAGGACCAGACCTACTTCCTGTACGGCCTCAAGCAGGACCAGCTCCGCGACGCCCGGTTCCCACTCGGTGAGCTGACCAAGCCCGAGGTCCGCGCGGTTGCCCGTGAGCTCGGCCTCGCCACCGCCGACAAGCCCGAGAGCCAGGGCATCTGCTTCATCCCGGGCGGGGACGTCAGGGGGGCGCTCCAGTCGCGGGCCGGCTGGCGGCCCGAGCCCGGGCCGGTCATCGATGCCGACGGCTCGAGGGTGGGGGAGCACGGCGGCTTCGCCGGCTTCACGCCCGGCCAGCGGCAGGGCCTCGGGATCGCGCTCGGCACGCCGCGCTATGTGTCCCGCGTCGACCCGATCACGAACACGATCACGCTCGGGCGGCGCGAGGACCTCGAGACGACGTCGTTCGCGATCGAGGATGTCGGGTTCGTCGACGACGCTCCGCCGCCGGGAGCGGGGCAAGCCTTCCGGGCCGAGGTCCGGATTCGACATCGCGGGACGCTGATCCCGGCTCTGGTCCGTCCGGGGCCTGGCGGCCAGCCGGCCCGTGGCGGTCGCTGGCTGGTGGAGACAGACGAGCCGGTCTGGGCCATCGCCCCGGGGCAGGCGGCGGTGCTCTACGCTGGCGCAAGGTGCCTGGGCGGGGGCAGGATCGCCATGACCGTCGGCGCCCAGGTCGGAGCTGCCGCGCCGGAGGCTCCGTCGCCCACGGCTCCGGCGCCAACGGCGCGGGTGCCGGTGGCATGACCCTCGGGCCGGCACCGGTCCTGGCCCTGCTCGTCGGCATCTTCCACGTGTCGATCTATGTCCTCATCCGCGGCCGAGCCGAGCAGCGGGTGCCGATCCTCCTCGTCGCGGCGTTCCTGGGGGCCTGGGCCGGGGATGGCCTCGCCGGTCGTCTCGGCGGCGACCCGCTCCGGATCGGTGACTTTCACCTCATCGGCGCGTCGCTGCTGGCCTGGCTCGGGATCATCGTGGTCGCGATCGTGGCCGTCCTCGGCCAGCGCGACGATCGCCGGCCAGCCGACCCGCCGGGGACCGGGATCGGCGATACTCAGCCCTGATATGGCAATGGAGCGCGCTCGGGCCGCGATCGATCGAGCCGCCGGACGTCCCAGCGAGGAGACCGGCGCTCGGGGCGGCAACTCCTCGCGATTCCTGCGCGGCGTGGCGATCGGTGCCCTCGTCGGGGCCGCGATCGCCGGTTCGACCGTGTGGCAGCGGCGCCGAGTTCGGGGCCGCATCCGGCGCGAGCTCGCCGACACCAGGGCGGGCGACGCGACGACCGAGTCGTAGGCGCACGCTGGCTGGATCGTAGGCGCACGTCGGCCGGTCGAGCCCCCACGCTCGGCTACCATTCACGCCGATGGCCACCCCCTCCGTCGAGCGCGATTCCCCGATCGTGCCGCTGCCCGCCGCCGAGATCCGGCGGCGCTTCGTCGAGTTCTTCGCTGAGCGCGGCCATGCCATCGTGCCCGGCGCGAGCCTCGTCCCCGGCGGTGACCAGACGCTCCTCTTCACGAACTCCGGGATGGTCCAGTTCAAGGACGCCCTCACGGGGGCCGAGCAGCGGACCTACAACCGGGCCGTCGACTACCAGCGCTGTCTCCGCGTCGCCGGCAAGCACAACGACTTCGAGGAGGTCGGGCGGACGCCGCGCCACCACACCCTCTTCGAGATGCTCGGCAACTTCAGCTTCGGCGATTACTTCAAGCGCGAGGCGATCCGCTACGCCTGGGACTTCCTGACCCGCGACCTCGGTATCCCCGGCGAGCGCCTCGCCGCGACCGTCTACACGACGGACGACGACGCCTACGCCATCTGGCGCGACGAGATCGGCCTGCCGCCGGAGCGGATCGCCCGCTGGGGCGACTTCCCGAGCGGCGACGAGAAGAACTGGTGGCGGATGGCCGACATCGGGCCGTCGGGGCCGTGCTCGGAGATCCACTACGACCGGGGTGCCGAGTTCTCCGAGGGCGACTTCTGCATCCCGGATCACTCCGAGCACTGCCCCCGCTGGCTCGAGATCTGGAACCTCGTCTTCATGCAGTACGAGCTGGCCGCGGACCGATCGCTGACGCCCCTGCCAAAGCCGGGCGTCGACACCGGGATGGGCCTCGAGCGGTTGGCGAGCGTCGTCCAGCAGGTTTCCTCGAACTACGACACGGACCTGTTCACCCCGATCCACGCTCGCCTCCGCGACCTCCTGGGCCACGACCCCGACGACTTCGAGGCCGAGCGCTTCAGTTACCAGGTCATCGCCGACCACTCCCGGGCCGCCGCCTTCCTCGTCGGCGACGGCGTCCTGCCCTCGAACGAAGGGCGCGGCTACGTCCTCCGCCGGATCCTGCGGCGGGCGATCCGGCACGGCCGGATCCTCGGCCGACGCGAGCCGTTCATGGCCGAGACCGCGGGCGTCGTGATCGAGACGATGGCCGAGGCCTATCCGCACCTCGGGGAACGGCGGACCGAGATCCTCGCTGCGATCGCCCGCGAGGAGGCCCAGTTCATCCGGACCCTCCAGGCCGGCACGGACATCCTCGAGGAGGCACTGATCCCGCTGACCTCGAACGAGCGGACGGTCGGGCTCCGGCCCGAGGACCTCCCGCCCGGTGCCCCTGAGCTGCCTGGCGAGGTCGGGTTCAAGCTCCACGACACCTATGGCTTCCCGATCGACCTCACCGTCGAGCTGGCGGCGGAGTACGGCGTCGGCGTCGACCGAGAGGGCTTCGAGCGAGCCCTCGCCGAGCAGCGCGACCGCTCGCGCTCAGGCAAGAAGACCGAGCTCGCCCGCCACGCCGAGCTGGCCTCGCTCTACCAGTCGATCCAGGGTCGTTCCGGCGACAGCGAGTTCCTGGGCTACGAGACGACGACGGTGCCCGATGCCCGGGTCGTGGCGATCCTCCGGGACGGGCTCGAATACGAGACCCTCGAGGCGAAGGCCGACGAGGAGCTCCGGACCGATGCCGGGGCCGCGGCCGAGGTCGTCCTCGACCGGACACCGTTCTACGCTGAGGGCGGCGGCCAGATCGGGGATCGCGGCGTGCTGCGGCTCGGCGAGACCATCGTCTTCGAGGTCGAGGACACCCAGAAGCCGGTCGGAGCTCTGTTCGTCCATCGCGGCACCCTTCGCGGTCGCCTCGCGGTCGGCGACGCCGTCGCGGCCGAGGTCGACGCCAAGCGGCGGGCCCACACGATGCGCAACCATACCGGCACGCACCTGCTCCATCGAGCCCTCCGGAACGTCGTCGGCGATCGGGCCCGCCAGGCCGGCTCGCTCGTGACGCCCGACTACCTGCGCTTCGACTACCCGATCGATCGGGCGCTCGACGACGGCGAGCGGCGGGCGATCGAGGACGAGGTCCGGCGCATCATCCGCGAGGACCGGCCCGTCTCCATCGCGTTCATGGGCATGCAGGACGCCATCGATGCCGGCGCGGACGCCTTCTTCGACGAGAAGTACGGCGAGACCGTCCGCACCATTCGTGTCGAGGACTACAGCTTCGAGCTATGCGGCGGGACGCACTGCCGCGCGTCCGGGCAGATCGGGTCCTTCGTCATCACCTCTGACCGGAGCATCGGCTCGGGCATGCGCCGGATCGAGGCCCTGACTGGCGCCGGTGCCGATGCCCACCTGCGAGTGCGATCGGAGATCCTCGAAGGGCTCCTCACGCCGCTGGCCGCCCAGACCGTGGACCAGGTTCCGGCGCGCGTCACCGGCCTGCAGGACGAGCTTCGTGACGCCAGGCGGCGGCTGAAGGCTGGCCCCGGCGGCGGCATTCCGAAGGCCGGCGACATCGCCTCGCGAGCCATCGAGCTCGCCCCCGGCGTCCGGCTCGCGGCGGTCGCCGCAGAATTCGGGTCGATGGACGACCTCAAACGCGTCGCCAGGGACGTCTCGGGCGTCCTCGGGAGCGGCATCGTGGCGCTGGCCCTCGATGCCGACGAGCCCCAGCTATTCGTGACGGTGTCGGATGACCTGGTCGCCCGGGGCCTCTCCGCCGGCGACCTCGTCCGCGCCGCGATGCCCGCGATCCAGGGCAAGGGCGGCGGCCGTCCCGAGATGGCCCAGGGCAAGGGCAGCCGGCGGGATGGTCTCGGCGCGGCGATGGCGGCCCTCGAGGCGGCGGCGCGCGAGGCGGCCGGCCGGGGCGGATGACGATCGAGCAGCTCGCCGGCTGGTCGGCGCTCGTCGCCGCGGTCGCGTCGGTGGTCGGGGCGGTGTTCCTCGGCCTGTTCTTCTCGCGCGGCCAGCCGTGGGGAACGTGGAACGACATCGCGAGCATCGTGCTGATGCTCGCCATGGTCCCGGTCGCGCTCGTTGTCGCCGCGATCGAGTCCGAGCTGTTCGCCACGTACGCGTGGCTGGCGGCCGGAATCGGCGTCCTGGGCATGCTCGTGGCGACGGTCGCCCAGGCACTGCTCGTGGCCCGCGTCCGCACGTACGAGCAGCTCCTGCCCGGGACGCTCGGTGGCGGCGCCATCGTCGGATTCTGGTACGTGCTGGCCGGCCTTCTGGGGTTCAACGCGATCGGGAGCCCGCTCGCGGCCCTGATGGTCGCGTCCGGCGTTGGCTTCGTCGCCATCGGCTACGGCTTCGCGGCCGGGGGCCAGCGGCATCCGCTGTCGGCGATCGGCGGCGTCGTCCTCCTCATCGGCTCGACCGCGTTCCTCGGCTGGCTCGGCTGGAGGCTCGTCTCGGGTGACCTCGTGGTGCCGTCGTGGAACGCGTGAGCTCGATGGCCATGCTGCGGCGGATCTGGCAGCGGCCCGACGATGCCGAGGCACTCACCGCCTGCACGGCCCTCGACATCGGGACCGAGTTCGCGAAGGCCCTTGTCTTCGAGATCGACGAGGCGGGGAAGGGCAGCGTCAAGGGCGTCGGCCGCAAGCGCCAGGGCCTCAGCCACATGCAGTCGGGCACGGTCGCCGACATCAGCGCCGTCGTCGACAACTGCTCTGTGGCGCTCCAGGAGGCCGAGGAGATGGCCGGCTTCCGGCCGTCGCAGGTCGTCATCGGCATCGCCGGCGAGCTCGTGAAGGGCTTCACCACGGCCCACTCGCAGGAGCGGGCCAGGGCCGACGTCCCGATCACCGAGATCGAGCTCCAGAAGCTCATCGAGGGCGTCCAGCGCGAAGCCCTTCGCGAGGCCGAGCGCTCGATCACCTGGGAGACCGGCCTCGCCAACGTCGACGTCAGGCTCGTCCACGCCGCGGTCGTCGGGGCCTGGATCGACGGCTACGCGGTCACGAATCCGATCGGATTCCAGGGCCGCCACGTGAAGATCGCGATCTTCGACGCCTTCGCCCCGCTCGTCCACCTCGGCGCCCTTCACAGCGTGGCGACCAAGCTGGAGCTCGAGCTCGTCGAGGTCGTCGCCGAGCCCTACGCCGTGGCCCGCGTCCTCAACGCCGATCAGGTCAAGCAGGGCGGGGCCCTGTTCATCGACATCGGTGGCGGGACCACGGACGTGGCCCTCGTTCGGCAGGGTGGCATCGAGGGCACCCGAATGTTCGCCCTCGGTGGGCGGGCCTTCACGAAGTCGATCGCCGACCGGCTGGAGCTGCCCTTTCCGCGGGCCGAGGCGCTCAAGGTCGACTACGCCCGGGGCATCGCCGGAGACCGTGCCGCGGACGTCCGGGGTATCGTCGCCGACGATGTGGCGGTCTGGGCGGCCGGCGTGGAGTTGGTCATGGAGGAGCTCGCGGCGGGCGATCAGCTGCCGGGTCGGATCTACCTGTGCGGCGGTGGCTCCCGCCTGTCCGAGATCCGTGACGCCCTCGCGGAGCCGCGGTTCTCGAAGGCCCTGCCGTTCTCGAGGCCGCCCGAAGTGACGGTCATGTCGCCCGACCAGGTCGAGACGATCGTCGACGACACGAAGCTCCTCGTCGACGCCCAGGATGTCACGCCGATGGGCCTCGCCTACCAGGCGATCGAGCTTGGGGCGGGTGCCGGCCCGCTCGACGTCGCGCTGCGCCGGGTCGTGAAGCAGATGCGGATCTGACGATGGCGGCCATTGTCTACCTCGACGTCGACGACGAGATCACCTCGGCGGCGGCCCGCATCCGGGCCCTCGACGACGAGCGGATCGCGCTCGTCCTGCCGCTCGGCTCGCGACTGGCGACGTCCCGCATCAACTTCCGCCTCCTGGCCCGCGAGGCCGAGGCCCGGGGCAAGCGAATCGA
>DASWGY010000044.1:0-7184 GCA_036393495.1 Candidatus Limnocylindrales bacterium
CCGAGCATCACCTGGAGGCTCCGCTCGAGGGTGAACACCTCCGAGTCGAAGCGCGGGCTGGTGATGACGTCGGTCAGGAGGTCCTCGACGTTGTCGAGGGTGCCGGGCTCGGCCACCGCATTGGCGAGGTGGCTGATCTCCTCCTTGAACAGGAACTTCTCTTCGTGGTCGAGCATCGTGGCGGATGGTAGCACCGGTGATTCGGCATACCGGCGACGACGCGCCGCGCGGGCGCGGCAAGACTCGTCGCCTGGGAGCCGAACGTCGGCCAGCCCGCACCCGCTCGCCCCGGAATCATCGAGGCCCCGGACGGTGCCGGGGCCTCGGTGGTCGGTGCCGAAAGGGATGGCTTACGGGTACAGCCCGCGCATCGCCATGGCGTCGGCCACTCGCTGGACGGCCAGCAGGTAGGCAGCAGTGCGCATGTCGATCTGGTCACGACGAGCGATGGCCAGGACCGAGGTGAAGGCCTTGACCATGATCCCCTTGAGCTTCTCGTTGACGACCTGCTCGCTCCAGTGGTCGCGGTTCAGGTCCTGGACCCACTCGAAGTAGGAGACCGTCACGCCACCGGCATTGCACAGGATGTCCGGGATCATGAACTTGGAGTTCTTCCAGAGGATCCGGTCGGCCTCGGGCGTCGTCGGGCCGTTGGCGGCCTCGGCGATGAGCTTGGCCTTGATGTTGCCGGCGTTCTCCTCTGTGATCTGGTTCTCGAGGGCGGCCGGGATGAGGATCTGGCACTCGACCTCGAGGACCTCGGCGTTCGTGACGTCCTTCGCGCCCGGGAAACCCTGGACGGTGCCGTGCTCCTTCTTCCAGTTGATGACCTTGGCGATGTCGAGGCCGTTCGGGTTGTGGATGCCGCCGGTCGAGTCGGAGACCGCGACGACCGTGGAGCCCTCGGCGACCATCAGCTGGGCCGCGATCGAGCCGGCATTGCCGAAGCCCTGGACGGCGACCTTGGCCTTGTTGAGCTCGATGCCGAGGTGGCGAGCCGCCTCGACGATGCAGTAGACGGTGCCCCGCGCGGTCGCCTCGTTGCGACCCTCGGAGCCGCCGAGGCTGATGGGCTTGCCCGTCACGACGCCGGGGACGGTGTACCCGGCGTGCATCGAGTAGGTGTCCATCATCCAGGCCATGATCTGGGCGTTGGTGTTGACGTCCGGGGCCGGGATGTCCTTCTCGGGGCCGACGAGGACCTCGATCTCGGTGAAGAAGCGTCGGGTCAGGGACTCGAGCTCGCGCATCGACAGCTGCTTGGGATCGACGATGACGCCGCCCTTGCCGCCGCCGTACGGGATTCCGACGACCGCGCACTTCCAGGTCATCCACATCGCGAGCGCCTTGACCTCGTCGATGCTGACGTCCTGGTGGTAGCGGATGCCGCCCTTGGCCGGGCCGCGGCCGAGGTTGTGCTGGACGCGGTAGCCGGTGAAGACGCGGACCGACCCGTCGTCCATGTGGACCGGGAAGTGGACGGTGAGCTCGCGCCGGGGCTCGCGCAGGACGCGGCGCATGCCATCGTCGAGGTGGAGCCGCTCCGCGGCCAGGTCGAACTGCTGCTGCGCGACCGCCCAAGCGTTGATCGTGGCGGTTACGGGCTCAGTGGTCATGAGTGGCGCGTTCCTCCGGATCGGGCCGGCGTGTGGTGGGCCCGGAAGCCTTGGGCCGTCTCCCGGACGACCCCACGGGCGCGGCGCGGCGAGCCGAAGCGGGACGCGTCACGCGTGGAAACCCGGCGAGTATAGCCGGGCTCCGCGGGAGCCGACACCTGCCGGAATCCCGTTCGCAACCGTGCCGCAACCTTTCCCGAGGGGGCCGAATGGCACGTCCGGGCCGCCGCGGGGCGGCCTCCGAAGGCCCCCGGACGAACCGCGGACCGGACTATTCGTGCTTGTAGAGGGCCACCGCGCCGACGCAGCCGGGCCCGAGGTGGGGGCCGACCGAAGGTCCAACGAGATCGATCGAGACCTTGGCCGGGTCGATCCCGCCCGGGACCCGGGCGACGAGCGCGTCGCGAAACGCCTCGACCTCGGCGTTGGTCGTGTGGAGGACGGCGAGGCGCTCGATCGGCCGGACGCAGATCATGTCGATCACGGTCTCGCGGGCCTTGCCGCGGGTCCGGACCTGGGCGGCCTGCTCGACCTTTCCGTCCTTGACATCGATGATCGGCTTGACCGACAGGAGCGTGCCGATTGCGGCCTTGGCGCCGCTGATCCGGCCGCCGCGCTTCAGGTACTCGAGGGTGTCAAGGGCCACGATCATCGCGATGTCGGCCCGGCGCTCCTCGCAGACCCTTGCGATCTCGGCCGCGGCGACACCCACCGAGGCCATGCCGACCGCGAGCTCGGCGAGGAGGGCCTCCCCCATCGAGGCGCCCATCGAGTCGACGATGTGGATCTCGCGCTCGGGCAGCATGTCTCGGGCGATCTCGGCGCTCTTGATCGTGCCTGACAGCGTGGACGCGACATGGATCGAAACGATCGCATCGGCGCCGGCCGCGAAGGCCGCGTCGTAGGCGGCCTTGAAGTCGCCGGGCGCGGAGGCCGCGGTCTTCGGGAACGGTGCATCGGGCGCCGTCATCCGCTGCCAGAACTCGTCGGTCGAGAGGTCGACACCGGCCTTGAACGACTGGCTGCCGAAGGTCACCTCCAGCGGCACGACCGAGATTCCGAGCTCGGCGACCCTGGTCGGGGCAAGGTCGGAGGCCGAGTCGGTGACGATGGCGACGTGGCTCACGGGACTCCTCCTCGGAGGCGGCGTGCCGGGCACGTCGGGCGCCTCCGCTCCTCGGCCCGATGATACCGGTGCGGGCTACCCGTCCGGTACCCTTTCCCGCGATGGATCGCTCGCTCTGGGCCGTGCTGGGCGGCACGTTCACGCTCCGCTTCAGCACCGGGCTCACCGGGGCGATGCTGACGTACTACCTCGCCAACCTGTCCGACCATCATGGGGCGCTGGACCAGCTGCTCGGTCTTGGGTCCGGGCTCGCCGTCGGGGCGTTCGCCTTCGCGGTCCTCCATTCGCTGTTTTTCGCCTCCGAGCTCGTCCTGTCGCCGGCCTTCGGCGTCCTCTCGGACCGGCTCGGCCACTACCGGGTCATGCAGTTCGGGCCGATCTTCGGGGCGGTTGCCGTCGTCATCACGTGGGCCACGACGAACCTGCCGCTCATCGGCGCGACGCGCCTGCTCGAGGGCTCCGCGACTGCGGCGAGCATCCCGTCGATCCTCGGCTTCATCGCCGCCGCGACCGCGCTGGACGAAGGCCTTCGGGGCCGAGCCGTCGCCCGGTTCGAGGCGGCGACCCTGGCCGGGCTGCTGTCCGGGTTCGTCGCGGCGGGACCGCTGTACGAGCTCCTCGGGGCCGAGGCGTTCCTCGTCAATGCCGTCCTCTACGGCGTCTCGTTCGCCATCTATCGGTACGGGGTGGATCCGAGTCGTGACGTTGCCCCGAGCGAGGCCCGGGCCCACGGCGGCCGCGGCATCGATCTCGGCCGGTACCGGGCGATCCTCCGCCGGAGCCACGTCTGGCTCCTGGCGCCGACCTGGATCGCGATCAACGCCGTCCTCGGCCTCTTCACGACCCAGACGATCTTCCAGCTCGTCCAGCGCGACGAACCCGATCTGCGCTTCACGGACCAGCTGCTGATGGGCGGCTTCGAGCCCATCCAGATCAGCCTGGGCCTCGCCGTCGGCGGACTGCTCTTCTTTGCCGGCCTGATCTACTGGGGCAACCGGTTCAAGTCGCTCCGCAGGACCACGATCATCCTGTACGGGCTGGGCGGCGGCGCTGCGCTCGTCGCGGCGGCGATCGCGATCAACCACGCCGGCAGCACGGGCGGGCCGGTCCTCGTCGTTCTGGCCGTCCCCACGGTCCTCGGCATCTTCGTCCTCGCCGGCGCCACGCCGGCCGCGATCGGGCTGCTGGCCGACGTCACCGAGGCCTTCCCGGAAGATCGCGGGGCGATCATGGGCCTCTACAGCGTGTTCCTCGGGCTTGGCCAGATCGGCGGCGCGCTGATTGCCGGTGTCGCGGCCGAGCAACTCGGGCTCGACGGTATCCTCATCGCCTCGCTCGTCCTGCTCGCGGCGGCGGTCGTCCCGCTCCTGGCCCTTCGGCGCCACGAGCACTACTTCGGCGGCCCCGCCCGGGCCGCGGTCCTGGATTGAGGGCCGGCGCGTGAGCGACGGCCGAGCTGGCCCGTTCGTGCCGACACCGCTGGCCCGCGGTCGTCACGGCGCGGTCGTGGCGCCCCACCACCTCGCGACCGAGGCCGGGCTATCGGTCCTGCGGGCCGGCGGACATGCCGTGGATGCCGCGATCGCGACGAATGCGGTCCTGGCCGTGGTCATGTCCAGCTCCTGCGGCGTCGGCGGCGACGCGTTCTGGCTCGTCTGGGACGCGGCCACGCGGCGCCAGGAGTCACTGAACGGGTCCGGCCGCGCGCCCGCCGGCGCTGACGCCGGGGCGCTCAGGGCCCGCGGCCTGCGGACGCTGCCGCTCCGCGGCCCGCTCTCCGTGGCGGTGCCCGGTGCGGTGCGATCCTGGGGCGACGCCCACCGGCGGTTCGGGCGGCTGTCGCGCGACGAGATCCTCGGGCCGGCCATCGAGCTGGCACGAAACGGGTACCCGGCATGGCCCGGGTTCATCGAGGCCGTCGAGCGGACCTGGCCGCTCGTCGCCCGGGACCTCGGCCCGGATGCCCCGTTCGAGGCCCACTACCGGGCCGCTGGGCGGGCCTGGCGGCTGGGCGAGCTCGTCCGGTACCCGGCCCTCGCCTCGACCCTCGAGCGGCTTGCCCTCGACGGCTTCGATGCCTTCTACGACGGCGACCTTGGCGAGCGCCAGGCCCGGTTCCTCGCCGCCGCCGGCGGGCCACACGCCGCGGCCGATTTCCGCGACCACGCCTCGACCTGGGGAGAGCCGATCTCGACGACGTACCGGGGCGTGACGGTGACGACCCACCCGCCGAACTCGTCGGGGATCGTGGCCCTGGAGCTGCTGAACATCCTCGAGGCCGGCGGTCCGGCCCCGGATGGACTCTTCGGGCCCGACGCCGACGGTCACGGCACGGCCGTCGCCGACCCCGCCTGGATCCACCGGGCGATCGAGGCCTCGAAGCTGGCGATGGCCGACCGCGACGCATTCCTGACCGACCCGGAGTTCCGGGAGATCCCGACCGCGCGGCTGCTCGACAAGGGCTATGCCTCGGAGCTCGCGGCGCGGATCGACCCGCGCCGCGTGTCCACGCCCGGCGCCGCGACGAACCCGCCCGGCGGCGGGACGGTCTACCTCGCGGCGGTCGACGCCGAGGGCAACGCGGTCAGCCTCATCGAGTCGAACTACATGGGCTTCGGCAGCGGCCTCGTCGATCCCGAGACCGGCATCCACTACCAGAACCGCGGCTCGTACTTCTCGCTCGAAGCGGGGCATCCGAACGTCCTCGAGCCACGAAAGCGGACGCTCCACACCCTCCTGCCGGGGATGCTGTTCCGGGGCGAGGCGCCGGACCGGCCGTGGGTCGTCGCCGGCTCGATGGGCGGGGACGCCCAGCCCCAGGTCCACGCCCAGCTCGTCAGCGCGCTCGTCGACGGCGGTCTCGACATTCGCGAGGCGGTCGCCGCGCCGCGCTGGTTCGTGGAGCCGGAGCGGCACTTCGCCCCGCCCACGACCCTGCGGGTCGAGCCGCGCTTCCCGGCCGGCGTCCTCGAGCAACTCGCCGCGATGGGCCACGACGTCCAGCGGACGCTCCCGTTCGACAGCGGCCTCGGCCACGAGCACGCGATCGAGCTCGTGAACGGCGGACCGTCCGAGGAGGGTGGCTCGGTCGCGGCGACTACCGACGCGCGCAGCGCCGGCCTACCCGCGGTCTGGTAACAGCCAAGAGACGATGGCGACGTTTCGATCGAGGGCGTTCACCCACCCGCTGGTTGCGGGGAAGTGACACCGGCGGCGCGTACGACGCTTGGTGTTAGGGTGGGTCTCCAGGACATCGGAGATTGATGCGCCGCTTCCATTACGCGACAGGTCTCGCGATTGGGCTGCTTGCCGCTGGATGCGCCGGCGGTTCCAGTGAGCCTGGGGCTTCGAGCGCTACCGCGTCGCCAACACCGATCGTCGCCGAAGCGACAGACGGTGCTACAAACGCTCCGTCGCCGGCGCCAGCGTTCACTGAAGCGTCCGACGTGGTCTACATGACGATGAGTGGCGTTGAGCTCCAGGCCGACGTCTACACACCTTCCGGTGCTGGGCCGTGGCCTGTCGTGGTTGTGTTCCACGGCCTCGACTCTAATGGCAAGGATGAGGTGGATACTGCCGCTGTCGCGGAGGAAGCGGCCGCCCAGGGGATGGTCGTGTTCGCACCGTCCTGGATCGTCTGGGATCCGGGCCCATTCCCGTTCACCATCGAGATCTTCGAAGGCTGGAAGACCGCCGCCAGTTGTGCGGTCGCCTTCGCGCAGCAACGCGCCGCTGACTACGGCGGAGACCCGTCGAACACGACGATCTATGGCTTCTCTGCGGGCGCAGGAGCGGCGCTTCTGGCCGCGGTCGAACCAGGCGTCGACGCGATTCCCGGGTGTGCAACAGATCTCGGACCAGCTCCTGTCACGGGCGTGGTACTCGGCGATGGGGACTACTTCCTCCACACGGAGAATTTCGACGAGGCCTTCCGAGGCGACCTCAAGGGGATGCGAGCCGAGCTCGCAGCATTGACCGATCCGTCCAACTGGGCCCCGGACCTGAAGGCCAGGTTCTTCCTCTGGGTTGCGGCGGAGGGCACGAACTCGAGAACGATCAGTGACCCCTCGGATGCATCCGGGTGGCTTGCCCAGCGGGATCCCGATGGATCGATCCGTGCCGATCTCGATCGCCTGAACCAACTCGAGGATGGGGTCATGAGCTTCATCGATGCGGGCCAGCTCCTGCGACTCCGTCTCGCCGAAGCGGGGATCGAGGTGACCTTGGACCAATATCCCGGCGGCCACACAACGCTCAACAAGCTGGCTGAACTCGTCGGCTACCTGAAAGCAGCCACCACTCCCTGACCAGCGCCTGACACCTCGAGGAACATGAAGAGGCACGACACTCGTCGCTCACGTGACATTGCCGTCCGCCGAGCGATTGGTGCGCACCGAGAGACCGAATGAGCGCGACCAATGAAGCAGGAGACGACTGGTTCC
>DASWGY010000045.1:0-3278 GCA_036393495.1 Candidatus Limnocylindrales bacterium
CCGGCGTCGGCGACGGGGTCGATGCCGGCGTCGGGGTGGGTGTCGGCGCGGGCGAAGGCGAGGGTGTCGGCGGCGAGGTGGGCGACGGAGAAGGACTGGCCGTCGGAGGCACGGACGCGGTCGGCGACGGATCCGGGCTGGGACTGGCGGACGGTTCAGGTGAGGACGGCGCCGTCGGGGCAGGCGTCGCAGGTGGCGTGGCCGTCGGCGGGCTCGTCGGCGGGCTCGACGGCGGGCTCGACGGCGGGTCGGACGCATCCTGGGTTGGCGACGGCAGTAGCGAGGATGTCGCCGTCGGCGCAGGCGCCGGAACCGACGGCGCCGCGAGGTTCTGCGGGTTCGGGACCGGTTGGACAAAGAGGTCGGCGGCATTGTCGTTGGTGTCGGTCGTGTTGCCGGCTGTCCCACCGGGGCTGCGCTCGAGGCTCGAGCCCGGAGCGGGTGCCGCAGCCGGCGATCCCTCGACGAACGGATTTGTCGCGTCGCCCCAGCCCAGGGCGTCGATTGGCGCTCCGCCCACGACCCGGAGGGCGATCGTCCCACCGGTCGCCGCGAAACCGCCGCTGTACGTGGCGTCGGCGATGGCTGCGAAGGCGCCGAGGCCATTGGCGATGACGAGGTGGCGGCCGGGGTCGAGCGGGGTCGGCTCGGTCCACACCGCCTTCCGGGTCACGGTCCCGCCCGTGGAGGTCACGTAGACGATCTCCAGGCCGGCGAGGTCGACCGCCGTCGAGCCCATGTTCCCGATCTCGGCGAACTCGTCCGACGCCGAAGCGCCGCCGGTCTGGACCTCGGTGACGACGAGTGTCGCGGGCGGCCAGCCGACGGCGGCGGCCGGCGCGACCGACGCCGGGTTGAGCCCCGGCTCCACGATCGCGAGGGCCGCCGTCGCCGCGACGAACAGGGCCAGGAGGGCGACCGCCGCCGCCGTGCGCGCGCGTTCCACCGAGAGACCTCCGGGGCGGGTTGGCTCGACTGGCCGGGCGGGAACGGCGACCCCGTTCTATCAGAGGGGGCTCACCGGCCGGTCATCCGTGGCTCACCCGAGGCTTACCTCGGGCTTATGTCGGGCTCACCGGGGGCCCTCGTGGCCCTCACCCGGGGCTCATCTCGGGATTGCCGGGCGCTCACCAGGAGCCGGGCCCGCGACGGCCGGCGGCGCCCGTATCCACCGGCCAGCCCCATCGACGCCGCCGAGCGCGTACGATCTGGTCCACCCCAGGCGCCCGCCGACGGCGTGCGGCCTGTCGACCACGCACTCGAGGAGTACAGCCCGTGGCCCGTGCCAAGCGGACCGACCGCGCCGACGCCCGCCGCCGGTACCGGCAGATCCAGGCCGGAGACGTCGAGGGCGCCGAGCCGGTCGACGACGAGGGCCCGGTCGCGACGCAAGGTCCGCGCCCACGCTCAGCGGCCCCGGAGCGCCCGAGCATCACCGCCGCCTTCCGGAATGCCTATCACCGGGCGAACGTCCGCGAGGACGTGGCGGCCCTCCCGTGGCTGCTCCGGAGTCGGGCCTTCTTCGTGGCCGTCGGCCTGGTCCTGGTGGGGTCCGCGGCGTACGCGGTCGCCCCGACAGAGTTCATCCCGGGCCTGCTCTTCCAGTCGCTCGTCTACCCCCCGGCGATGGCCCCGATCTTCGTCGTCGGCTTCTTCGCCAAGCGGGCGAGCTACCTTCTCGGGCTGATCGTGGCGATCATCGACGTGGCGGCCTTTGCCCTGGTCGTGTACTCGCTTCCGGCGGGTGACGCCACGACGACGCCCGCGGAACAGGCGCAGCTCCGGCAGCAGATCGTCTTCTCGGCGCTCTCGGTGGGCCCGCTGTCGGGGATCTTCTTCGCGGCGGCGGCGGCCTGGTACCGGCGATTCCTGAACCTCTCCAACGCGAGGGCCCAGCAGCGCCGGCCGCCGGCCTCTCGCGCGGGGCGCGCCACGCGGAGCTGAAGCGCCCGATCGAGATCACGCGGGTGAGTCAGCCGAGCCGGCGCATCCCGGCGTGGCCGAGCTGACGAACACCGTCGGGGCGCTCTGGTCCGCCGGCCGTCGTGGCCATCTCGGGCAGCGGCCGGACCTCATGGGCCACGACGTTCACGACCGAAGATTCTCGCTGGAGCTCGCCGTCCACGACCAGGAGCGCATGGCGTCGCACGACGCCACGGAGCCGCTCCCACGACGTCGGCCAGAGCGTGACATTGACCATCCCCGTCTCGTCCTCGAGGGCCAGGAAGACTGTGCCCTTGGCCGTCATCGGGTGCTGCCGGGTGACGACCAGGCCGCCGATCCGGACGCGACCTGGCGAGCGGTCGGCGAGTGACGCGTTCGTCACCGCCCCGAGGCGGTCGAGCGCCGGCCGGAACAGCCCCACGACCTGACGGCGGGCATCGAGGCCGGCGACCGCGTAGGCATCGCCGATCCTCTCGGGCTCGGTGATCGGGGGGAGGGCCGGGGGGTCGGTCGCCGGCAGTTTCAGGTTCATTGGCCGAACGCTCGCTTCGCTCGCGACGCGTCCCAGGCCATCCGCAGGTGCTCCACCGCGCTCTCGACGACGCGGCAGGGAGCCACGAATCGGCCTTCCGCCCAGCCGGCCGCGTGACGCGCCGGCGACCTCGCGGAGCTGCCACAGCAGCTCGCGCCGCGGCCGCCCGAGGGAGTCCAACGCCCCGACCCGGATCAGCCGCTCGATCGTCTCCTCGGGCAGGCCGGTCCGTTCGACGACATCGGCCAGCGACGCGTACGGCCCCCGGGCCAGCTCGCGATCCAGCAGCTCCTGGTGCTGCTCGCCGATGCCCTTCACGAGGTGGAGCCCGAGGCGGACGCCCCAGCCCATCGCGTCAGCGGCGGCCCAGCGGTCCCGGGCCGTGGCACTCGGGTTGAAGCAGGCCGAGGATCGGACCGGCCGCGGCCGCTCGCCGATCCCGGCGCCATCGGGGATCGGCTCGCCCGGGTCGGCGTCGTGGGAGCCGTCGTCGCCGGTCGCACCGGCGAGGACCCAGCCAGGCCGGCCGGCCCATTCCGTGACGGTCTTGTAGGACGAGGCGTTGACGTCGACCGGCAGGATCGCGACCCCGTGGCGCTTGGCGTCGTTGACGAGGACCTCAACCGGGTAGAAGCCCATCGGCTGGGCGTTGATGAGCCCGACGAGGAACTGGGCCGGGTAGAACAGCTTGAGGAAGGAGGACTCGTAGGCGGTCCTCGCGAACGCCGCGGCGTGGCTCTTCGCGAAGCCGAAGCTGGCGAAGGCTGCGACCTGCCGGAAGAGCTCCTCAGCCATCTCGTCG
>DASWGY010000046.1:0-11352 GCA_036393495.1 Candidatus Limnocylindrales bacterium
CGGCCGGCTCGAAGCAGTGGGCGCCTTCCATCCGGTCCCAGCCGAAGTCGAGGCCGCCGACCCCGGCCGGCGCCACGTCGACCTCCTCCCAGGCACCCTGGCCGACGTCACCCATCCAGAGATCCCCGGTCGCCCGATCGAAGGCGAACCGCCACGGGTTCCGTAGGCCGGTCAGCCAGATCTCGGGCCGCGCCCCGTCGACGTTCCCGAACGGGTTATCGGGCGGAATCGCGTAGGCGGCGCCGCCCGGGACGGGGGCATCGATGTCGACCCGAAGGATCTTGCCCAGGAGGGTGTCGAGGTGCTCGCCGCTCTCGAGCGGGTCGCCGCCAGCACCGCCGTCGCCGAGGCCGATGTAGAGATACCCGTCCGGCCCGAAGGCAACGGCGCCACCGTTGTGGTTCGCAAACGGCTGGTCCACGGCCAGGAGCGTCGCCGCCGACCCGGGGTCGAGGCGGTCCGGATCCGTCGGCTCGAGGCGGTACGAGGCGACGACCGTGTCGCCGCCGGTGTCGGTGTAGTGGACGACGAGCCGCTGGTCGTCGGGGAAGTCGGGGTGGACGGTGATTCCGAGGAGTCCCTGCTCGCCGCCCGTCGAGACGAGGGCCGAGAGGTCGAGCATCGGCTCGGGCTGGACTGCCCCGTCGCGGATGACGAGGACCTGGCCTTCCTTCGTGGCCACGAGCAGGCGACCCGTCCCGTCCGTCGGGGCGGCGATCGCGAGCGGCGAGCCCGGCACGGACGCGTACGGCTCGAGCGACACGGCGACCGTGGCCGGGTCGAACGGGCGGGGCGACACCTCCACCGTCGGCGACGACAAGGGGCCGCCACTTTCACCAGGGGTCGGGTTCGTTGAGCTCGTCGGACTGGTCGCGGGAACCTGGCTCACGCGGCCGCCGAGGCACCCGGCGACGAAGAGGGCCCCGACGACCGCGGCGACGATCGCCCGCAGGGCCACGGACCCGGCGCTCGCGGGCAGACGGCCGTTGCGGAGGCGGGGCCGGCGGGTCATCGCACGAATCTACGGTCGGAGGCCGGATCTGGTTCCGCGACCGCCTTGGCGAGGCCCGAGAGTGCTAGCCTCGGTTGCACGCCCGATCCGCACCACAGGAGCGATCGATGGAGGCCTACGAGCTCACGGACGTCCGCGCCGCGCGCGCCGCTTCGGGGCGCCTCTACCACGAGTTCATCCGGACCCACGACCTGTCGGTGGGCCTGTACGAGTTGCCGGCCGGGGCCACCGATCCCCAGGGTCCGCACACCGAGGACGAGGTCTACCACGTGGTTTCGGGCCGGGCCACCGTCAGCGTCGGCGGCGAATCCAGGCCGGTCGGGCCCGGTTCGGTGGTCTTCGTTGCGGCGGACGTCCCACATCGCTTCCACGACATCACCGAGGACCTCGTCGTGCTCGTCTTCTTCGGCCCGGCCGAGTACACCCACCGGATGGACCACGAGCAGCACCGACCCCACGGGGCCGCCCCAGCCTGACGTCGCGCCCCGGGCGCGGGCCGCCGCGCCTATCCGGCGTTGACGGCCTCGATCAGCTGGACCGCGAGCTCCGGGCCCCGTCCCGTCTCGTCGTGACGGAAGAAGACGTATGCGTCGTGCCCGGCGGCGAGGAACGGCTCGATCCGGCCCGCCCAGCGACGCAGCTCGTCCAGGTCGTAGCCGTGGCGGCGGAGGCGGAGGTAGACGAGTCGCCCCGTCATCCGAATCGTCGGCGCGTCGCCGTTCTCGGGCAGGTCGGTCGCGCAGAGGGTCACCTTCGCCTCGTGGAGTGCCGAATACGTCTCGTCGACGTGCCACGAGTCGTGCTGGAACTCGGCGACGAGCGGGATCGCGGCCGGCCACGCGGAGAGGAGGCGCCGGAGCGCTACGCCCGACCCGGCCTCCGGCTTGCGGTGGACGTTGTGGGGGACGCGGAGGAGGACCGCGCCGAGCCGCTCTCCGAAGCCGCCGAGATCTTCGGTCAACCAGCGGACGCTCTCCTCGGGCGTGGCCGTGAGTGCGCGGATCGCGGCGCCACGCTGGGCCTTGACGATGAAGCGGAAGTCCGGTGGTGTCGCGGCCACCCAGCCCGCGATCCTGGCCGCGGTGGGCCGGGCATAGAAGGTGTTGTTCAGCTCCACGGCCGGGAGACGGCCGGCATAGAAGGACAGGAGCCCGTCGCCCTTGACGCCACTCGGGTAGAAGCGAGGGGACCAGGCCGGGTAGGCGAAGCCGGAGGTCCCGACGAGGAGTCGGCCGCGGGTCAACGCGCCGGCCGTCGCGCCCGCGTCAGCGGCCGGGCGACGTCGCGGCAGGGAGCCGGTCGTCCACGCCGCTGGGGGCCGACGCAACCGGCGCGGCCGCGAGGCGCTTCCGGGATCGCGGCGACTCCGGCTCACCGTGGAGAGCCGGATCGCAATGGGCGGCACCGTCGCACAGCCCCTCAGAGATCGCGTCCATGGCCCGCTCCACGACGGCGAGGTCGTCCGCGGCGATCGCCCCGAAGAAGTGCTCGCGGATCCCGTCGAGGTGGGTCGGTGCGGCCGCCCGGAGACGAGCCAGCCCGAGGCCGGTCAGCGTCGCCTCGGCCCCACGGGCGTCGCTCGCGCAGCTCGTCCGCTCGACGAGCCCATCGTCGACGAGGCGGTCGACGAGCCTGGTCACCCCGCTCTTCGAGAGGAGCAGCGAGTCGGCAAGTCGGCCCATCCGCAACCGGCGGGCGGGCGACTCGGCCAGGTGCAGCAGGGTCTCGTACTCCTGGAGCGACAGCCCGTGGCGGGACCGAAGGTCCTCGTCGAGGCGACGCTCGACCCGGGCATGGGCGCGCAGGAAGGCACGCCATGGTGCCAGCTGGGCATCCCGACGGGACGGTCGACTTCGCTCGGACGGCGCGGGCGCCGCGGACGGTTCGGTCACCCGCCCATCCTACCCGGCCGTGGTTGACGGGGCAACGAAGGTGGCCAGCGTCCACCGAAGGGGCAGGGGCATGCGGGGCGGCGTAGGATCGGCGCCATGACGACCCTCGACATCGACGCCCTTCGCCAGCGGTTCCCGGCCCTCGCGCTGTCGCCCGGCGGCCGACCGTTCATCTTCCTGGATGGACCCGGCGGAACCCAGGTCCCGGACACCGTCATCGAAGCGGTCGCCGACTACTACCGGACCTCGAACGCCAACCACGGCGGCGCGTTCGAGACCTCGCGTCGATCCGACGCGATCGTGGCCGAGGCCCATGCGGCCTTGGCCGATCTCCTCGGCGTCGATACCGACGAGGTCATCGTCGGGCCGAACATGACCACGCTGACCTTCCACCTGAGCCGCTCCATCGGCGCCGGCCTGGAACCCGGTGACGAGATCATCCTCACCGGGCTGGACCACGCCGCGAACGTCGACCCGTGGCTGGCCGTCGCCGCCGACCGCGACCTCGTCGTTCGATGGTGGGAGCCGGACCTCGGGGACTGCACCCTCCACCTGGCCGACCTCGAGGCACTCCTCTCGCCGAGGACGCGCCTCGTGGCGGTCGGCTGGGCGTCGAACGCCGTGGGCACGATCAACCCCATCGCCGAGATCGCGGCCGCGGCCCATCGGGTCGGGGCGCTGGTCTACGTCGACGCCGTCCATGCCGCGCCGCACCTCGTGCTGGACGCGCGCGCGGTCGACGCCGACTTCGTGGCCTGCTCCGTCTACAAGTTCTTCGGGCCGCACCTCGGGGCGGTCTACGGACGCCGCTCGATCCTCGCCGCGCTGCGGGCCTACAAGGTCCGGCCGGCCGAGCATCGGTTCGAGACGGGGACGGGCAACTTCGAGGGCCAGGCCGGCGCCCTGGCCGCCATTGGCTACCTCGAGGACGTCGGGCGGATGGCCGGAGCCCCGGCGGGCTCGACCCGCCGCGAGCGCCTGGTCACAGCGATGGGCGCGATCCGGGGCGTCGAGATGGAACTGTATCGACGCCTTCACGACGGTCTCGCCTCGATCCGCGGGCTGTCGCTCAGGGGGATCACCGACCCCGCGGACTTCGAGCGCCGCACGCCGACCGCCGCGTTCACCATCTCCGGCTTCAGCGCCGCCCAGGTTGCCGGGCGCCTCGGCGACGAAGGGGTCGCCGCCTGGGACGGGGACTTCTACGCCGTCGGTCTGGTCGAGCGGCTGGGCCTCGGGGGTGCCGGCGGGCTCGTCCGCCTCGGGCTCACCCACTACAACACGAGGGCCGAGGTCGATCGAACCGTGGATCTCGTGCGGGCCATCGCCGCCGGAGCCGGGCCGACCGCGGAGGCCGTAGAGCAGGGGGCCGTGGCGAACCGGTGAGCGGGGCAGGGCATGCCCCCTCGGTCGCCGTCATCGGGGGCGGCATCGTCGGGCTTGCGACCGCGGCGTTCCTGGCCGAGGGCGGCGCCCGCGTGACGCTCTTCGAGCGCGAGGCGATCGCGGCGGGGGCCTCCGGTCGCAACTCGGGTGTCATCCAGCATCCCTTCGATCCGGCGCTCGTGCCGCTCTACGACGAGTCCGTGGCCGCGTACCGGCGCCTGGCGGAGGTGGCGCCGTCCGGCGGCTTCACCCTGCCCTCGACCTCGGCCGGCCTCCTCCTCGTGAGCCATCGAACGGCCATCGTCACGGCCCTGGCCGATCATCTCCGGGCGACCGTTCCCGAGCTGGCTCTCGACGTCCTCGCGCCCGAGGCGGTGCGGGACCTCGAGCCCTCGGTCGCGCCGGGCGTCCACGCCGTGCGGGTGCCCGTCGCCTTCCCGGTCGTGCCGGCCGCGCCGACCTATGCCTGGGCGACCCGGGCCGAGCGGCTCGGCGTCGAGATCCGACTGGGACGCTCGGCCGTCCCGGCGCTCCGCGGGGGCCGGGTCACGGGCGTCGACGTCGATGGCCGTGATGCGCCCGCTGCGGCGGTCGTTGTCGCGGCCGGGCCGTGGAGTGCGCCCCTGTGCGACCCGTCAGGCCGATGGCGACCGATCCGGTCCCTGTGGGGGGTCGTCGTCGAGACGCTCCTCGCCGACCCGCCAGGACACGTCATCGAGGAAGCCGCGATGGACATCGCCCACGCGACCGGAGCGATCTCGGCCGTGGGCGACGCCTCTGCCCCCGACCCCGAGCCGGCCCCGGAGACGAGCCTCGTGACGGCGGCCGGCGCGACGGCCGTGGGCTCGACGTTCCTCGAGGCCGAGCCGGACCCGGAGGCCTGGACCGAGCGGATCCTGGCCCGCGCGGCGACCTTCGTCCCGGGTGTGGCCGACGCCCCGATCCGGGAGACGCGTGCCTGCGCCAGGCCGCTCGCCATCGACGGCCGGCCGCTGGTTGGCGCCATCCCGTGGGCCGACGGCCTGTACATCTGCTCCGGGCACGGGCCGTGGGGGATCACCACCGGTCCGGCGTCGGCCCGCCAGGTGGCCGACCTCGTGCTCGGGCGAGCCGCGGCGATCCCGGGGCTTTTCGACCCGGGGCGCTTCGGGGCGCCCTGATCCGGCCGCCGACGTTGTCTATCCTCCCTGCATGACACCGACCCCGGGCCTGATTCCGACGCTCTCCGGCTGGGGCGCCCAGAGCATGACGGCGCCGCTCCGCGACGTGCTCGTGAAGCGGCCCGGACCGGCCTTCGGGGCGGCGTTCGAGGACCCCGCCCACGGCTTCCTCCATCCGGTCGACCTCGCGCTCGCGCAGCGCGAGCACGACGCGTTCACCGAGCTGCTGGTGTCGCTCGGCGTCCACGTCCACGTCCTCGACGCCGAGGGAACGTCACCGGACCTCGTCTACACCTACGACCCGCTGCTCGTCTCCGATCGAGGCGCGATCCCGCTCCGCCCCGGCAAGCGCAACCGCGCCCCCGAGTGCGACGAGATCGAGGCCTGGACGCTCGCGGCCGGCATCCCGACCGCAGGCCGGATCGAGGCGCCCGGGACGATCGAGGGCGGCGACACGTTTTGGCTCCGGCCGGACATGTTCTGCATCGGGCGGACGCTCAGGACGAACTCGGAGGGCGTCCGCCAGCTCTCCGAGATCGTCGGCGGCGACGTGCGGGTCTTCGACGTCCCGTACTGGCGCGGACCGGCCGAGCTGATCCACTTGCTGTCGGTCATCTCGCCGCTCGCCGATGACCTGGCCGTCGTCTTCGAGCCGCTCCTGCCGGTCGGGCTCTGGGAGCTCCTCGGGGAGCTGGGAATCAGGACCATCCCCGTGCCGGAGGAGGAGTTCGGGACGCTCGGCTGCAACGTCCTGGCCGTCCGTCCCGGGGTCGTCATCGCGGCCGAGGGCAACCCGGCCACAGCCGCCGCGATGGCCGCCGCCGGTTGCGAGGTCCACACGTATCCGGCCTTCGAGATCGGCATCAACGGCTCCGGCGGCCCGACCTGCATGACCCGCCCGATCCTCAGGAGCTGAGGGGAATCAGGGCCCCGCGGCGGCGTCCCCGCTGGCCGGCCGCCGAAGTGCGGCGGCGTTGGCCCGAAGGGCGACGATTGGCACGATGACACAGCCTGCCCCGAGGATTCCGAGCGCCGCGTAGCCCGTGAACGCCATGATCACTCCCGATCCGAGGCTCGCGGCCGCCGCGGTGCTCCAGATCAGGGCGTCGGCGATCCCCTGGACGCGGGTCCGCTCGTGGATCTCGAGGTGCTCCGAGAGGAGCGTGCTGCCGGCGACAAAGCCGAGATTCCAGCCGAGCCCCAGGAGGAAGAGCGCGACCAGGAGGAGGTCTCCGCCCGATGCTGGAGCGGTGGCGGCCATGATCGACGAGAGGGCCAGGACAGCCGTCCCGAGGACGATCGTCCGGACCGCGCCGAGGCGCTCGGTCAGCCGGCCGGAGAGCGGTGACAGGGCGAACATGCCGAGGGTGTGGGCCGAGAGCACAGCACCGACGGCGCCCAGGTCGTGCCCATGCTGGGTCATGTGGAGCGGTGTCATCGTCATGATCAGGACCATGACGAACTGGCCGGCCACGAGCGCCACGATCGAGACCACCACGCCTGGCCGGAGGAGTGTCTGGCGCAGGGCCAGTCCTGTGCCGCTCGGCCCGGCGCCATGGGTCGATCGCGCCGACTCATGAGCCAAGTCGTAGGGATCGGGACGCAGGAGGACGAAGGACAGGACCGCGGCGACGGCCACGAAGACGACCGGCACGAGGTACGGGCCGGCGAGTGGCGCGATGCCGAGGGCCTCGGCGAGATCGCTCGAGATCGGCACGAGCCAGGGCCCGACGACCGACCCGATGGTCGCCCCCCAGACCACCGTCCCGATGGCTGACGCGCGCCGCTCCACCGGGACGAGGTCGGCGGCCGTGTAGCGAGACAGCTGGTTCGAGGCGTTGCCGAAGCCGATGAGAAGCGTGCCGATGAGCAGGAGCGGGAACGAGCTTGCGAGCACCGACGCGGTGGCGACGAGCGCGCCCGCGACGCCGATCGAATAGCCGGCCACCAGCCCGGCTCGGCGGCCGCGCCTGGCCATGAACGCAGAGAGCACGACCGAGCCGACCGCCGCGCCGCCGACGACCGTCGCCCCGGGCGCCCCGGCCAGGGTCGCCGAGCCGAGCATGTCCTTGGCCACGATCGTGGCGACCGTGACCGCCGCGATGTGCCCGGTGCTGCCGAGGGCGACGCCCGCGACGAGGCTCAGGCGGGCGCGCCGGCGGGCGGCCCGCAGTGCGGTCGGGGCGAGGCTGGGCATCGGGGCGAACGATAGCCGGGCGCGCGATCAGAGGCCGAGACTGAGCGATTCGTATCGCTCCACGCCGCCGGCTGGGTCGGCCTCGCGATCCCGGCCCGGACGGGCCCGGGCCGGCGCGGCGAGCTCCGCGTACCGGCAGAGGGCATTCGCCAGGCGCATCTGGTCCGGCGTCCGGGCCCGGACACGCAGGAGGTCCGGCGAGGCGGCCACGATCGTGATGCAGCGTGCCCGCGAGGTGGCCACGTTCAGCCGGTTCCGCGAGTACAGGAAGTCCATGCCCCGCGGGGCCAGCTCCGGGCTGGAGGTCGTCAGCGAGTAGATGCTGATCGGCGCCTCCTGGCCCTGGAACTTGTCGACCGTCCCGACCCGAGCCTCGGCCGGGAGCCGCCGCTTGATCGCCCCGACCTGGGCGTTGTACGGCGCGACGATCAGGACCTCGTTCCACGTGACCGGGCGCCGCACGCCCTTCCCGTCGACCCACGTCGAGCCGGCCTCGACGAGCGATCGCGCCACGCGCGCCACGGCGTCCGCCTCCTCGGGCGATTCGTTGTCGGCCCCGACCGTCGGGACCTCGAGCAGGCGCGGGCCGACGCCGTCCGCGACCGCCACGCTCGCGGCGTCGAGGCGCTGGACGACGAGGTGCGGCTCGGGCTCCAGGCGGCCGTCGTAGAACGCCTCCGAGGTGAAGGCGCAGAGCTGCGGGTGGAGCCGCCAGGTCGTCTCGAGGAACAGGCCCCGGTCCGGGGGCATCGTCGCCAGGCCGCCGAGGACGTGGGCCAGCGCCGACCGATCCGCGCCCGGTGGGTGGGTCCCGCGCAGCGGCTGGTCGAGCTGCTGCGGGTCGCCGAGGAGGACGAGGCTGTCGGTCGCCCGGGACACGGCCACCACGTTGGCGAGCGAGATCTGCCCGGCCTCGTCGACGACCAGGACGTCGACCGCGCCGGCCATCTTCGACGAGGCCCACAGCCACGGCGTGCCGGCGGCGAGGTTGGCCCGGCCGTCGGCGAGCCGGGCGCGGACGTCGTCGGTGTCCTTGCCGCGGGTGACCCGGTCGTCGCCGAGGACCTGATCGGGGTTGCCCCGCTGGACCGGCCGGACGCTCACCACCTGCTCCTCGGCGCTCGCGTCGAGGACCTCGCGGAGGAGGTTGCCGATGACCTTATGGCTCGTCGCCGTGATCCCGACTCGCTTGCCGGCGCCGAGCAGGGTGAGGATCATCCGGGCGCCGCTGTACGTCTTGCCCGAGCCCGGCGGCCCCTGGACCGGGAGCGTCGTCCGATCGAGGGCAAGGGCCAGCCGGCGGGCCGCGGCGAGGTCCGTCTCGCCGGCCCCGCACAGATCCTCGCCGGGCGCCTGG
Source organism: Candidatus Limnocylindrales bacterium (assembly GCA_036393495.1). Lineage (GTDB taxonomy): Bacteria > Chloroflexota > Limnocylindria > Limnocylindrales > CSP1-4 > UBA5189. The sequence continues at coordinate 9,005 of DASWGY010000046.1, forward strand.
CCCACCCGCGGGGGGAGGCCGAGGAGCAGGTCGCGGGCCGCCTGGAACGGGCCCGGTCCCTCGATCCCGTGCTCGACGACCCACTCGCCGATCTCGACGAGCGAGGCCTGCAGGTCCGTCGTCCGGACCCAGTCGAGGGGCACGATCGCCCGGGGATGGGGGTCGCCGAGCGACCGTCGGAAGTCCACCGTGCTCGCGGCGACATCGGCGACGGCGCCGTCGCCGACGCCCCACTCGAAGGGGCTGGCGTCGGGGTCGTCCTGCTGCTTCGCCGGGTCACTGACCTCCCCCCGGCCGAGGTCGAAGTCCTGCGGCGGGAACGTGTAGCGCCAGACCTGCTTCCCGTTCTTCACCTCGCCGACCGGCCCGACCGGCTCGAGCATGCCGATCGGGGCGTTCTCGTCGACGAGCTGCTCCGCCGTGAGGTTCATGAGCCGGAAGAAGTCCCACCACATCGACTTGTCCTCGCGGCGGTGCCAGCCAAGGAGCTGGGCCAGGAGCCAGCGGGCCTGCTGCTCGGGCGTCCGCTCGGCCGGGTCGGCCGGGATGTCCGGCGTGGCCAAGCGGTCGACGAGCGCCTGGACCCGGGCCTGGGCCTCGGTCAGCTCCACCGGCAGCACCGCGACGCGGGGTTCCGGGCGGGGGACGTCCTGCCCGGTGAGCTCGGCGAGCTCGTCGCGCCGGCCCTCGAGCCAGTCGCGAAGCTGGCCGTTGCTGACGACGTCGTCGCGGTTGTAGCGCTCGATCCGCTCGAGGTGGGTCGAGGCCGGCCGTTCCCCCTCACCGAGCTCGAGCCACTGCTCGAAGGCGACGATGCTGGAGCCGGCGTCGCGGAGGTCGATCTCGCGGACGAAGTCGTAGAACGGCTCGATCTTCTTGATCGAGTAGCTCTCGACCGAGGCGCGCAGGGACTGGCGGACCGCTCGCAGGAGGTCGACGAGGATGCCCCGCCGCAGGAGGTCGTCGACCTCGGCCTCGCGGGTTGCGTAGCGGCCCATGAGCCGCTTCAGGGCCGTGGGCTCGTAGGCCGCGTAGTGGTAGATGTGGAGCGACGGGTCGGCGACGAGCCGCTCGCCGAAGAAGTCCATGAGCCGCTCGAAGGCCGCCTGCTCGGCGGCCAGGGTGAACTCGCCATCCGCGTCGCGCGACCAGAAGGCGTGGAACGTGCCATCGATCTCGAGGACCCCGAACAGGTAGTCGAGCCCGTCGTCGAGGGCGTACGGATCGCCCTCGATGTCGAAGAACAGGTCGCCCGGTGACGGCGGCGGCAGGCTCGCCAGGCCCCGCTCCCGTTCGATTGGGGCGCCCGGGCCGGGGAGGAACAGCTCGTACTTCATCCGCCGCTCCAGGCGCCCCTCCAGCTGGAGCCGTGCCTGCTCGCGGACCCTGGCCAGGGCGCCGGCGCTCGTGCCCTCGATCGGCGGCACGACCGGCAGCTCCAGCCGCCCAAGCTGGGCCAGGGTCGTCGTGCCGCGTTCCGTGAGGGCTCGACGCTGCCGTCCCGAGATCCCGGCCACGAGGCTCAGGTGGTCGTCCTCGCGGCGGCGGACGACGCACTCGGCCGCCCAACGGCAGACGTCGCAGTGCTCGACCGGATCGGGGTACGTGTCCGGTGGCGGGAAGGCGTTCGGGGGCTCCGCGCCCATGACCCCGAGGAAGCGATCGCGGGCCGCGCGGTAGTAGGCCATGAAGTCGTCGACCCGGAGCCGCTCCACGGCTCGGGCGCTGCCACCCAGGGCGACGTGCATCCACTCCGGCCGGACACCCTGGACGGCCTCGAGGAGGTGGACGTAGGTGCAGATCTGGAGGACCGCGCTGGCCTTGACGTGGCGTGCGAGCTTGGTGTCGGCGACCTCGTAGTGGTACGGCCCGAAGCGGCTCGGGCGCGACGGGTCATCGACCCGTAGGAGAAAGTCGGCGTGGCCCCGCCAGGTGCCGTCGAAGAACGTGGCCTGGTAGACGACGTCGGCCCCGGCGGCCATCGCCGCCTCGGTCTCCGCCGCCGCGGCCCGGAGCTGGTCGCCGCGGTCCTCGATCGACCCGTCGAGAGCCACCTTCACGGCGCGCCGGCCCGCGACCTCGAGGTCGGCAAGGAAGCGCGCCTCGTGGGCGAAACCGCGCTTCCGGATGATGTCGAGCTCCGGATCGTCTCGCATCGGCCGGTGGACCAGCCCGGCCAGGGCCGACCGCTCGAGCTGGGTGAGGTGCTCGCAGGCGAGATAGGCGACGAGATCCGTGGCCGCGTACACCGGGCGGCCGTCGATCGTCTGCACGGTCCAACGATACCGGCGACGCGTGTCACCTAGGCTGGCATGGGCGCTACGATGCCCTCGCGATGCCCGACGACC
>DASWGY010000047.1:0-1951 GCA_036393495.1 Candidatus Limnocylindrales bacterium
GAGCCGAGCGCGCACGGGGCAGCGGGCGAGGCGACCGACCTCGTCCGGGCCGGGGCCGACATGGTCCGCGTCGAGGTCCCGATCGGTCGAGAGCTCGCGGTCCGGCTCGGCGAGCTCGGCCACGACGTCGCGAGGTGGCGACCGGGCCACAGCGATGAGCCGGACGCAGCGCCGACGGGCAGCCAGCGCGGCCTGGGGCGCCTCCGCGACGCCCTCGACCGAGCGGCGGCCGAGCGCGGTGCCTACGTCAGGCTGTCGACGGTCCCCGCGGCCCTGGCCGGCCCCGAGGGGGCCATCGTGGCGGCCTTCGAGCGAGCCGACATCATCGAGCTCGACCCGATGGCCGAGATCGTCGGCAGCGGCGTCGATCCGGAGCGCGCGCTGGCCGACTTCGCCTTCGCTGCCCGGATGGCCCGTCGGGCCGGGACGGTCATCCAGATCGGGGCAGGCCCCCTCGTCGTGGCGCCGGAGCTCGACGCCGGCGTCAACACTGACCCCGCGACTCGAGCCGGTCGCGCGCTTGCGCTGCAGCTCCTGACGGTCGAGCTCGCCGCCCGATACGGGCTCACCGGCCCCGCCGTCATCATCGGGGCCCTGCCGGCCTGGCTGACCGACGAGCCGAATGCCGCGGCTCGCGCCGCGGCCGAGGTCGCCATCCGCCGGGCGCTCCTGCCGGACCACCCGCTGGTCTTCGTGGAGCCGGGGGGGCACGACGTCATCGACCGCTGGCCGGCGATCGCCGGGGCGGTCCTGCCCGGTGATGGTGCCGCCCTCGTCGTCCGGCGCGGAGCTCGCGGCTCGTCGTTCGCGCCGGTCGCGGCTGCCACCCGGGCGGCGGCGGAAGTCGCCGGCGAGCTCGTGGCCTCGCTTGGGCACCGGGTCCTTGCCGGCGAAGCACAGGCCCACGCGGCCGGCGCGCTCGCCTCAGCCGAGCGCGCCCTCGAGCGCCTCGCCGAGGACGGCTGGACGGCGCTCACGGGGACGGTTCCCGAGCAGGGTGGCTGGGGCCGCCTCGGCGGCGACGCGGTGGCGCCGGATGCCGACCAGGCCGATCCGTTGGAGCGTGCCCTGGGCTGATCGCGGCGGCTCGCCAATGCGGGCCAGGAGACCGGGGCGCCCTCGTTGGCCAGCGGCCGCGCGGTCAGCGGGCGTTGGTCAGCGGGCGTCGCTCACCGGGAGCGGGGCGCCCGCACCTGCCCAGGCGCGGACCTGGGGCCGCTTCACCTTGAGGGTGTGGGTCCGCGGGAAGTCCCGCTCGGGCCAGAGCCGCCAGCCAGCGATCCGCTGGTTCGGGCCGAGCGTCGCGTTCGCCGCCCGGACGGCGGCATCGATGCGCACGCGGACGGCGTCCGGGTCATCGGTCTGCTCGCCCGGCGGGTCGCCGGGGGCAGGGCCGGGCGCGTCCCCGCCCTGGGGCAGGCCGTGGGTTCCTGGCGGCAGGACGATCGCCTCGATGCGGCCCGGGCTCGTCTCGAGCACGACCGAATCGCGGATCCCGGCGACGCGCAGGGCGTTCTCGATATCCTCGGGATAGACGTTGAAGCCGTTCGGCAGGACGATGATGTCCTTCTTTCGGCCCGACAGGATCAGCCGCCCGGCGGCATCGATGTGGCCGATGTCGCCGGTCCGGTACCAGCCGTCGGGGCTGAACGCCTCGGCCGTGAGGTCGGGTCGTTTCCAGTAGCCGTGGAACAGGGTCGGACCCTTGAACTGGACCTCGCCGTCGTCGCCGATCCGGAGGCTGATGCCCTCCGGCGGTCGACCCACCGTCCCCAGGCCGTGATCGTCGAGAGTCGTGCAGGTGCCGGTTCCCGTCTCGGTCGCGCCGTAGCCCTGGAGGACGGTGACGCCGAGGTCCTCCCAGGCCTGCTGGAGAGCCGGCGGCAGGAACGCCCCGGCCGAGACGAAGAGACGGAAGCTCCCGCCGAGCTGCGCATGGACGCTCCTGAAG
>DASWGY010000048.1:0-1509 GCA_036393495.1 Candidatus Limnocylindrales bacterium
GGCCGATCCAGGTTGATCGTCGGCGGGACCGTGCCGGTCCGGAGGGCCTGGACGACGGCGATCGACTCGAGGGCCCCGGCCGCCCCGAGCGTGTGCCCGAGCATCGACTTGTTGGCGGTCACCGCGACCGCCGGGGCGTGATCGCCGAAGATCGTTCGGATCGCCTGGAGCTCGGCTTTGTCGCCCTCGGGGGTTGAGGTCGCATGGGCGTTGACGTGGTCGATGTCGGACGGCCCGATGCCGGCCTTCTCGATCGCCCGCCGGGCCGCTCGGACGGCACCGATCCCGCCGGGCGCCGGCAGCGTGATGTGGGATGCATCAGCGGTGGCCCCGTAACCGATGACCTCGGCCAGTGGCTCCGCGCCCCTCGCCTCGGCATGGTCGAGGGTCTCGAGGATGACCATCCCGGCGCCTTCGCCGATGACGAAGCCATCGCGCGCCTCGTCGAACGGCCGCGACGCCGCCGCCGGGTCGTCGTTCCGGGTGGACAGCGCCTTCATCGAGGCGAAGCCGCCGACGACGGCCTCGTGGATCCCCGCCTCGACCCCGCCCGCGAGCATGACGTCGGCGTCACCACGGCGGATCGTCTCCCAGGCCTCACCGATGGCGTGGGCCCCGGTCGCGCAGGCCGAGACCGTCGACCAGTTCGGGCCGAGCATCCCGAACTGGATGGCGACCTTTCCGGCACCGGTGTTGGCGATGCCCATCGGGATGAAGAACGGGCTGATCCGGCCCGGGCCGCGCTCGGCCATGACGAGGACGTTGTCGAACAGCGTCGAAACGCCGCCCAGACCGGAGCCGAGGATGACCCCGGTCCGCTCGGCAAGCTCGCCCTCCATCCGCCCAGGCAAGCCGGCCTGGTCGAGGGCCTCGCGGGCGACGACGAGACCGAACTGGATGTAGCGGTCGGTCCGCCGGATGTCCTTCCGGTCGAGGACGGCGCTCGGATCGAAGTCGTGGACCTCGGCCGCGATCCGGACGTCGAGGCGGGCCGGGTCGAACCGCTCGATCGTCGCGATCCCGGACCGCCCTGTGACGAGGCCCGCCCAGGTCGAGGCAACGTCGTTGCCGAGCGCCGAGAGGGCCCCCATCCCGGTCACGACGACCCGTGGCCGCGCCTCTGCCCCGTTCCCGTTCACCGGACGAGCTTCCCGGTTCGAACGGTCGCCGCCCGGTAGACGTCGCCGGGCAGGGCCCGTGCCGAGATCGCGTTCGAGACGGCCATGACGTCGAACTCGGTCCGGCGGATCTCGGCGGTCGCGGCCTCGCCGTCGAGGATCACCAGGGCCCACGACGCGGTCGGGTCGCCGTCGAAGACGTAGCCGGCGCTGCCGTCGTTGACGACCTGCTTCCAGCCGAAGTCGCGAACGTCGGGGATGTGGGTGTGGCCGCAGCAGATGATCCGGGCATCGGTCCGCGACAGGCGTTCGAGCGTCACGCTGGCATCGAGATCGAGGTCGAAGCCCGACGTCTGGGACCCGGGCGAGGCGTGCGTGACCAGGACGAGCG
>DASWGY010000049.1:0-8390 GCA_036393495.1 Candidatus Limnocylindrales bacterium
CCGTGGTCGCCGGACGGGTGGTCGGCGCGGTGATCTCGGCAGCGCCCGAAGGTAGGCGGCTGCTCCTCGGCGTCGGGGTGGCGCCCGCCCAGCGCGGCCGCGGCCTGGGCGGGGAGCTGTTGCGTCGGCACGTCCGGCCCGCGGCCGAGGTCGTTGAGCCCTGGGAGGCCGCGATGACGGTCGCCGAGCGCGATCCGATCGAGCCCCTGGGGCGCCCGACCCGAGCGGCCATTGCCCGCCGGTTGCTGGAAAGCACGGGCTTCCGCATCGAGCGGGCGGCGGGCCCGGTCGGGGCGGCCGATCCCGCGTCCCTGATCGCACGCCGCGACTGACGACCGGTTCGTCGTTGCCCGACAACCAGACGACCCGGGTGGGGGGCCCCGGGTCGTTGGGCTCGGGGTGGGCTCAGGACGGTGGTCAGGTGGGGAACCTGTCTCGAGCCCGAGGGTGGATCAGGTCATCGACTCGGACGGCGGACGGGTGGAGACCCGCGCCCGCCAGGGCGTCCCGAGCATCGGCAGGAGGTAGCGATCGATGCCGTAGTAGCCGGCGACGCGCCAGGCCAGGATCAGGCCGATGGCGAACGTGAAGAGGACGGGGTTCGAGGAGGCCGAGCCTGCGAGCAGGAAGGACATGTTCATGAGGGCCCCGAAGAAGGCAGCGACGCCGGTCAGCATCCCGATAAGCAGTCCGATGCCGACGGCGATCTCGCCGAAGGTGATCACCCAGGCGAACCAGACCTCGTGGTTGCCGTCGAGCAGGAAGTTGACGAAGTCGCGGTACCACTCGAACGTGATCGGCGGGCGACCCTCCTCGGGGAGCGAGGCCGCGCGCTCAAGGTAGCTTCGCAGGGCGCCGCCGCCGCCGAGCCAGGCGTTGTTCTCATCGAACGCCTTGTGGAGGCCGGCCTCGAGCCACGAGAAGCCGAGGAAGAGCCGGATCGGGAGCCAGAACAGGCCGGCTCGGGTGTTGCTGAACAGGAACCGGGTGAATGCCGGACCCTCGACCTCGACGACGTCGGCGTCGGCCGCCTTGCGATCGCCGAACAGCAGCGCCACGACGACGACCGCGAGGATCCAGAAGGCGACCGTCACGATGCTCCGGAGACTGTCTCCACCGAGGGTCTCGGGTCGGATCTCCTCGATCGGGATCTCCATCCACAGGACGAGCACCGCTCCCAGGAGGGCCAAGGGCGTGGCCCATCGCCGCAAGCTCGACATCCGTGATTCCCCTTCGCCTGCGGACCAGCCGGGACGTCGACACCGGGAGGACGCCTCGGTGTGGGCCGGTCCGTTTCGCTCAAACCTTCGCAAACCTGTCAATCCACCGACAATGCCCTGCGGCCCGTCCCGCGGGACCGGCGGGTCACTGCCGTCGTGACAAACGGCCCGCCGCGGACGGGCCGTCCGGCCCCACCCATCGGACGTGGGCCTCTGAGGCCGCCGCGGCGCGAGCATGGGACGATCCGACACCGGTTCGCGCCATTCGAACATCTGGTCGATTTTGAGGCGTCGCGGTACACTGCCTCGCCCGTGACGACCGCACCTCCGCCCGCGCCGACCGCCGACCCGCTCGCGCCGTTCTCCGCCCCGGTGCGAGCTTGGTTCGAGGGCGCATTCGAGGCCCCGACGCCGGCCCAGGCCGGGGGCTGGCTCGCGATCGCAGCCGGCAGGCACACGCTCATCCACGCCCCTACCGGCTCGGGCAAGACCCTGGCCGCGTTCCTGTGGTGCCTCGATCGCCTCGTTCGCAGGCCGACACCACCCGCGACCAGGGAACGCCCGGGCAGCGTCCGGGTCCTGTACGTCTCGCCGCTCAAGGCCCTGACCTACGACGTCGAGCGGAATCTCCGGGCGCCCCTCCACGGGATCTCGCTCGCCGCCCAGCGCCTCGGCGAACCCCCACCCCTGATCTCGATCGCGTCGCGGACCGGGGACACGCCCCAGGAGGCCCGACGGGCCCTGGCGAAGACGCCGCCTGACATCCTCGTCACCACGCCCGAGAGCCTGTACCTGCTCCTGACCTCGGCCGCCCGCGACACCCTCCGCGGCGTCGAGGCGGTCATCGTGGACGAGGTCCACGCCGTCGCCGGCACGAAGCGCGGCGCCCACCTGGCACTCAGCCTGGAGCGGCTCGAGCGCCTCCGGCCGCCGGACGCGCCGCCGCTCCAGCGGATCGGCCTGTCCGCGACCCAGCGGCCGCTCGAGACGATCGCCCGCTTCCTTGGCGGGACCGGGGGCGGTCGCGAGGTCGAGGTCGTCGACGCCGGCAGCCGCAAGGAGCTCGAGCTCGAGGTCGTCGTCCCGGTCGAGGACATGAGCCGCCTCGGCGAGGTCCTGCCGCCGGACGAGCAGCCGGGCGGCCCGGCCTGGCGCGACGACATGCGGACGAGCATCTGGCCGGCGATCCACCCCCGGATCCTCGAGCTGATCCGGGCCCATCGGAGCACGATCGTCTTCGCCAACAGCCGCCGGCTCGCCGAGCGGCTGGCGCACCGCCTCAACGACCTCGCTGGGGAGGAGCTCGTCCGGGCCCACCACGGCAGCATCGCCCGCGAGCAGCGGCTCGAGATCGAGGAGGCGCTCAAGGATGGCCGGCTGCCGGCGCTCGTCGCGACGAGCTCGCTGGAGCTGGGGATCGACATGGGCGCGGTCGACCTCGTCGTCCTCGTCGAATCGCCGACGAGCGTCGCCTCCGGCCTGCAGCGGGTCGGCCGGGCCGGTCACCGGGTCGGCGAGCCCTCGAAGGGGGTCCTCTTCCCGAAGTTCCGGGGCGACCTCCTCGAGGCCGCCGTCGTCGTCGGCCGGATGCACGACGGGGCGATCGAGACGACGGTCATGCCCCGCAATCCGCTCGACGTCCTGGCCCAGCAGCTCGTCGCGATGACCGTCATGGATCGCTGGACCGTTGCCGAGCTCCAGGCTGTCGTGACCCGCGCGGCGCCCTTCGAGACACTGAGCCGCGAGGCACTCGAGGGCGTCCTCGGGATGCTCGCCGGGGCCTACCCCTCCGACGAGTTCGCCGAGCTCAAGGCGCGGGTCGTGTGGGACCGGGTCACCGACGTCGTCGAGGGCCGCCGCGATGCCCGGGTCGTGGCGGTGACCTCGGGCGGGACGATCCCGGATCGCGGCCTGTTCGGGGTCTTCCTGGCCGGTGAGGCGGGCACGCCGGGGCGGCGCGTCGGCGAGCTCGACGAGGAGCAGGTCTACGAGCTCCGGGCCGGGATGCACGGCGACGTCGTCGTCCTTGGGGCGAGCTCGTGGCGGATCCTCGACATCACGCCCGACAAGGTGATCGTGGAGCCGGCACCGGGCGTGCCCGGCAAGATCCCGTTCTGGAAGGGCGATGCGATCGGCCGGCCGATCGAGCTGGGTCGGGCCATCGGCAGCTTCGTCCGTGAGGCCGAGGCGGACCTGGCCCGGGGCGCGAAGGGCCGGGCAACCGCGGCCGCTCGGCTCCGCGGACTCCATGACCTCGACGAGCTCGCGACCGAGAACCTCCTCGCCTATCTCGAGGAGGAGCGCGACATCGTCGGGGCGCTTCCGACCGATCGCCGCATCGTCATCGAGCGCTTTCGGGACGAGCTCGGCGACTGGCGGCTCGTCGTCCTGACGCCGTTCGGCGGCCGAGTCCACGCCCCGTGGACCCTGGCAATCGAGCACCGCCTCCGGGAGCGGCTGGGGATCGAGGCACAGACGATCTGGTCGGACGACGGGATCGCGATCCGGCTGCCGGAAGGCGAGGGCGATGGCGCAGCCGGCCGAATGGCGGACATCGAGGCCCTGCTCTTCCCCGCTGCCGATGAGATCGAGGACCTCGTCGTCGAGACCGTCGGGGGGTCGGCGCTGTTCGCCTCGCGCTTCCGGGAGAACGCCGGTCGGGCGCTGCTCCTGCCGCGCCGCCGGCCCGGTTCGAGGACCCCGCTCTGGCAGCAGCGCCAGCGTTCGGCCGACCTCCTGGCGGTCGCGTCGCGCTACGGCAGCTTCCCGATCCTCGTCGAGACCTACCGGGAGTGCCTGTCCGACGTCTTCGACCTCGAGGCCCTGCGGGCCGTGCTGGCCGCGGTCGAGCGCCGGGAGATCGCCGTCCACCCGGTCGAGACGGTCAAGGCGTCGCCCTTCGCCTCGTCGCTCCTGTTCGACTACGTCGCCGCCTACATGTACGAGGGCGACGCGCCGCTCGCCGAGCGGCGGGCCGGGGCGCTGGCGCTGGACCGCGACCTCCTCCGCGAGTTGCTCGGCCAGGAGGAGCTTCGGGAGCTGCTCGACGCGGAGGCCCTGGCGGATCTCGAGCTGTCGCTCCAGGCGCTGTCCGACGACCGCCGAGCCGGGACGGTGGACCAGGTCCACGACCTGCTCCGGCGGCTCGGCGACCTGACCTCGACCGAGGTCGGGGCTCGCACCGAGGGCGGGGCCGAAGTGGCCGACGCATGGCTGGCGGAGCTTCGGGCCGGGCGCCGTGCCGTCGTCGCCCGAATCGGCGGCGAGGACCGCTGGATCGCGATCGAGGACACCGGGCGCTATCGGGACGGCGTCGGCGCGTCGCCGCCGGTCGGCATCCCGGAGGCCTTCCTGGCGCCGGTCGCCGGTGCGCTCGACGGCCTGCTCGCCCGCTGGGCCCGCGGTCACGGACCGTTCCTGGCCGTGGAGCCGGCACACCGCTGGGACCTGCCGGTTGGGATCGTCGAGGACGTTTTGGGGCGGCTCGCCGAGCGGCGGGCCGGGGCGCTGGCGCTGGACCGCGACCTCCTCCGCGAGTTGCTCGGCCAGGAGGAGCTTCGGGAGCTGCTCGACGCCGAGGCCCTGGCGGATCTCGAGCTGTCGCTCCAGGCGCTGTCCGACGACCGCCGAGCCGGGACGGTGGACCAGGTCCACGACCTGCTCCGGCGGCTCGGCGACCTCAGCGACGGCGAGGTCGGGGCCCGGGTCGAGGGTGGGTCCGAGGTCGCCGACGCCTGGCTGGCGGAGCTGCGGTCCGCGCGGCGGGCGGTCGTCGCCCGGATCGGCGGGGAGGAGCGCTGGATCGCGATCGAGGACGCCGGACGGTATCGCGACGGGGTGGGGGCCTCGCCGCCCGTCGGGATCCCGGAGGCGTTCCTGGCGCCGGTTGCGGGCGCCCTCGACGGGCTCCTCGCCCGTTGGGCCCGGACGCACGGGCCGTTCCTGGCCGCCGAGCCGGCCCGTCGCTGGGACCTGCCGGTTGGGGTCGTCGAGGACGCTTTGGGGCAGCTCGCCGAGCGCGGCTCGCTGGTCCGGGGCGAGTTCCGGCCCGACGGCACGGAGCGGGAGTGGTGCGATCCGGAGGTCCTCCGCCTCCTCCGTCGCCGCTCGCTGGCCCGCCTCCGGCACGAGGTCGAGCCGGTGGACGCCACCGCCCTGGGGCGGTTCCTGCCGGCCTGGCAGGGGGTCGCGGCGGTAGGGGAGTCGCTGCCGCCGCTGCGCGGGACGGCCGCCCTCGAGCGCCTGGCCGAGGTCGTCGACCAGCTCTCGGGCGTCGCGATTCCGGCATCCGTCCTGGAGCGCGACGTCCTGCCGGCTCGGATTCCGGGCTACCAGCCGCGGCTGCTCGACGAGCTCGGCGCCCTCGGCGAGGCCGCCTGGGTGGGGCGTGGGAGCCTCGGTCGAGACGATGGCCGGGTCGTGCTGCACCGGCCCGGTCGCGAAGCGTTGGCCCCGGTCGGGTCGCCCGACGGCGTGGAGCGGCCGTCCGGTCCCCGACACGAGGCGATCCGGGAGCACCTCGCCCGGCGCGGGGCCTCGTTCTATCGCGAGCTCCACGCCGCGGCCGGCGGCGGCCTCGATCGCGAGGTCCTCGACGCGTTGTGGGACCTCGTCTGGGCCGGCGAGGTCACGAATGACACGTTCGCGCCGCTCCGGGCCCTTCGCTGGAAGCGACCCGCGCGATCCACGGCCCGACCGCGCGCCGGCCGGCTGACCGCCCTGGGGCCGCCCGAGGCGGCCGGACGATGGTCGCTCGTCGATGTCGCCAGGCTCGCCGGTGGAGCGGCCGCCTCGCCGACCGAGCGGGCCCATGCCACGGCCCTGGCGCTGCTCGACCGCCACGGGGTCCTCGTCCGCGAGGCGGTCATGGCCGAGGGCCTCGAGGGCGGGTTCGCCGGCATCTATCCGATCCTTCGGGCGCTCGAGGACGCCGGACGGATCCGGCGCGGCTATTTCGTCGAGGGCCTCGGGGCGGCCCAGTTCGCGCTGGCCGGTGCGATCGATCGGCTCCGCGCCGTTCGCGACCCGGCCGGCGGGCGCGGCGAGGCCGCGGTCGTGCACGTCCTCGCGGCGGCCGATCCGGCCAGCCCGTACGGCGCCGCGATTCCGTGGCCGCGCCGTGGCGACGACGATCGCCGGCCCCTGCCCCGGGCCGCCGGCGCGTCGGTGGTCCTGGTCGACGGAGTGGCCGCGCTGTACGTGGAGCGCGGCGGCAGGACCCTCCAGACGCTGCCGGCGTTCGCTGACGCCGACGTGGCCGCCGCAGCCGTCCCGGCCCTCCGCCGGCTCGTCGGGGAGGGCCGGGACCGCGAGCTCGTCGTGACGAAGGTCGACGGGCTGCCGGTCGGGCAGTCGCCGCACCGGGACACCCTCGTCGGTGGCGGATTCGTCGCGGGCTACCGGGGCCTCGTCCTCCGTGCCTGAGGGCGACACCCTCGCCCGGATCGCCGACGGGCTGCGGCCGTTCCTGGCCGGCCGGGTCGTGACCGCCGCGCGGGCGAGATTGCCTGGACCGAAGGTCGACCGGATCGTTGGAAGCGAGATCACCGAGGTCGTGGCGCTCGGCAAGAACCTCGTCCTCCGGTTCGACAACGGCCTCGAGCTGCGAACCCACCTCCGGATGCGCGGGACATGGCACCGCTACCGACCGGGCGAGCCGTGGCGTCGGGCTGCCGGCCGGGCGGTCCTGGTCCTCGAGGTGCCCGGCGCGGTCGCGGTCTGCTTCGATGCCCCGGTCGTGGAGCTGTTCGAGACCCGGGCGGAGGCTCTCCATCCGTCCCTTGGTCGGCTTGGACCGGCCCTCCTGGACACGGCCTTCGACGCGGACGAGGCTCGACGCCGGCTTCGCGACCCTGAGCGGGCGGCAATCGAGATGGGGGTGGCGCTCCTCGACCAGCGAGCGCTCGCCGGGATCGGCAACGTCGTGAAGTCGGAGGCGCTGTTCATGGAGCGGGTCGATCCATTCGCCAACGTCGCCGACCTCGACGACTCGACGCTCGATCGGCTCATCGCCACGGCCCGGCGGATCCTCGTCGCGAGTGCAGCTCGGCGGCGCGGCCCCGAACGGGTGACGACGACGGACCCGGTGACGCGCCGCCCGCTTGCCCCGGGCCCACTCTGGGTCTATCGCCGGGCCGGCCGCCCGTGCCGCCGCTGCGGCACGCTCATCCGATCCGCCCGGCAGGGCGCCGACCTGCCCCGGGCGACGTACTGGTGCCCGAGCTGCCAGGATCGGGACCGATGACCGAGATTCACGCTCGCTGCCAGACGACTGCCGACGGCTGGACCTGCACCGTGGCCGTCGAACCGGACGACGCCGGCGCCGCCGCCCACGAGGTCAGGGTCGGACGCGAGGACCTCGCCCGCCTGGCGCCCGGAGCGATCGATCCAGCGGACCTCGTCCGACGGTCGTTCGAGTTCCTCCTCGAGCGCGAGCCCAGGGAATCGATCCTCCGACGGTTCGACCTGGCCGTGATCGGCCGCTACTTCCCGGAGTACGAGTCGATCATCCGCGAGGGCTGAGTCGAATCGGGACCGCGGGGCTCATGTCGGCCGGTTGCGTCCAGCGTAGCCGAAGGCGACGAAGAAGAACGTGAGCGCGACCACGCCGAACTGGGCGATCCCGATCAGTATCGCCACCCCGAGGGCCCACCATTTCCGGCCCTCGCGGACGAGGGACGAAGCCGTCAACTCGGTCAAGCCACCCTGGCCGGCGGCTATGATCGGCGGCGATGTGCGAGCAGTTCATCGCCCGCGCGGTGGAGCCGTTCCGGCTCGATACGCTGTGGGAGCTCGCCGAGCGTCTGGAGCGGTTCGGGATCGCCGGCTTCGGCTGGGGCGCGGCGTGGATCGACGCCGACGGCCGGATCTCCAGCCATCGTGACGTACGCGCCTTCCGCGACGATCCGGAGCGCGAGGCCGTCGGCCGCCACGAGACCACGTCTGCCCTCGTCCACCTCCGGCGCCCATCCCGGCTCTCGACCCTCGGCCCGGCCGACACCCAGCCGTTCGACGACCCCGCGGGCCGCTACAGCTTCAGCCACAACGGCGACCTCATGCTCCATCGCGACTGGCGGGCTCGCTACCGGGCCCAGGGCCGGATCCGCGGCCGTGCCGACTCGGAGGTCGGCGCCCGCTGGCTGGAGGACGAATGGCGCGACGGCGAGTCCG
>DASWGY010000050.1:0-3938 GCA_036393495.1 Candidatus Limnocylindrales bacterium
CCGCTACAACCTGTGCGAGAACTACGGCGTCGCGGGCCTCCACAAGCAGTACGGCCACAACGTCACCGGGGCCGACGCGACCTACGTCGTCCAGGGCGTCAAGACGATCTTCCCGCTGCCCGACGGCCTGGGCTTCGACGAGGGTGCGGTCATCGACCCCGCGTCCATCGCCCTCCACGTCGCCAACCGCGGCGGCATCGCTCCCGGTGACACGGTGGCCATCACCGGGGCCGGGGCGATCGGCCTCCTGGGGGGCGATGCCGCCCGCATCCGGGGGGCCGGCCGGATGATCCTGATCGAACCCAATCCCGCCAGGCTGGCGAAAGCCGCCGAGATGGGCTTCGAGACTGTCGATGCTTCCTCGGGCGACCCGGTCGCCACCGTTCGGGCGATGACCGCCGGCTTCGGGGTGGATGTTGTCCTCGAGTGTGCCGGTGTTCCTGTCACCGTCCAATGGGCGCTCGGGATGCTCCGCCGCGGCGGGCGATGCGCCGCCGTCGGGATCCCCACGGTCGGGGTCGAGATCGCGATGCAGCGCCTCGTCCTCGACGAGCTGGAGCTCGTCGGCTGCCGGGCCACCGCGGGCGAGATGCGACGGGTCATGCCCTTCGTCGAACAGGGCACGATGCGGGTCAGGGAGATGATCACCCACCACTTCGCCCTGACCGACTTCGGTGACGCGCTGGCGACCTTCAACGACCGCTCCAGCGGCGCCATCAAGATCATCGTCCAGCCCTGATCGGGGCGACCGGCGCCCGGCCCTGCCGGATCGGGTAGCGCTCAAGCCCGACCCGCGGCGACCTCATCGGCCCGGCTCCGGCCGGCGAGGAGGATCAGGTCCTCGTGCAGCTCGAACCAGACGGAGTGGTAGCTGTCGACCCGTGGCGAGGCCACGAAACGCCCGTCGCCGGCCTGGGCCGCGTCGTTGGCAGCGCGCAGCCGGTCGCGGTACGCGGCCAGCCGCGACAGGCCCGGGACGAGGGGCTCGAGCCAGGCGTCGGCGTCGGCGTGGAGGGCCGCGAGGTCGGCCATGACGCGGGCGTCATGCGCGGCGTCGAGGTGGTCGTTGATGGCCTGCTGCCCGTCGACCTCGCGCATCTGCCAGGCCGTGACGGTCGCCTTCATCCGGCGGTCGAGGGCCAGGAACGCGTCCAGGGCGGCGGTCGTGTTGGCAGGCCCCCAGGCGGCGGCCTCGGCCGCGATCCGCTCGCGGGCGATGGCCTTCCCATCGGCGGTGAGGCGGAAGGACCCGGCGGCGGGCTCGGCCAGGCCATCCGCCACCAGGCGGTCGAGCGACTGGCCGGCGGCCGCGGAGCTCGCGCGGAGGGCGATCCCGAGGGCGTCGGCAGTCGCGTAGCCCTTCACGAGGAGGGCAACGAGAACCTCGTCGGTTGCCGGCTCGGCGGGCGTCGAGAGTGAGGCCGACGTGGCTGTCGGCGCCGGGGTGGCTTCCGGGACTACGCCCGGTCCAGCTCCGATCGGGATCCCCAGCTCGGCGGCCCACGCAAGCAGGGTCGCCGCCTCGGGCACGACCGCGGTCGCGCCGGCCACGGCGCCGGCGAAGACCTCGCCGGTCCCGCCGTCGATGGTGATCATGTCGCCGACATCGAGTGGCCGGCCTTCGATCCGGATGCCGTGGCCGTCGACCTCGACCGCCCGGGCTCCGACGACGGCGGGGATCCCCCAGCCCCGGGCGACGACGGCGGCATGGCTCGCGAGCCCGCCCGACGCCGTCAGGATGCCGGCGGCGGCGGCCATCCCGTGAACGTCATCGGGCGAGGTCTCGGCCCGGACGAGGATGACCGTCCGACCATCGGCGGCAGCCTCGACCGCGGCCTCGGGTGTCGTCACGATCGCGCCCGCGGCCACGCCCGGCGAGGCCGCCAGGCCGGTCGTCAGGGCCGGCCCGGTGGCGAGCCGTTCGACGGCGATGCGTGGCGGATCGGCCAGCAGATCGACGACCCGCCGGACCGCGTCCTCGCGGCTCACATCGAAATCGGGGGCCTCGGCCAGATCGACCGCGATCCGGAGGGCGGCCTGGGGGCTGCGCTTGCCGATCCGGCACTGGAGCAGCCACAGGCGGCCGTGCTCGATCGTGAACTCGATGTCGAGGAGGTCGCGGTAGCGGCGCTCCAGCCCGGTCGCGTACTCCCGCAGCTGGCGCCCCACCGCCGGTAGTCGCTCGTCGAGGGCCGAGATCGGCTCGGTCCGGTGGGTCCCGGCGACGACGTCCTCGCCCTGGGCGTTGAACATGACGTCGCCGTACAGGATGGGCGCGCCGGTCGCGGGATTCCGGGTGAACAGCACGCCCGTCCCCGAATCGACCGAGCGGTTGCCGAAGACCATGGCCTGGACCGTGACCGCGGTGCCGAGGTCATCGGGGATCCCCTCCCGCCGCCGGTAGGTCTGGGCCCGGTCGCTGTTCCACGACCGGAAGACGGCCTCGACCGCGGCCCGCAGCTGAGCCCATGGATCTGGCGGGACGGTCTCGCCCCCGACGACGTCGCAGAACATCGCCTCGAACCGGCGCCGGCAGTTGGCCGCGAACGCCGGGCTCCCGGAGGCGCCCGCCAGCCCCGCCGTCGTCACCTCGTTGAGGCCCAGGTTGAGGATCGTGTCCATCATCCCCGGCATCGACACCGGCGCCCCCGACCGGACGCTGACGAGGAGCGGATCGGCTCGATCCCCGAATCGGTGGCCGACCAACGCCTCCATTCGATCCATGTGCTCGGCCAGCTCGTCGTCGAGCCCGGCCGGCCAGCCGTGGGCCAGGTACTCGCGACAGGCCTCGGTCGTGACGGTGAACGCCGGCGGCACCGGCAGGCCCAGCTCGCCGGCCATGACCGCGAGGTTCGCGGCCTTGCCCCCGAGGAGCGCCGTCACCTCGCTGAAGGGACGGTCCGTGAGCTGGTCGCAGTCGTAGACGTAGGGCACCGGTCGGCTCTCCTGGTGCGCCCCCGGACCGGCCGCGCGGTGGGCAGGCACGGCCGGTCCCGAGGGGCGCTTCGGCCTCACGGCCGGACGATGATCTTGATGGCGCCGCTCGCCGGGTCGCTGAAGGTCGTCATGGCCTGGCCGTACTCGGTCAGGCCGAATTCGTGGGTCATGACGTCGCGGACGCGCATCCGGCCCTGCTCGACGAGGGGCATCACCCGCCGCATCTCGCCCGCGGTGGCCCGACAGCCGACGAGCTCGAGCTCGTCGAGGACGAGGCGCTGCATCGCGATCTCGACCCCGACCGTGGGGATCCCGACGGCGGCGCATCGTCCGCCGCGGCGGAGCATCTCGAGGGCGTCCTCGACCATCTCGGGAACGCCGCTGCATTCGAGGGTGACGTCGACCCCGAAGCCGCCGGTCATCGCCCGGACCGCGCCCACCGGATCGCCGGCCGCAGTGTTCACCGTTTCGAAGCCGAGGGCTGCTGCCTTGGCGAGGCGCTGTCCACGGCCAACCACGATCACCCGGCCCGCCCCCCGGATGCGGGCGGCATCGGCGCCCAGGAGGCCGATCGCCCCGGCCCCGGTGATCGCGACCGTGTCACCGGGCGCGATCCCGCCGCGGTTGGCGACGTGGAGGGCGATCGAGGCGGGATCGATGACGGCGCCCTCGTCGAAGCCGAGACCCGGGGGCAGCGGGAAGATCGTCTTGACGCCCTGGACGACGTAGGTCGCGTCGGCCCCGGTGACGTTGTGGCCGTACTGCTTGTGGAGGCCCGCGACGCCGTAGTTCTCGCACAGGTTGTAGCGGCCCTCGACGCACTTCTGGCAGACCCCGCAGGCGTCGTGGCTGGTGCCCGCCACCCGGTCCCCGACGGCCCAGCCGTAGCGCTCGGCGCCGGGGCCGAGGGCGGCGATCTCGCCGGCCCACTCGTGCCCGGGGGTGAACGGGAAGGCCGGTGGCCAGAAGCCCGGGTAGTCGCCCCGGATGAGATGGGCGTC
>DASWGY010000051.1:0-9333 GCA_036393495.1 Candidatus Limnocylindrales bacterium
CCCTCGGAGATCGGGAAGCGCGACGCAGGGTCGGGTACCTGCCCGAGCTCTTCCGCTACCAGCCGTGGTTGCGGGCCCGCGAGGTCCTGTGGCTCCACGCGGACCTCATCGGCCTGCCGCGAGCCGGCCGGCCGCGAGCCATCGACGAGGTCCTCGGCCTGGTCGGCCTCGCGGACCGGGCATCGGATTCGGTGTCCGGCTTCTCGAAGGGCATGCAGCAGCGGCTCGGCCTGGGGGTGGCGCTGCTCGGCGATCCGGCCCTGGTCATCCTCGACGAGCCGACCTCGGCCCTCGATCCGATCGGCCGAATCGACGTCCGCGCCATCCTCCGGACGGCCCGCGATCGGGGTGCGGCGATCTTCCTGAACTCGCATCTCCTGTCCGAGGTCGAGCAGGTCTGCGACCGGGTGGCGATCGTCGATCGGGGACGGGTCGTCGCCGAGGGTCCGCTGGCTCACGTCCTCGGCGAGGAGGAGACGCGGATCCGGGTCGAGCGGCTGGCGCCGGCCTCGCTCGGCGAGCTGGCCGGATTCGGCGACCCGAGGCTCGAGGCTGACGAGCTGGTTCTCCGCGAGCTGCCCGGGGAGCGCATCCCCGACGTGGTCGCGACGCTGGTCGGCATGGGCGTCCGGGTCCACGCAGTGCGGTCGGGCCGCGAATCGCTCGAGCAGCGCTTCCTCGAGCTCATCGGCGGCGCCCGACCGCCGACCGCCACGGAGCGTGGCAGCGGCCCGGATCGGGAGCGGGCGCCGTGATCACGATCGCCCGGATCACCGTCGGCGAGGCCGCCCGGCGACGGATCCTGTGGGTCCTCACCGCCCTTGCCGTGATCGCCGTGGCGGTCACCGGCTGGGGCGTCGATCGGCTGGTCACGGCGGCCCGGGCCGAGGGATCCCCGGAGCTGACCGTCCAGCTCGGCGTCTCCCAGATCCTGATCTTCATCGCCTTCATGTTCAGCTTCGTGCTGGCCATGACGGCGGCCTTCCTCGGCTCGCCGGCGATCGCGAGCGACATCGAATCCGGGGTCGCCCTGGCCCTCCTCGCCAGGCCCCTGCGGCGGACGTCGTACCTCCTGGGACGGTGGCTCGGCCTGACCGTGGTCCTGGCAGCGTACGGGGCCGGGTCGGCCGTGCTTGCCATCGTCGTCGTCGACCAGGTCTCGGGCTACAGCCCGCCGTCGGTCGTCATGCCGGTCGCGGCGATGGTCGGGGAGGGTATCGTCGTCCTGACCCTGAGCCTCCTGCTATCGACCCGCCTGCCGCCGATCGGCGCCGGGGCGACTGCCGTGGTCGCCTTCGGCCTGTCGTGGATGGCGGGGGCCATCGAGCGGGTCGGGATCGCGATCGCCGCGGACAACCCGGCCGTGGACCTGTCGATCGTCGGCAACGTCGGGCGCGGCCTGCTGCCGACCGACGGCCTGTGGCGTGGCGTCATCTATGGCCTCGAGCCACCGATCGTCATCGCCGCTGCCCGCGACCAGCCCCTGGCCGAGGCCAACCCGTTCTTCGCCGCCACGCCGCCCGACCCGGCGCTCCTCGCCTGGGCCGTCGCGTGGGTCGTCATCGTGCTGGCCGTGGCCGCGATCTCGCTTCGCCGCCGCGAGCTCTGACGTCGGCGGCCGCCGGCGGCTGTCGTCGGCCGTATGCGCCCGCGCGAGCGCGACGGACGCGGCCGCGCGACCGACCGGCGCGGCCGCGCGATCCTCAGCCGCGGTACCGGAAGCAGCCCGGCAGGTGGTCGTCCACGAGCCCGACGCTCTGCATGAAGGCATACACGATCGTCGAGCCGACGAACCGGAAGCCCCGTCGCTTGAGGTCCTTTGAGAGCGCGTCCGAGACTGGTGTCGTGGCCGGGATCGATCCGGCAACCGCGGTCCTCGGGAGGCGCGCCGGCGGTCGGGGGACGATCGTCACCAGGTAAGCGTCGAACGATCCGAGCTCGGCGACGACAGCCAGGTAGGCCCGGGCATTCCCGATCGTGGCCTCGACCTTGGCCCGGTTCCGGACGATTCCGGCGTCGGCCAGCAGCCGGGCCCGGTCAGCAGCGTCGAAGCTCGCCACGACCGCGGGGTCGAAGCCGCGGAAGGCCTCCCGGAACGCCGGCCGCTTGTTGAGGATCGTCTGCCACGACAGGCCGGCCTGGAACGCTTCGAGCGACAGGCGCTCAAAGAGCTCGACGTCGTCGCTGACCGGCACGCCCCACTCGGTGTCGTGATAGGCGACCATCCGCGGATCGGGCCGGTCACCGCCGCCAGCCCACCAGCACCGAGCCCGCTCGTCCATTGGCCGAGCATAGCGAACCGCCAGCCAGGATCCGACAGGTACCCTGTGGCCGATGGACCTCGAGCGGACCCTCCACCTCGGCCACGGCGCCAGCGGCACCGCAGCGAGCATGGCGCCCTTCGTCGCCGGCCTCGCTGCCCGCGGCATCCGGGCCATCGCCATCGACCTCCCCAAGCGCCGGGCCGAGGACGCGGTTCCGGTCTGGCGCGCGGCAGTCCCGGCCGGGCCGACGTCGGCGGTCGGCGGGCACTCCTACGGGGGTCGGGTCGCGAGCCTCGCCGCGGCGGAGCCCGAGACCGGCTACGCCGCCCTCGTCCTGTTCAGCTACCCGCTCCACCCACCGGGCGCCCCGGACCGCGCCGAGGCCCGGGTCGCCCATTGGCCCCGGATCGCCTGCCCCGTGCTCCTCCTGTCCGGCGAATCGGATCCGTTCGCCCGGATCGAGCTCCTCCGGACGGCGGTCGGGCTCCTGCCCGACGCCCGGCTCGTCACCTATCCGCGTCTCGGGCACACCCTCAAGCCGGTCCTCGACGACGCTCTCGATCGTGTGGCGTCGTTCCTGCGCGGCCTCGGCCCCTGATCGCTCTGACCCGTCCTGGGTTGCCGGACCCGGACCTCGCCGCTATCCTCCCGAATCCGCGCCCGAACCTGCCATGCCCTCTCTGGAGGAGGCGTATTGCCCGACGTCGCCGGTCGCCTCCGCGCGACCGTTTCAGCCCTCGTCGTCGCCGTGGTCCTCATCGGTCTCATCGGTCTCGTCGGTCCCGCCCCGGCCCGGGCGGCTGATCCGCCGAACATCGACCGGTTCCTGGCCGCGCTCGGGGCGGTCGAATCGAACGGTCGCTACGAGGCCGTGAACGCGACGAGCGGCGCCTACGGCAAGTACCAGATCATGCCCGCCAACTGGCGGGCCTGGGCGAGACGCTACCTCGGCGATGCGGACGCACCGCCCTCGCCGGCGAACCAGGAATTCGTGGCTCGGCGCAAGGTCACCGCCCTCTACGGCTGGCTCGGCGCCTGGGCGCCGGTCGCCCACTGGTGGCTGACCGGGGACGGCGACCTGAACCCCGACAACTGGTCGGACTTCTCGCGCCACTACGTCAACCGGATCCTAAGCCGGATCGGCGAGCCGCTCCTGCCGGCCCGGCCGGAGGGCTGGGGGATCGCCACCTTCACCGGCCGGGCGTACGACGACTCCAGCGGCGTCATCGCCCTTTCGGACGGCTGGGCCGAAGCCGGGTACTCGCGCTACAACGGCGGGCTCGTCCGATACGCGACCGCCGCCGGCGAATCGGCCACCTTCACCTTCACCGGGACGGTGATCTCGGTCGTCGGGCCGATCGGCCCGACCCGGGGCGACGCGCGGGTCTACATCGACGGAGCCTTCGCCGGCACGCTGAGCGCCTACGCCCGTCACTTCCGGCCCCGGGTCCGGATCTTCAGCCAGGCCTTCGACGAGGTTGGCCGGCACACCATCAGGGTCGAGGTCGTCGGCGCCGGCTCCCACCCGATGGTCGCGATCGACGAGTTCGTCGTCGAGGGCGAGCCGGACCGCAGCGCGGTGCCCCACTCCGCCGCCTCACCGCACTAGGGGAGGCCTGCCCGGTCAGCGGGCAGCGTCCCCGGCGGCCCCAGCGGGCCTCATTGGGCGAGCACGATCCCGGTCATCGTCGGGTGGACCTCGCAGATGAAGTGGTACGTGCCGGCCCGAATCGGGCCGACATCGAGGATGACGGTCGTCGCGGTGATGGGGTCGTGACGGAACACGACGTCGCCCTCGAAGCCCGGCTTCGTTCGGATGGCTATGTTGTGCGGATCGCCGTCCTTGTTGACGAGCACCAGCGAGAACCGCTCGTCCGCCGGGACGTGCAGCTCCGACGTGTCGAAGAGCCGGTTCTCGGTCGTCACGACGATGGCCCCGGGCGGGAACGACGGTGGGGGCGTGGCGCTGCCGCCACATCCGGCAAGGGCGAGCAGGACGCCGAGGACGAGGGACGGACCGAGGTGGCGGGCAATGGGGGGGCGCACGGAATTCGGACTCTCCTGAACGGGCCGTTCGGCGGTTGGGATTGCGGAGACGCAGCGCGCATCCTACCGTGGTTCAACGGCACGGAGAGGAGACGGGGATGGAGACGAGACCGATCGACCAGCGCGCGATGATGGTCCTCGGGGGGCTGCTGGTGCTCCTGGGTGCGCTGGCCCTGGCCGGGCGGACCCTCGGTGTCGATGCGCTCGAGATCGGCTGGCCGCTCTTCGTCATCGTTCCCGGATTGCTCCTGTTTGCCCTGGCCGTGAGCGCTCGGGGCCCGGCGGGCGCGGGCCTGGCGGTTCCCGCGGGAATCGTCACGATGGTCGGGATCGTCCTCGCCTTCCAGAACGCGACCGACCTGTATGCGACGTGGGCCTACGCCTGGGCGCTCGTCGCGCCGGGGGGCGTGGGCCTCGGCCTCGTGGTCTATGGCTTCATCACCGGTCAGCCCGAGTTCGCCAGGGGCGGCTTGCCGATCCTCGGTGTCGGTCTCGCCCTCTTCCTCGGGTTCGGCCTCTTCTTCGAGGGCGTCCTCGGGCTCAATGGGGCGGCCTTCGCCGGGGCGGAGACGCTCCTCGCCGGCGCAATCGTCGCCCTCGGCGTCATCCTCCTCGCCGGTGGGTTGCTGGGGCGACGCCAGCCCGGCTAGTCAACGGACCTCGACGACCCGATAGCGCATGACGCCCCGCGGCGTCTGGACATCGACGTCGTCGCCGGCTGCCGCGCGCAGGAGGGCCGCGCCGACCGGCGAATCGACGCTGATCCGCCCCGCCGCGGGATCGGACTCCGTGGATCCCACGAGACCGTAGACGACGGTCTCGCCATCGTGCTCCACGACTACCGTCGAACCGAGACGGGCGCGACCGGGGGCCATCACTTCTCCGCCTGCAACGCCGGTGCCCGCGGCGACGTCGATCAGGACGGCGTGCCGGCGTCGATCCTCGAGGAGGCGGATGCGCCCTTCGAGGAACGATTGCTCCTCGCGTGCCGCCTGGTACTCGGCGTTCTCGCGGAGGTCGCCGAGCTCCCGGGCAGCCTTGATCCGGGCGACAACCTCTGGGCGTCGCAGCCGGGTCAGCTCGTCGAGCTCGGCCTCGAGGCGAGCCAGCGCCTCGGCCGTCAAGGGGACCGGCGCCGCCCGGGCCGAGGGTGGGACCGCGGGCTGCGAGCTCGAGCGTGGGCGGCGCGGCGCAGGGGCGGGCGCTGCCGACGGCGCAGGCGCCGCCGAGGGCGCGGGCGCTGCCGAGGGGGCCGCCACGGTTGCAGGGTTCACCCGGTTCGCGCGAGCGGGCCCCCGCCGGACGCTGCCGGTGCCCCGTTCCTCGAGCCGGGCTCCCTCGGCGTCGCCGGGCGGGACGTCGACGACCCGGGTTGGCGGCGCCGGCGGCGCCGTCGTATCCGGCAGCAGCGACCCGCTGATCCCGTGGACCTGGCGTTCGCCCGTCGGGCGCCGCAGGTTGGCCCACGGCAGGATGAGGGAGCCCTCCGGTCGACCCGCCGGCACGGACGAGCCCACGGCCGCCGCGAAGGCATCCAGGACGGCGTCGAGGTACTCCTCCACCGCCTCGGTCTCGGCGAACCACAGGCGGGCCCGCTCGATGCCCGTGAGGAGATGGAGCCAGTGGCCGTCGGCATGGGGTTGGCGATCGCCGGGGACGTGATGGGCCAGCGCGAGGACCCGCCCGCCGAGGCTCCGTGAAGTCGCACCGGCATACAGGACCGCGGACGTCGGTAGCCATAACGACCCGAGGCGGGCGGCGAGGGCCTTGGACGTCGGTCGCTCGCCGTCGAGCCGGAGCTCGGCGACGCGCTCCAGCCACTTCCCGACGCGAATGAGCTCGAGGGGCGGGCGCGGCGGCGGCTCCGCCAGCTCGACGAGATAGAGGCCGGCGGCGCGCGTCGTGAGCGGACGGCCCCACACGACCGGGCCGTCGGGTCGCAGGCCGACCTCGCGCAGGAGCGCCGGCGCGCGGACGGTCTCACCCGACGTCGCGCCGGACGTCGCGCCGGGGGACACGCCCGCCCGGGTCACCTCTGTCATGCCTGCCTCCGCCCGCCACGTCCCGCCGGGTCACGTGACGGGTCGCGGTATCGTCGCATCATCAACGCTCCGCCGCCGCGAGGGCCGCCCGACCGCCAATGCGCCGCCTGACCCTGGTCGCAACCGCCGCCCTGAGCCTCGTGGTCGTTGTTACGTTCGCGATCGGGACGGGGCTGGTGACCGGACCCGGAGCGGGCACGACGAACCCGGTGGCCGCCGCGACGCCGACGGCCCCGCTGACGCCGACGGCCCTGCCCAGCGCCCTGCCCACGCCGAGCGCGACAGCCGTCCCCACGCCGACATCCCCACCGACCCCGGCGCCGACGCCACGACCGACAGGGCTCGATGCGCCCGGCGTCGTCGATCGGCTCCAGGCGGCGCTCGACGCGGGGCGAGCGGCGATCGCTGCCCCCGGGATCCAGGCCAGCGTCATCTTTCCCGACGGGCGGATCTGGACCGGCGTCTCTGGCGTCGCCGACCTGGCCACGAGCCGGCCCCTGGCCCCGGACACGCCCTTCGCGATCGCGTCGGTGAGCAAGACCTTCGTCGCCGCGGACGTGCTCCTGCTCGTCGACGAGGGCCGGCTGGCCCTCGACGATGCCCCGGCCGACCTCCTGCCGACGACTCGGGTCGGCGGCGCCGCCATCGATCCGCGGATCACGATCCGGATGCTCCTCGACCATACCAGCGGGCTCGGTGACTACCTGACGAGCACGAAGCTGGATGCGGCCGTGCGGGCGGATCCACGGGCCGTCTGGACGCCCGCCCAGGCCCTCGCCTATGCGGCCCGCCCGGTCGCTGCGCCCGGGGTCGGCTATCGCTACGCGAACACGAACTACGTCCTGCTTGGCCTCATCGTCGAGCAGGTCACGGGACGGACGCTGGCCCAGGAGCTGCGGGCCCGGTTCTTCGAGCCGCTGGGGCTGGCCAGCGCGTCGTACCAGGGCTTCGAACCGCCGGTCACCGAGCTCCCGACGGCGTACCGCTACACCTCGATTCGCCTGGAGGCCGCGCCCCGGGACGTGACCGACGGGACCGCCATCCGGCCGTTCACCTCGATCACCACAGCGACCGGCGCTGCCGGCTCGCTGGCGATGAGCGCCGCCGATCTCGCGCGCTGGGGAGCCGCCCTCTACGGCGGCGAGGTCCTGCCGCCCGAGCTCCTCGACCTGATGCTCGGGGACGTGGCGGTGACGCGGCTGCTGGCGCCGGGCTACCCGTATGGGCTGGGTGTCCAGGCCTTCATGATCGACGGCCGCGTCACGTACGGGCACTCGGGCCGGCTCGTCGGGGCCCGGAGCATCCTGCGCTGGTTCCCGGTGGCCGGAATCGGGATCGCGATCGTCACCAACGAGAGTCGCTTCGATGCGACCCCGATTCTGGTAGACCTGCTCTCGATCGTGGCGCCTCGCGAGACGATGGTCAGCGCCCGCCACGGCTGACCGCGTCACCGCCCGGTGCAGCGTGGCACCGGATTCGAGGCCGCCCGTACCTCCGCCCCACCGTGCCGGTACCGATGGGCCCTGTCGCGCGCGCGAGGCAGGCAGGACGATGCCGGGACATCGCTGGGGGCGAAGATGCAGATCGAGGCCTTCACCACCGGGGGGATCGCCAGTGGCGCGGTCCGGCCGCCGTGGTCGCCGCGAGACGAGCTCGAATCGGAGCAGCCGGTCGACCTCGACGAGACGACCTGGTATGCGCTCGCGAGCGGGGCGGCGGAGCCCCGCGGCCGCGTCCACCTCGAGGCGGACGAGCTGCTCGTGGTGTGCTCCGACGAGCAGGAGCTGCCGGTCCACGCCGCCTGGCACTCGGTCGAGCTCGACCTCGGGCCGTATCGGGTCAGCGGTGAGCTGCCGACCCTGCCGGGCTTCGATCCCGGGCGGGCATTGTCCCGGCCAGGGGGCCCGTTCATCCTGCTTCGCGAGGTCCGCCTCGAGCTCCTCGATCGACCCGACGCCGGCCGCGTGGAGCGGCCCCATGCGTTCGTGAACCGCTACGCCGTCGATCGGGTTGCCGCCGACATCGACCTCGGCTACTTCTTCCCCGGGGCCCAGTTCCTCACCGCGGCGGGCCGGCCCCTGGCCTGACCTTCGAGCCGGCGGTCAGCCCCGCGAGCCGCTCCGGGAGTGCGGCCGACCGGGGCTCCGGTGAGCGTAGTGGTGGGTCCGACCCGGTCGCCCGGTCGACGGTCCCCGGAGCGGCTCCGGCTCGGCGTTGCGGTCTGGCACGAAGCCGGCCTCGACCGTCCACGGGATGGCCTGCTTAAGCAGCCGCTGGACGCCCCGCAGGAGGTCTGCCTCGTCGATCGAGACGAGGCTGATCGCGTCGCCGGTCGCACCGGCCCGACCCGTCCGCCCGATCCGGTGGATATAGTCGTTGGGCTCCCAGGGGAGCTCGAAGTTCACGACGTGGGGCAGGTCCTCGATGTCGAGGCCGCGGGCCGCGACGTCGGTCGCGACCAGGACCCGGACGGACCCGTTCTTGAAGCCCTCGAGTGCCCGAGTTCGCTCGGGCTGCGTCCGATCCGAATGGATGGCGACGGCCTCGAGCCCGCGCCGGTCGAGGTAGGTAGCGAGTCGCGTCGCCCCGATCTTCGTCCGGGTGAAGACGAGGACCTGGCGCCATTCGTTCTGGGCGATGAGGTGGGCCAGGAGCGCCTCCTTGCGATCGCGATCGACCGGGTAGACGAGCTGGCGGACCGTCTCGACGGCGGTGTTCCGGGGCGCGACCTCGACCGTGGCCGGGTTCCGCAGGATGGTCCCCGAGAGGCGCCGGATGTCGTCCGAAAAGGTCGCCGAGAACATCAGGTTCTGGCGACGTCCGGGGAGCAGGGCGATGATCCGCTGGATGTCCGGCAGGAAGCCCATGTCCAGCATCCGGTCGGCCTCATCGAGGACCAGGACTTCAACCTGGCCGAGGTTGACGCCCTTCTGGCCGACGTGGTCGAGCAGTCGCCCCGGGGTCGCGACGAGGATCTCGAC
>DASWGY010000052.1:0-4984 GCA_036393495.1 Candidatus Limnocylindrales bacterium
GATCGATCCCTCACGCCGACTTCCGGCCGGCCGGAGCCGTCCGCGCGGTGAGCCGCTCGCGCTGGACCGTGAGGATCCGGGCGATCCGTCGGCGGGTCTGCGGAATCGTGCTCGTGTCATTGAGCTGTCGGGTGGACAGCGCGAACCGGGCGCTCCAGAGGTCCTGCTTCGCGTCGCGCAGGGCCGACTCTAGCTCGGCATCAGAGAGCTCGCGGATCTTACCGATGTCCATCGTCGGGGCCCTCCATCAGGGCGGAGTC
This sequence comes from Candidatus Limnocylindrales bacterium, assembly GCA_036393495.1. GTDB lineage: Bacteria > Chloroflexota > Limnocylindria > Limnocylindrales > CSP1-4 > UBA5189. The sequence continues at coordinate 261 of DASWGY010000052.1, forward strand.
GCGGACGACGACGCGCGTCGCCACGGGCAGCTTGTGGCTGGCAAGGCGCATCGCCTCGGTCGCCTCGTCGCGGCCGACGCCGGCCATCTCGAACAGGATCCGGCCGGGCTTGACGACGGCGACCCAGTGGTCGGGCGCGCCCTTGCCCGAGCCCATCCGGGTCTCGGCCGGCTTCTTCGTCACGGGCTTGTCCGGAAAGACCCGGATCCAGATCTTGCCGCCGCGCTTGACCGAGCGGGTCATCGCGCGTCGCGCGGCCTCGATCTGGCGGCTGGTGATCCAGGCCGGCTCCGTCGTCGCCAGCCCGTACTCGCCGAAGGCGACGAAGTGGCCGCCCTTGGCGATGCCGGACATCCGGCCTCGCATCACCTTGCGGTGCTTGACGCGTCGGGGAAGGAGCATTGGTCAGGCCCCCTGCCCGACGGCGGCCTGGGGCGGCGCGACCGGGCGCTCAGGCGCGAAGTCGCCGCGATAGATCCAGACCTTGACGCCGATCCGGCCATACGTGGTGTGGGCGTGGACCTGGCCGTAGCTGATATCGGCCCGGAGCGTGCCGAGCGGGATGCGGCCTTCCTTGTCCCATTCGCGGCGGCCCATCTCGGCGCCGCCGAGGCGACCGGCGACCATGATCTTGACGCCCTTGGCACCTGCCTTCATCGACCGCTGGATGGCCTGCTTCATCGCCTTCTTGAAGGCGATCCGGCGGGTCAGCTGCTGGCTGATGTTGACGGCGACGAGGTAGGCGTCGAGCTCCGGCTGGCGGATCTCCTTGATCTCGAGCTTGACCTTGCGCTTCGTGAGCGCGCCGATCTGCTGGCGCAGGATCTCGACGTTCTGGCCGCCCTTGCCGATGACGATGCCGGGCTTGGCCGTGTGCACCGTCACGGTGACCTGGCCGAAGTTGCGCTCGATCTCGAGGCCGCTGACACTGGCGTTGGCGAGCCGCCGGCTCACCAGCTCGCGGATGGCGATGTCCTCCTTGAGGAGGGTCGTGTACTCCTTGTCCTGGTACCACTTGGCGGTCCAGGTGCGCGTCACCCCGAGGCGGAAGCCATACGGGTGGACCTTGTGTCCCATGTGCTAGTCCTCCCGGTTTCCGACGGTCACGGTGATGTGGGTCTGGGCCTTGTGGATCGGGAACGCCCGACCCTGGGCCCGCGGGCGCCAGCGCTTGATCGTGGGGCCCTCGTCGGCCCGGGCATCGAGGACGACCAGCTCGTCGGCCGGCAGGTTGAGGTTGTTCTCGGCGTTGGCCGCGGCGCTCTTGAGCACCTTGGCGACGTCCTTCGCGGCGTGCTGGGGCATGAAGCGGAGGACGGCGGCGGCCTCCTCCACGGATCGACCCCGGATCGCCTGGACGACGAGGCGGGCCTTCCGGGTGGAGCCGCGGAGGTACTTGGCGGTGGCGGAGACACGCACGTCGACGGCTCCTACTTCGGGCTCACGGATCGGTCGGTGTGCTTGCCGTGCCCGCGGTAGGTGCGGGTCGGGGCAAACTCACCGAGCCGGTGGCCGACCATGTTCTCGGTCACGTAGACCGGGACATGCTTGCGGCCGTTGTAGACCGCGACGGTGTGGCCGATGAACGTCGGGAAGATGACCGACGCCCGAGACCAGGTCTTCACGACCCGCTTCTCGTTGCGCTGGTTCATCTCCTCGATCCGGCCGAGGAGGCGGGCCTCGACGAACGGGCCCTTCTTGATGGAACGGGACATCCTGGTCTGCCTCCTCCCTTACTTGCGATGGCGCGATCGGACGATCACGCGCGACGTGGTCTTGCCGCGCCGCGTGCGATAGCCCATCGCCGGCTTGCCCCACGGCGTCTTGGGCGGCATCCCGGTCGGGGACTTGCCCTCGCCACCGCCGTGCGGATGGTCGCGTGGGTTCATGACGACGCCTCGGACCTCGGGCCGCTGGCCCATGTGGCGGGCCCGACCGGCCTTGCCGAGGTTCTGGTTCTCGTGGTCGAGGTTGCCGACCTGGCCGACGGTCGCCATGCAGCGGATGCTGACCCGGCGGACCTCGCCCGACGGCAGGCGGACCTGGGCGTACTCGCCCTCCTTGGCCAGGAGCTGGGCCGACGTGCCGGCCGACCGGACGATCTGCCCGCCCTTGCCCGGAACGAGCTCGATGTTGTGGATCGTCGTGCCCAGCGGGATGTTGGCGATGGGCAGGGCGTTGCCGACCCGCGCCTCGGCCTCTGGTCCGGACAGGACGACGTCGCCGACCTTCAGGCCGTGAGGCAGGAGCATGTAGCGCTTCTCGCCATCGCGGTAGTGAAGGAGGCCGATCCGGGCCGAGCGGTTGGGGTCGTACTCGACCGTCGCAACCCGGGCCGGGACGCCGTGCTTGTCGCGCTTGAAGTCGATCCGCCGATAGTGGGTCTTCTCCCCGCCGCCGCGGTGGCGGACGGTGAGCCGGCCGGCATTGTTTCGACCGGACCCCCGCTTCTGGGGCTCGAGCAGCGGCTTGAACGGCTGATCGGTCGTGATCTCCTCGAACGTCGAGCGGGTCATCCCCCGGCGCCCGGGTGAGGTGGCCTTGTAGCTTCGCAGCGGCATCGCCTAGACCCCCTCGAAGAACTGGATCTTCTGGCCGGGGGCCAGGGTGATGACGGCCTTGCGCCAGCCCGAGATGCGCCCCGTGACCCGTCCACGGCGGGTGCCGGTGACCTTCTTCTGGGGCTGCTTCGTCAGGACGTTGACGGCCACGACGGTGACCTTGTCGGTCTTGTAGAGCTCCTCGATCGCCGCCTTGATCTGGATCTTGTTGGCGTCGGGGTGGACCGCGAAGGTGTACTTGCCGCGGCTCGATTCGTCGATCGACTTCTCGCTGATGACGGGCCGGAGGATGATCTCCGGGGCGGTCAGGGCGCTCACCGGTACACCTCCTCCATCCGGGCGAGGGCCGGCTGCTCGATGACGACCGTGTCGGCCTTGATGAGGTCGACCACGTTGAGCGAATCGGCGAGGATCACCTCGACCGTCGGCAGGTTGCGGGCCGACAGGCGGAGCTGGTCGTCGCCGGCCGGGGCAACCACGAGGACCCGACCGGTCGCGTTGAGGGCGGCCAGGATGCCCGCGAAGTCGCGCGTCCTGATGCGCTCGAGGGCGAAGGCGTCGACGACCCGAATCGCCGCGTCGCCGAGCTTGGCGGTCAGGGCGCCGCGCAGGGCAAGGCGCCGCATCTTCCGGGGCAAACGCTGCTCGTAGGAGCGCGGGTGCGGCCCGAAGACGGCTCCGCCGCCACGGTATTGCGGCGCCGACTTCGACCCCTGCCGGGCCCGGCCGGTGCCCTTCTGGCGGTACGGCTTGCGACCGCCGCCGCGGACCTCGCCCCGGGTCTTCGTGTCGTGGGTCCCGATCCGGCGCCCGGCCAGCTGGGCCGTCACCACCTGGTGGAGGACGGCGACATTGACCGGCGCCGCGAACAGCTCGTCGCTGAGCTCGACGCTGCCGACGTCCTTGCCGGTCTTGTCGTAGAGCGTGGTCTGGGGCATCGGTCAGGCCTTCTTCACGAGGATCAGGCTGCCGCGGGCGCCCGGAAGGCTGCCCTGCAGCAGGAGGAGGTTCTTGTCCGCGTCGGCGCTGACGACCCTGACCTTCTTGGTGGTGACCTGGGCGTCGCCCATGTGGCCGGCCATCCGGACGCCCTTGTAGACGCGACCGGGTGTCGTGCCCGGACCGATCGAGCCGGGCTCGCGGTGATGGTCGGAACCATGGGTCTTGGGGCCGCGGTGGAAGTGGTGGCGCTTGATGTGGCCGGCGAAGCCCTTGCCCTTCGAGACGCCGGTGACGTCGACGAGGTCGCCCGGCGCGAACAGATCGCCGACCGCGATCGCCTGTCCGACTTCATAGCCGGCGAGGTCGTCAAGGCGGAACTCGCGGAGTGTCGACACCGACGGGAGGCCCTTGAGCTGGCCGGCCCTGGGCTTGGTGAGCTTCTTCTTCTCGTCCGTGCCGAGCTGGACCGCCGTGTAGCCGTCGCGCTCCGCCGTGCGGAGACGGGTGACCGTGTTGGGGGCGACCTCGAGCACGGACACCGCGACCATCGTCCCGTCGTCCTTGAAGACCTGCGTCATGCCGACTTTGCGGCCAATCAGTCCAATCGACATCGCACTACATCTTGATTTCGATGTCGACGCCGGCCGGCAGCGACAAACGCATGAGGGCATCCACGGTCTTCGAGGAGGGATCCAGGATGTCGACGAGCCGCTTGTGGGTGCGGATCTCGAACTGCTCCCGGCTGTCCTTGTCGATGAACGGCGAGCGGATGACGGTGAACTTCTCGATCCGCGTCGGCAGCGGCACCGGGCCGACGATGTCGGCGCCGGTGCGCTGGGCCGTCTCGACGATCTGGGCCGCCGACTGGTCCAGCAGTCGGTGGTCGTAGGCCTTGAGGCGGATGCGGATGCGCTGCTTGGCCATCGGTTACTCGGCGATGCTCGTGATCGCCCCGGCGCCGACGGTCCGGCCACCCTCCCGGATGGCGAAGCGAAGTCCCTTCTCCATCGCGATGGGTGTGATCAGGTTGATCTCCAGAGACACCGTGTCCCCGGGCACCACCATCTCCACTCCCGCCGGAAGAGACGCCGTGCCCGTCACGTCCGTCGTGCGAAAGAAGAACTGAGGCCGGTACCCCGAGAAAAACGGCGTGTGCCGCCCCCCCTCCTCCTTCGTCAAAATGTACGCCTGCGCCTGAAACTTCATGTGCGGCGTAATCGA
>DASWGY010000053.1:0-10117 GCA_036393495.1 Candidatus Limnocylindrales bacterium
CGCCGGCCAGAAGATCGTGTGGAACCGGGCGATGTCCTTGCCGATGACGTGGAGATCGGCCGGCCACCACTTCTGGAACGACGTCGCGTCGCCCGGGAATCCGGCACCCGTGATGTAGTTGATGAGGGCGTCGTACCAGACGTAGATCGTGCCGGCCTCCGGGTCCCAGGAGCCGTCCTCGCGCTGGGCGGTCTGGCCGTCCTCGCCGATCGGGAACGGGATGCCCCACGTCGCACCGGCCCGGGAGATCGAGAAGTCCTCGAGGCCGCCCCGGATGAAGCCGAGCATCTCGTTGCGCCGGAAGTCCGGCTGGACGGCGCCCGGGTTGTCGAGGAACCAGCGCTCGAGGCGCTCCTGGTAGGCCGACAGCCGAAAGAACCAGTTCCGTTCGGTCAGCCACTGGAGGGGCACGTCGGGGTGGTTGGGGCACTGCCAGCCGCCGGCCGTCTCGTGGAGGTCGCTGTTGGCCTTGAAGCCCTCGTTCGGGCAGTACCAGCCCTCGTACGTGCCGAGGTAGATGTCGCCGTTGGCGTGCGCCCGGCGGACCATCTCCTGGGCCGCCGCGACGTGATCCGGGTCGGTCGTCCGGATGAAGCGGTCGGGCGAGATCCCGAGGGCCGACTCAGCCTCGATGAACTCGGCGACGCGGGCGTCGACGAACGCCTTTGGCTCCAGGCCTTCCTCGGCGGCACGGATCGCGATGTTCACCGAGTGCTCGTCGGTGCCGGTCAGGAAGCGGGTGTCGTCGCCCTTCAGGCGGTGCCAGCGGGCGATGACGTCGGCCCCGATCACCTCGTACAGGGTGTGGAGGCCGGGCTTGTGATTGGCGTAGGCGATGGCGGTCGTCAGGTAGTAGCGGGGTCGGTCGGGCATCGTGGGGTACCTCGGGAGGCCGCGGATGGGCGGCGGAGCGAGGCCGATCTCTACCGATCGGCAGGACGAGATTCGGCGGCCGACGGGCCGAGTGCCCGGTCAGGCCGCTCGCGCGGTCAGGCCGTGGCGCTCGTCCGTAGCCGCCCCGGCATCGCCATCGAGCTCCGGTGCGACATGGCCGGGATCATAGCGGGTCGGAGACTCGACGCTGCTCTCAGTGCCGGAAGTGGCGAACGCCGGTGATGAGCATCGTGGCGTCGGCGGCGTCGGCGGCGGCGATCGCGTCGGCGTCGCGCATCGAGCCGCCGGGCTGGGCGAAGGCGCTGACGCCGGCCTCGAGGCAGACCTCGACCGCGTCGGGGAATGGGTAGAAGGCATCTGATCCACAGGCCGCGCCGTGGAGTGCCGCGTCGCCGGCGAAGCGGCGGGCCTTCTCGACCGCCTGGCGGGCGGCGTCGACCCTGGACACCTGGCCTGAGCCCATCCCGATGAGTGCGCCGCCCTTCACGAGGACGATCGAGTTCGAGGAGATGCCGCGGCACAGCCGCCAGGCAAGGTCGAGATCGGCCAGCTCGGGGTCGGTCGGTGGGCGCTTCGTCGCGACCGTCCACGTGGTCTGGTCGTCGGGCTGGACGTCAGGCTCGGTGACGAGGACGGCGCCGCCGGCCGTCCGGAGGCTGGCCCTCGGCGAATGCCGCGCGACTACGCCCGAGCCATCGAGCGAGCGATCGACGATGAGCCGGAGGTTGGCTTTCGACGCCAGGACCTCACGGGCGGCCTCATCGAAGCCGGGCGCGACGACGACCTCGAGGAAGATCGAGACGAGCGCTTCCGCGACGGCACGATCGACGACGCCGGTCAGGGCCACAACCCCGCCGAAGGCCGAGACCGGGTCGCCGGCCAGGGCCGCCTGCCACGCTTCGAGGAGGGTCGGCCGCTCGGCCGCGCCACAGGAGTTCGTGTGCTTGACGATGACGCAGGCGCTGCCCCGGAGCTGGCGCGCGACGTTCGCCGTGGCGGCGGCATCGAGGACGTTGTTGTGCGACAGGGCCTTGCCCTGGAGCGGCGGCTCACCGGACGCGAAGGGACCGGACTCGGCGTCAGGACCTGGCCGCCGGTAGCGAGCCGCCGGCTGATGGGGGTTCTCGCCGTAGCGCAGGGTCTCGACCTTCTCGAGCGCGACCGTCAGCGTCGGCGGATACGGGTCCGACGCGCCGGGCAGGCCCGGCCAATCGGGCAGCTCGATCCCGGCGTCCGCCATCCGGACCGGCAGCTCGACGCTGATCCGGGCGTCGTAGGCGGCGGTGTGGGCGAAGGCCTCCACGGCCAGCGCAGCCCGGACCCCGCCCGAGAGCACCTCGCCGCCGCCCGCGACGAGGGCCTCGAGGACCTCACCGTAGCGGGCCGGCGACGTCACGATCGCGACGCTGGCGTGGTTCTTCGCCGCCGCGCGGACCATCGAGGGTCCGCCGATGTCGATCTCCTCGACCAGCTCGTCGAGCGTGATCCCTTCGCGCGCGGCGGCCGCGGCGAACGGGTAGAGGTTGACGACGACGAGCTCGAACGGGGCGATCGCGGCAGCCGCGAGGGCCTCGCGGTGGGCCTCGAGCCGGCGGTCGGCGAGGATCCCGGCGTGGATCCGGGGATGGAGCGTCTTCACCCGGCCGTCGAGCATCTCAGGAAAGCCGGTCACGGCCGCGACGTCGGTGACGGGCAGGCCCGCGTCCCGCAGGGTCCGCGCCGTGCCGCCGGTGGACACGAGCTCGAAGCCCAGGCCGAGGAGCCCCCGCCCCAGGTCGACGAGCCCGGTCTTGTCGCTGACCGAGAGGAGCGCTCGGCGCGGGGTTGGTGGCTCGGTACCGGCGCCGGCCCGCTCGGCGACGAGTCGAGCGACGACGGCCGGCAGAAGCCAATGCTCGACCGCCCTGATCCGAGCATGCAGCGTCGCCTCGTCATCGCCGGGCAGGACCGGCACGGCCTCCTGGGCCAGGATCGGTCCGCCGTCGAGGACCTCGGTCACGACGTGAACCGTACAGCCGGTGACCCGCACGCCCGCGGCGAGGGCATCTCGGACCGCGTGTGCGCCCGGGAACGCCGGCAGGAGCGCCGGATGGGTGTTGACGATCCGGCCGTCGAATGCCCCGAGCGTCGCCGGCCCGACGATTCGCATGTAGCCGGCGAGGACGACGAGGTCGATCTCGGCGGCCGCAAGCGTCTCCGCGAACGTGGCGTCGGCCCCCCCGGGCACGAGCGCCGTCTCGATCCCCAGCTCCGCCGCCCACTCCAGCGCCGGGCACGCCCGGTCGGCCACGACGAGGGCGATTTCCGCCCCAAGCTCGCCGCGGGTCGCGGCCGCGTGGAGAGCCCGCAGGTTGCTCCCCGCGCCCGAGACGGCAACTACGATCCCGCGGCGCGCTGACACGTCTCGTGTCATTGGGCCCTTTCCGGTGCGGAAATCGGGCGCGACCAGCCGCGGGCGCTGTGTGGCGCCCGTGGTCCGCACGCCGAGCCGCCTCGTGACACCACGCGTATCACGACTCGAGGTACCTCTTGCCGCCGAACTCGGCGACCGACGCCACCGCGCCGATCGCGACGGCGTCGGGCAGGGCCGCCCGAGCGGCCTCGACAGCCTCGGGCCCGACGACGGCGACCATCCCGATGCCGCCGTTGAACGTCGCCCGGAGCTCGATCTCGTCCAGGCCGCCGAGGGCGCCAAAGATGCGCATGACCGAGGGCATCCGCCAGCGGCCAGGGTCGATCCGTGCTCCCAGGTACTCGGGCAGCGCGCGTGGCACGTTCCCGGGGAGACCGCCGCCGGTGACGTGGGCGGCACCGCGCAGGTCGTGCCCGGCCGCGCGAAGGGCGCTCCGCAGCGCCAGCACGTCCCGGGCGTAGATGCGAGTCGGCGCCAGGAGCACGTCGCCGACCGTCGAAAGTGCGTTCTTCGGCTCGGCCGCGACCGCCTCATCCCGGGCCGCGTCGCCCAGGGTCCGGGCGAGCTGCTCCTGGTACGGCCGGTCGAGCGGGATGTCCCACTCGCTGAGGAGCGAGCGGACGAGCGAGAAGCCGTTCGAGTGGAGCCCCGAGGCCGGGAGGCCGAGGATGACATCGCCCGCCCGAGCCGCCGTCCCGTCGAGGAGATCGGCCCGCTCCACAACGCCGATGCACGTCCCGGCGAGATCGAACGTGCCCGGCTCCATGAGCCCGGGGTGCTCGGCGGTCTCGCCACCGACGAGCGCGCAGCCGGCCTCGCGGCAGCCATCGGCCACGCCGCCCACGAGGGCCGCCACGGCGTCGGGGTCCAGTCGTCCTACGGCGACGTAGTCGAGGAACGCCAGCGGCTCGGCGCCGCTGCAGACGACGTCGTCGGCGCACATCGCGACGAGATCGGTGCCGATCGTGTCCCAGCGCCGAAGGGCCGTGGCGAGGGCCGTCTTTGTGCCGACACCATCGGTCGACGAAACGATCAGCGGCTCGCGGTACCCGGCCGGGATCGCGATCGCACCACCGAATCCGCCCAGGCCGCCGACGACCTCGACCCGGTGCGTCGAGGCGACCGCGGCCCGCATCAGCTCGACCGCCCGGTCGCCGGCGGCGACGTCGACCCCGGACCGCGTGTACGCGCCGCGCGGCGCCGCACCCTTCGTCACGTGGATATCCCAATCAACGTTCAGCCTCGCCACGCGACGCGAAGTGGTCGATGAGCAAGTGCAGACCGTTCACGAGCTCAAGTCGAGTCGCTCCGCGCTGTAGCCGAGCCATGATCCGGGCGGTGAGTGGCGCCTTCCGCAGTTCGTAGTCGGCGGTGATCGTCAGTCGAGTGGCGCTCGCCGCTTCGGCGAGGCGGCGATCATTCATCACGACCATCAAAGGCTCGTCCCGGCGCTCCGTCCACGTCCACCCCCGGGTGACGAGCCGCGACGGTCGCTCGCGAACGACCTGCTCGATGGTCTGAATCCATGCTCGCTTCCCCGCCTGCATCCGAACGTCGACCGTGCGACGTCCGTCCGGCGCCGTGTCCACGATGTCGAATCCGACGACATGATCGGCTGCACGCTCGTTCAGCTTGAGCGCGTTCGCCTGATCGCCGGGGAAGTCGAACACCTCCTCGACGGGCGCTGGGATGTCGGCGCTGACCTCAAAGCGCATCGATGTGGCGCCTACACGCCTACCGAGGTCGGTGGGATCGACCCCTGTGGTGTGCCGTCCACCGGCTCCTCGAGCAGGAACTTCCGGCGCTCGACGTCGTAGGGGACGGGCTCCGGGTAGCGGCCGTCGAAGCAGGCAAAGCAGAACTGCTCGTACGGCAGGTCCAGGGCCGCGAGGACGCCTGCGATCGAGAGGTAGCCGAGCGTGTCCGCGCCGATGAACTTGCGGATCTCCTCGACCGAGTGGGTCGCCGCGATGAGCTCCGTCTCGACCTGGGTGTCGATGCCGTAGAAGCACGGGTGATAGATCGGCGGGGCGCTGATCCGGACGTGGACCTCGGCCGCGCCGGCCCGCCGCAGGAGGGCCACGATCTGCTTCGTCGTCGTGCCCCGGACGATCGAATCGTCGACGACCGTGAGGCGCTGGCCGCGGACCACGTCGCGCAAGGGATTCAGCTTCATCGTCACGCCCCGGTGGCGGAGCGTCTGGGACGGCTGGATGAACGTCCGGCCGGTGTAGCGGTTGCGGACGAGGCCCTCGCGGTACGGGATGCCGGCCGCTTCCGCGTAGCCGGCCGCCGCGGGCGCACCGGTGTCCGGCACGGGCATGACGAGATCAGTGTCGGCCGGGTGCTCCATCGCCAGCTGGATGCCCATCCGCCGGCGGGCCTCGTACAGCGACCGCCCCTCGAGGTACGAATCCGGGCGGGCGAAGTAGATGAGCTCGAAGACGCACAGCGCCGGGGTCGCCTCCGCGAACCGGACCGAGCGTGGCTCCCGCCCGGCTTCGAGGACCACGATCTCGCCCGGCTCGACCTCCCGGACGTATTCCGCGCCGACGATGTCGAGCCCGGTCGTCTCCGATGACAGGACCCAGGCATGGCGCGGGCCCGAGGCGGCCTCCTCGTCGCCCCACAGGCCGCCGGGCGCGTGGACCGGGGCGGCGACGTCCGGGATCCGCCCGATGCAGAGTGGCCGGAAGCCGTGGGGATCGCGGACCCCGATGATCCGGTCCTTGTCGAGGATGACGAGCGTGAACGCTCCCCGGACCCGCGGGAGGAGGCTGACCAGGGCTTCCACCGTGTCCGCGCCGGGCTCATCGGCGAGGAGGGCCGTCAGCAGCTCCGTGTCGGTCGAGGCCGGCAGGCGACCGCGGCCGCCGCGGAGCTGGCTCAGCAGCTCCCGGGTGTTCACGAGGTTGCCGTTGTGGCCGATCGCGACGGCCCGGCGCGGCCCCAGGCGGAGTGTCGGCTGGGCGTTCTCCCAGACCGTCGAGCCGGTCGTCGAGTAGCGGCAGTGGGCGATCGCGAGGTCGCCGTGGAACGATGGCAGGCGCCGCTCGTCGAGGACCGACGAGATCATCCCAAGGTCCTTGTAGAGGAACAGCTCGGAGCCATCCGACACCGCCAGCCCGGCCGACTCCTGGCCCCGGTGCTGAAGTGCGAAGAGCCCGAGGGCAGCCACGTTGGCGGCCTCGGTGCCGGAGCCGCGTGGCAGCGCCGCCCCAAACACGCCACACATGGCTACCGGCCCTCCGGCGCCGCGGCCGGCGCCTCCCAGTCGAGGGCCCGGGCGAGGCCGTGCTCCCAGGCGTGGGCCAGATCGGCGACGGCCAGATCGATCGGGTCGGCGACGCGCGAGCCCCGCTCCTCGGCGGCGCCCGTGGCGCCCGCGCCGGCGAGCTCCACGACGAGCCGCTCGCCACCCACGGACCCGAGGGTCTCGACCGGCAGGCCATGCTCGCGGGCGAGCAGGGCAACCGCCCCTGCGTGCCGCGGCCGGGCAGTGGCGACGATCCGACTCGGGCTCTCCCCGAAGAGATCGACCGCCGGCGAGTGCGAGACGGCGATCCGCAGCTGGGCCCCACGACGGCCCCAGATCGCGCACTCGGCGAGGGCCACGGCGAGGCCGCCGCCGGAGATGTCCTGCATCGACGCGGCAAGGCCGCGGGCCGCCGCCTCCCGGGCGAACGCCTGGAGCCGCCGCTCCCGGTCGAGGTCGAGCGCCGGGGGGCCATCCTCGGCGGCCGCACCGGCCAGGCGAGCGTACTCGCTGCCGGCCAGACCCGGACTCGCCTCGCCCACGAGGATGACGGCATCGCCGTCCGCGGCGAAGGCCGGCCCGACGAGCCCGGCCACGTCATCGAGCAGCCCCACGACCCCGATCTCGGGTGTCGGCAGGATCGCGCCGGCCGGGGATTCGTTGTAGAGCGAGACATTCCCGCCGGTCACCGGCAGGCCGAGGGCCCGGCAGGCGTCGCCGAGCCCCCCGACGGCCTCGCTGAGCTGCCAGAACGCCTCCGGCCGGGTGGGGTCGCCGTAGTTGAGGCAGTTCGTCACGCCGAGCGGCCGGGCCCCGGTGATCGAGACGTTGCGGGTTGCCTCGGCGACGCTCAGGGCCGCGCCGAGCCAGGGGTCCAACCCGCCGACGGCGGCGTTCGCGTCCGTGGTTGCGACGAGCGCCTTCGTCGTGCCCTTGACTCGCAGGACCGCGGCGCCGTGGCCCGGACCCACGACCGTGTTCACCTGGACCGTGCTGTCGTATTGCTCGAAGACCGGCCGTCGCGAGGCCAGGCCGGCGGATCCGAGGAGGGCGGTCAGGACGGCGCCCGGGTCCATGCCCCGCTCCGGGAGGCGGTCGCTGCCGTCCTGGCTCGCGGGGGCCCCCGGGGCAGGTGCGGGACGGCGGCGCGCGGGCGGGGTGGCGAGGCGCTCATGGACGATTGCGTCCGAGGTCAGCGACCGCGCCGGCACCCGGACGAGCTCGCGGCCGGCCTCGATGACCGCGATGTCGCCATCTCCCGTGACCGTCCCGATCGTCGCGCACGGAATCCCCCACCGCTCGCAGACCTCGCGGACGTCGGCCTCCTGCTCGGGACGGACGATCGCGAGCATTCGCTCCTGCGATTCCGAGATCAGGACCTCGAACGCGGCCATCCCGGGCTCGCGCCGGGGCACGGCATCGAGGTCCACGCGCATCCCGGTCCCAGCACGATCCGCGGTCTCCGACGTGGCGCAGGTGATGCCGCCCGCGCCGAGGTCCTGGAGGCCGTCCACCAGGCCCCGTTCGATGAGCTCGAGCGACGCCTCGATGAGGAGCTTCTCGGCGAACGGATCGCCGACCTGGACGCTTGGCCGCTTCGAGGGATCATCGTGGGTGAAGGTCGCGGAGGCGAGGACCGAGGCGCCGCCGATGCCGTCCCGGCCGGTCGCGCTGCCGAACAGGATCACGAGGTTGCCCGGGCCGGGCGCGGCCGCGAGCGTCAGGAGACGTTCCTCCAGGATCCCGATGGCCATGACGTTGACGAGGGGGTTGCCCTGGTACGAGGGATCGAAGACGAGCTCGCCCCCGACCGTCGGCACGCCGACGCAGTTGCCGTACCCGCCGACGCCCCGGACGACGCCGTCGACGAGGTGCCGCGTCCGCGGGTCCGCTGCATCCCCGAACCGGAGCGCGTCGAGGACCGCGATCGGGCGGGCGCCCATCGTAAAGATGTCGCGGAGGATGCCGCCGACGCCGGTCGCCGCGCCCTGGTACGGCTCGACGGCGCTGGGGTGGTTGTGCGATTCGATCTTGAAGGCCACGGCCAAGCCGTCGCCGATCGAGATGACCCCCGCGTTCTCACCCGGCCCGGCCACGACGCCGTCGGCGGCGCTGCCCGTCGGCAGCGTCCGGAGGAGCGGCTTCGAGCTCTTGTATGAGCAGTGCTCGCTCCACATGACGCTGAACATCGCCAGCTCGACGTCGTTCGGATCGCGGTCCAGGCGGTCACTGATCGCGTCGAGCTCGTCGTCCGTCAGCCCGAGGGCTCGATGGAGCGGCATCGCCGGGCTGTCGCGGCGCTCGGCGATGGTCACGTCGCCGCGACCTCGATCGGTCGCTCGGCCCGGGCCGCGGCCGCGGCGCTCTCGACGAAGGACCGGATCAACCCGAGGCCGTCGTCCGAGCCGAGGATCGCCTCCGACGCCCGCTCCGGGTGGGGCATCAGGCCGGCCACGTTGCCATCCGCGTTCCGGACCCCGGCGATCGCCCGCAGCGATCCGTTGGGGTTGGCCGGGTCGTCGACGTCGCCCGCGACCGACCCGTCCTCCCGGACGTAACGGAAGAGGACCTGCCCGTCGGCTTCGAGCGCGTCGAGCGTCGCCTCGTCGGCGAAATAGCAGCCCTCGCCGTGGGCGATGGGCATCCGGAGCGGCCGGCGCGGCCCGGCGAGCCGCGTGAACGCCGTGTCCGGCTGCTCGACGGCGATCCGGACGTCGCGGCCGAGGAACCGCAGGCCGCGATTGCGGAGCAGCGCTCCGGGCACGAGCCCGGCCTCGGCCAGGACCTGGAAGCCGTTGCAGACCCCGAGGATGAGCCCGCCATCCGCGGCGAAGGCGGCGATCGATCGCATGACCGGCGAGAACCGGGCGATGACCCCGGCCCGGACGTAGTCGCCATAGGCGAAGCCGCCCGGCAGGATGACCCCCGCGACCCCCTGGAGGTCGGCCGTCTCGTGCCACAGCTCGACCGGCTCCGCGCCGGCGAGCGCCAGCCCCCGCGTCGTGTCGCGATCGCAGTTCGAGCCCGGGAAGATGACGACACCGACGTGAACGCTCACCGGACCTCGGCCTCGACCGGCGACGTCGAGGTCGTCGAGCTCGTGGCCTGGACGAGCTCGATGGCATATGCCTCGATGAGGGGGTTCGAGAGCAGCTCGCCGGCCAGGCGGTCGACAACCAGGCGCGCGGCGGCCTCGTCGTCGGCCGCGACCGTCAGCTCGACCCGCCGGCCGATCCGGACCGCCGAGACGCCGTCGATCCCGAGATGCCCGAGGCTTCCCTCGACCGCGCGACCCTGGGGATCGAGGATCCCGGGCTTGGGGGTGACGTTGACCGCAAAGCGGAACTCGCTGCTCATCGGGCGATCACGTCCTCCCTGAGATAGCGGTCGAAGCTCGCCCCGGTGATCCGCTCGTAGGCCTGGACATAGCGTTCGCGGGTCCCCGCCACGACGTCCGTGGGGAGCTCGGGACCGGGGGCCGTCTTGTCCCACGGCTGATCCTCGAGCCAGTCGCGGACGAATTGCTTGTCGAAGCTCGCCTGGGGACCGCCCGG
>DASWGY010000054.1:0-8384 GCA_036393495.1 Candidatus Limnocylindrales bacterium
CGCGGCGAGGACCTCCTCGCCGCGACGCCGGCCCAGGTCCGGCTCGGGCGGCTCCTGGGCCGGGCTTCGCCGCCGCGCTTCCTCCACCACCCTCTCATCCGCCGGCCCGACGGCCGGAAGCTCTCGAAAGCCGACGGCGCGACCGGGGTCCGCGATCTCCTCGCCGCCGGAGCGACGCCGGATTCCATCCGCGGCGACGCCACTCGTGCGCTCGGCCTCGCCTGGCCGCCCGTGCCAGATTGACTCGGCGAGGCTGCGGACTGGGTCAACCGGGTCGAGTTCCTTGCGACGTGATGCTGGCACTTCTCGTGGCGATCGAGGCCGCACATGAGCGGGTGCGCCGCTCGGCGAATCGATGAGCCTGAATCAGGGCTCGCGCCGGTCCTCCATCTCCCAGGCGTGGTCGAGGGCGTGCCAGGCGATCCGGTGGGCGGCGTAGCGAGCGGTCCACTTGCGGCCCGCCAGGGGTGAGCCGTCCGTCGGCTGGCGAAGGACCTCGAGCAGCGCCGCCCGGAGGGCCTCGATCGCAGCCCGGTCGTCGATGGCCGGCTCTTTGAGCTTCAGGCCGATCTCGCGGGCGTAGGCGGCGTCGGCCGCAATGACGTGGCCGAGAATCTTCGTCTTGTCGCGGCCGCCGCCGCGGGGCCCCTTCCGGAGCTCCTCGGGCGAGTCGCGGGCGATCTCCGCCAGGCGCGCCCAGGCGGCCTCGACGAGTCGGGCGAGGTAATCGGCGTCGGCGGCCGACGTCGGGCGTCGATCGGCGTCGGTGACCCGGCTCGGGACGCCGAACTCGGTGCCCGCGCCGCCGCTCGCCGTCTCGAAGACCTCGAGCTCGAGGTCGCCGTCCGGGAACGCCGCGCCGGCGAGTGCCGCGACGGGCCGGTAGCGCCCGGTGTACGAGTCGAGGGCCTCGAGCGCCCCGGCGACCGTCTTGCCAGACCTCGACCAGCCCGGCCAGTCGATGGCCGTGGCGAAGGTCCGCTTGGGCGTCTCCTCGATGGCGACGGCGATCCGCGTGGTCATCGCCGCAGGTTAGCGCGCGGTGGCGGCCCGGAGCGTTGCGACGAGCCGGCCCATCGTCGCAACGTCGCTGCCGTCCGGCCCGAGGGCGTCGACGAGCGCCGAGGCGACGATGACGCCATCCGCGCCGGCCCGTGCCAGCGCCCGGACGTGGGCCGGCCGCGAGACCCCGAAGCCGACGGCCACGGGCACCGGCGAGACGGCCCGGACCTGGGCCACGAGCCGCCGAACGCTCGGCGGCAGGCTGGCCCGGGCGCCGGTGACCCCGACGAGGCTGACGCAGTACAGGAATCCGCCACTTCGGGCCGCGATCGCCGCCCGCCGCTCGGGCGAGGTCGTGGGGGCGACGAGGTAGACCACGGCCAGCCCGGCAGCGGCCGCAACCGCCTCGAACGGCCCGCCCTCGTCGGGCGTCAGGTCGGCCACGATCACCCCGGCCGCGCCGGCCGACGCGAGCGCCTCCGCCCGGGCGCGGCCGTCGCCGCCCCCGATGAGCTGGTTGGCGTAGCCCATCGGGACGAGTGGCACGCCGGGCCGGGCAGCGGCGACTCGGGCAACGAGGGCCAGTGACCGGTCGAACGTGGCGCCGGCCATGAGCGCAGCGTGCGAGGCCCGCTGGAGCGTCGCGCCGTCGGCCAGCGGATCGGAGTACGGCAGGCCGATCTCGAGGAGGTCGGCGCCACCGTCGATCGCCGCGCAGGCCGCGGCGAACGAGCCGTCGTCGCTCGGGTAGCCGGCGACGACGTACGGGATGAGCCCGGCGCGACCCTCGGCTCGGGCTTGGGCGAAGGCGGCCGCGATCCGACGACCTCCGGCCGTGCGTTCACCCGTGGCGGCGCCCGCCGGGCCGGCCGGGCCGGCGGGAACGGCGGGGCCGGCGGGGGTCGATGTCATCGCGCCGACTCCCAGGCCTCGACATCGGCGAACCGCTCGAGGGCCGCCATGTCCTTGTCGCCCCGGCCGGAGAAGCCGAGGACGACGAGGGCCGCCTCCGGCAGCGGCGTGCCCGAGCCCTCGATCCCGGCGAGGAGCTTCGGCAGGGCCGCGACCGCGTGCGCGGTCTCGAGGGCCGGGAGGATGCCCTCCGCCCTCGTGACCGCCCGCATCGCCGCGATCGCCTCGCGGTCGGTGGCCGTCGTGACCTCCAGGCGTCCCGCCTCCGCGAGGGCGGCGAGCTGTGGCCCGACACCCGGGTAGTCCAGTCCCGCAGATGCGCTGTGGGCCTCCACGACCTGGCCGTCGCGGTCCTGGAGCATGAGCGACCTGGAGCCGTGGAGGATACCCGCGGTGCCACCGGCGATCGCCGCCGCGTGGCGGCCGGTGGCGATCCCATCGCCGGCCGCCTCGGTCACCGCCAGGCGAACGCTCCCCTCCCCGATGAACCGGGCGAGGAGGCCGATCGCGTTCGAGCCGCCGCCGACGCAGGCGAGGGCGAGGTCCGGCATCCGGCCCTCGACGTCGTGGAGCTGCCGCGCCGCCTCGTCTCCGATCCTCCGTTGGAGGTCGCGGACGATCGTCGGGTACGGGTGCGGGCCCATCGCCGAGCCGAGCACGTAGTGGGTGGTCTCGACGTTCGTGACCCAGTCCCGCATCGCCTCGTTGACCGCGTCCTTGAGGGTCGCTGTGCCGGACGTGACGGAGCGCACCTCGGCGCCGAGCGCCCGCATCCGGAGGACGTTCGGAGCCTGGCGCCGGATGTCCTCCTCGCCCATGAACACGACGCACGGCAGGCCGAGGAGGGCGCAGGCCGTGGCCGTGGCCACACCGTGCTGGCCTGCACCGGTCTCGGCGATGACCCGGGACTTGCCGAGGCGCCGGGTCAGAAGCGCCTGGCCGAGGGCGTTGTTGATCTTGTGGGCGCCGGTGTGGGCCAGATCCTCGCGCTTCAGATAGAGCCGGATCGCCGGGGCGGGCCCGCCACGGGTCGCGAGGCGATCTGCCTCGCGGCGAGCGGCGTCGGCGAGGCGGTCGGCCCGGTACAGCGGCGTCGGGCGACCGGCGAAGGTGCCGAGGAGCTCGCGCAGCTCGGCCCAGAAGCGCGGGTCGTGGCGGATCGCGTCGTAGGCGGCCTCGAGCCCCTCGAGCGCGCCCATGAGCGTCTCGGGGACGTAGCGGCCGCCGAAGTCGCGCTCCATCCCCCACCGGCCGCGATCGTCGGCCTCGAGGAGCCCGGGATGGACGGGCGCGGGGCGAAAGGCGAGGTTGGGGCGGTCGATACGGGCGGCCCGGGCCCGCTTCACGAACAGTGCGACCTTCAGGGCGTCCTTGGTCGGACGCTGCCCGGGGATTCGCGGCCCCTCCACGCCGGACGCGACGTCGACGCCGAGGACCGGGGCGGCTCGGAGCGCCGGGCCGACGCTCCCCGGGTCGAGGCCCCCGGCGAGCGTCACCGGGACCTCGCGGGCGACAGCGGCGACGAGGCCGGGATCGGAGCGGAGTCCCGTCCCGCCGGGGTGCGGTCCGCCGGCCGTGTCGATGAGAATCCGCTGCGCCCCGGCCGCCAGGGCCGCCCGGGCCGCCGCGCCCACCTCGGCGACGACGGCGTCGGTCGACGAGCGGCCGTACGGGCGCCCGGCCGAGGCCGGCAGGTGGATCACCTTCCAGGCTGGGCGCTCGAGCGCCGCGAGGAGCGCCAGCGGCTCGGTGCCGTTGAGCTGGATCGCGTCGGCATCGAGCGCCGCGCCGATCCGGTTGAGCTCGTCGGCCGGGAGGTCCACGGTGATCGCGACGATCGCCGGGCGCTGGGCGCCGGTCGGGGCGACGGCTCGGAGTCGTGAGGCAAGGGCGACGGCCTCGGCGAGCTCCAGGGCTCGCGGCGTGCCCGGGACGAGGTTCAGGCCGATGGCGTCGGCCCCGCCTCGGACGGCGGCCTCGATGCCGGCCGCGTCCGTGATCCCGCAGATCTTCACGAACGGGATCCGGTCGAGATTCGCCGGGTCGCTCGGCGGGCGGCCGGCCTCGACGAAGGCGCGGGCCGCGGCATCGGGATCGCCCGACCGGACGAGGGCCTCGCCGACGAGGGCGGCATCGAAGCCGAGCGCCCGCCAGCCGCGAACGACGGCCGGGTCGCGCACGCCCGACTCGGCGACGACCAGGCGATCCTCTGGCACGAGCGTGCGCATCGATGCCGCCCGCACAGGGTCGACTTCCAGGGTCCGGAGGTCGCGGTTGTTGAGGCCGACGAGCCGGCATCGCGTCGCGAGCGCGGCGTCGAGATCCCGCTCGTCATGGGCCTCGACGAGCGGCTCGAGCCCGAGGTCGAGGGCCCGATCCACGAGCCGCGCCAGGCGCGGCCCTGAATGCAGGGCGGCCAGCAGCAGGACGAGGTCGGCGCCGGCGGCCCGGAGGAGATCGAGCTGGCGAGCCTCGACGACGAACTCCTTGGCGAGGACCGGCACGCTGACGGCAGACCGGATCGCCGTCAGGTCGGCGACCGAGCCGCCGAACCAGTGCGGCTCGCACAGGACCGAGATCGCCGCGGCGCCACCGCGCTGGTAGGCCCGGGCCCGGGCGACGATGTCCTCGCCGGCTGCGGCGATCGCCCCGGCTGACGGCGAGGCGCGCTTGATCTCGGCGATGAGATGGAGTCCGGGCGCGGCCAGGGCCTCGGCGATCGGGCGGGGCGGCGGTGCCGCCCTAACCCGCCGCCGCAGCTCCGAGCGGTCGAGATCGGCCAGTTCGACGAGCACGTCCTTCCGGCGATGAGCCGCGATCTCGGCGACGACGCCGGCACCGCGAGGGGCTCGAGCCCGAGGGCGCGTCGCGATCGTCACGCGGCACCACCCTCAGGCTCGGCCTCGGCCTGGGCCGCATCCGCGGCCGCCTTCGAGGCCCGGAGGCGCTCCAGGAGCGCCCGCGCGCGGCCGTCGTCGATCGTCTCGGCCGCGAGGCCGATCCCCTGCGGCAGGCTCGAGACCAGGCCCGCGGCGAGGAGGGCCGCGCCGGCGTTCAGGAGGACGACGTCGCGGCGTGCGCCGCCATGGCCCTCGAGGATCGAGACCGTCAGGGCGGCGTTGCCGTCGGCCGTGCCGCCGCGCAGCTCGGACGTCGCGGCCGCCCGGATCCCGACGAGCCCGGGCTCGACGCGCGATTCGCGGATGCCGTCGGGGGTCACGTCGAGGATCACGCCGCTGCCGTCGAGTGGCAGCTCGTCGACCCCGGCGCCGTGGACGACGAGCGTCCGCTCGGTCCCGAGCCGCTGGGCGACCTCGGCGATCCGCGGCGCCGCGGCGGCGTCGCCGACGCCCAGGAGGGCCCGCCGCGCGCCGGCCGGGTTCGTCAGCGGACCGAGCAGGTTGAAGGCCGTCCGGACCCCGATCTCGCGACGGGTCGGGCCGGCATGGCGCATCGCCGGGTGGAAGCCCGGGGCGAACAGGAAGGCAAAGCCGAGGTCCCGCAGGTCCGCGGCCGCGGACTCGGCGGTGTGGTCGATCCGCACCCCCAGCGCCTCGAGGACGTCGGCCGCGCCCGAGCGCGACGTGATCGCCCGGTTGCCGTGCTTCGCGACCGGCACGCCGGCCGCCGCGACGACGAGGGCCGAGGTCGTCGAGATGTTGAACGTGCCCGAGCCGTCGCCGCCGGTGCCGACGACGTCGATCGTGCCGTCCGGCGCCCCGACCCGCAGGACCCGCTCCCGCATCGCCGTCGCGAAGCCAGCAAGCTCGTCGACCGTCTCGCCGCGCATCCGCAGGGCCACCAGGAGGGCCGCCAGCTGGGCCGGCGTTGCCTCGCCGTCCATCACTGAGCCCATCGCCAGGCGGGCGGTCTCGATGTCGAGCGTCCGGCCCTCGACGATCTGGGCGAGGGCCGCGCGAACCGGCTCGCTCATCGGGCGTCGGCCTCGGCCAGGCCGGCGGTGGCGAAGGTGCCCGTCCGGTCGTCGAGCAGCGATGCCTCGCCCTCCCCGGCGAGCCGGAGGAAGTTCGCGAGGAGGTGGGGGCCCTGGGGCGTGAGGACGCTCTCGGGGTGGAACTGGACGCCCTCGAGCGGCAGCGCGACGTGGCGAATGCCCATGATCACCCGGTCGACCTCGGACATCGCCGTGACACGCAGCTCCGGCGGCAGCGTCGCGGGGTCGATCGCGAGGGAGTGATAGCGGGCGGCCATGAACGACGGCGGCATGCCGGCGAGCAGGCCGGCGCCGTCGTGGGTCACCTCGGACGCCTCGCCGTGGACGAGGGTCGGGGCCCGCACGATCGTGGCGCCGAAGACCTGGGCCATCGACTGCATCCCGAGACAGACGCCGAGGACCGGAATCTCCCGCTCGGCCGCGACGCGGATTGCGTCCATCGACACACCGGCGTCGTCCGGGTCGCCCGGCCCGGGCGAGATGACGATCCCGCGGAGGTCCGTCGCCGGGTCGTCGGCCATGGCCTCGATGCCGGCCCGGTCGACGGCGTCGTTGCGGAGCACGGTCACGGTCGCGCCGGTGGCCTCGAGGGCCTGGACGAGGTTGAAGGTGAAGCTGTCGTAGTTGTCGACGACGAGGATCATGCCGTGGCCTCGGCGGCAGCCTCGGCACTGGCCTCGGTCGAGGAGCGGGTGCGGGCGGGCTCACCGAGCCCGGCGGCGATCTCGATCGAGCGGCGCATCGCCGCCGCCTTGTGCTCGGTCTCCTCGAACTCCTTCTCGGGCACGCTGCCGGCGACGATCCCGGCGCCGGTGTGGATGTGGGCCCGGCCGTCCTTCAGGACCGCGCTCCGGATCGTGATCGCGGTGTCGAGGTTGCCGTCATAGCCGAGGTAGCCGACGGCGCCGCCGTAGAGGCCCCGTCGCTCGCGCTCAGCCGCCGCGATGAGCTGCATCGCCCGAACCTTCGGGGCGCCGCTGAGCGTCCCTGCCGGGAAGACCGCCCGGAGCGCGTCGAGGGCGTCGAGGTCGGGCCGGAGCCGGCCCTCGACATGCGAGACGAGATGGAGGACGTGGCTGTATTTCTCGACCTCCATGTACTTGCTCACGGTCACGGTGCCGGGCCGGGCCACCCGCCCGAGGTCGTTCCGGCCGAGGTCGACGAGCATGACGTGCTCGGCCCGCTCCTTGGGATCGCGCTGGAGTTGCTCGGCCAGGATCGCGTCCTCCTTCTCGTCCCCACCACGGGGCCGGGTGCCGGCGATCGGATGGGTGGTGAGCTTGTCGCCGTCGAGCTGGACGAGGAGCTCGGGGCTCGCCCCGACGACCTCGAAGCCGGGAACCCGGGTGAAGAACAGGTACGGGCTCGGGTTCACCCGCCGGAGGCTGCGGTACAGGCCGATGCCGTCGAGCGGTCGGCCCGTCGCGGGGTCGACCGGAAGGTCGAACGACTGCCGCCGGGCCAGGACGACCTGGATCGCCTCGCCGGCCGCGATCGCGTCTTTGGCGACCTCGACCGCGTGGATGTACTCGTCACGCCCGAGGCTGGCGTCGATCGCCGCGGCGGGGACGGGGGCCGCCGCGCCCGTCCCGTTGGTGGAGCCGCCCCGGGCGCCGGCGCCGGCCATCTCCGCGGCCGACGGCCGGGACGTTAGCTCGAGGGCCTCGAAGATCGCCGCCTCGGCGATCCGGTAGCGGCCCTCGAAGTCGGGGGCCTCGGTGTGGAGCGAGGCAATCGCCGACAGGGTGTGGGTCAGGTGGTCGAAGACGAGGACGAGGTCGGTCTCGATGAACGCCGCCGTCGGCACGCCGGTTGGATCGGCCTCCGGGAGCGCCACGGTCGGCTCGAAGATCGAGACAGCGTCGTAGGCAAGGGCCCCGACGGCGCCGCCGGTGAAGCGCGGCATTCCGTCCCGTGGCGCGACCCGGCGGCGTGGCACGAACTGCCGCAGCGCCTGGAGCGGGTCCGGGGCGTCTGCGTCGCGGATCGGCAGGTCCGGGGCGTACGCAGCGACGGTCACCGGCCGGTCCTGGATCCGGGCGCGGCCATTTCGGACCTCGAGGAGCCGCCGCGGCCCGATGCCGAGGAACGAGTAGCGACCGAGCCGCTCCCCGCCCTCGACGGATTCGAGGAGGTAGGCCGGGGTCGTCCCGTCGTCGAGGCGCAGGAACGCCCCGATCGGCGTCTCGAGGTCTGCCGGCCGGGTGGCGCGGAGCAGGACGGTGTCGGCCGTCGCCGAGTGGCGTTTCGCCTCGGCCAGGCTGAGCGGGTCCGCGCTGCTGTTCATCGTCGACATCGCCTCTGCATGTCCCGGTCCGGCAGTCCGGGCCGGGAATCAGGAACGACCTTCGTCCTCCCGGGACGAAAGGTCGTGCCTTCCGCGGTGCCACCCTCATTCGGCGAATGCCGCACTCGCTGACCGACGGGACGTCGCGCTTGCCTGAGCGACGATCGATCGGCGCTGCCCTGTATCGCTGGCGCTCTGCGCCGGAGCCTACTGGGATCGCAGCAACGT
>DASWGY010000055.1:0-14635 GCA_036393495.1 Candidatus Limnocylindrales bacterium
GGCGCAACGACGATCGCGTCCGCCGCCTCGAGCGCCGCGAGGACCTCGGGCGTGGCGCTCGCCGAGCCGATGCCGTCGAACCGGACCTCGAGCACCTCGGGCTCCTGGTGGCGACCGACGAAGTACGTCTGGAAGTCGAGCCAGCCCTGGTCCGTCCGGACCTGGGTCCGGACCGGGGCGTCGGTCATCGGAAGGATCCGGGCCCTGACCCCGAGCGCTGCCTGGAGATCGATCGCGATCGGGGTCATCCGCTCGCCGGCTCGCCAGCGGCGGGTCCGGACGATGTGGGTCGCCAGGTCCCGGTCGCCGAGCCGGAACCATGTCTCCTCGCCGTACCGGGCGAGCATCTCGCTGGCGGCGAACGTCTCCCCGGCAAGGCCCCAGCCCCACTCGCGGTTGTCGATCCCGGCCAGGGTGTACATGACGGTGTCGTGATCTGGACAGACGAGAAGGCCGTGGCGCTCGAGGTCATCGCCGGTGTTGGCGACAACCGTCAGCCGATCGCCCAGGTGGGCCTGGAGGCCGTGGGCGAGCTTGGCCCCGCCGACACCGCCGGCGAGCTCGACGACGCGCGGGCCGGCGGCGGGCGCGGGCCGTCCGTCTGGTCCGGCCGCCTCAGGCATCTGCGAGGAGCGCACCGACCTCGCCGATCCGGTCGATCGTCTCGCGATCGTGCGGGCCAGGCAGGCGGACGATGATCGTCCGGAAGCCGAGCTCCACGTAGGGCCGGATCGCCGCGGCCACGTCCGCGGGCGAGCCCAGGAGGTGAGGCACGGGTCCAGCGCGCGTGATCCCGTTGTTGGCAGCGATCTCGGCCCACGCCGCCTCGGCATCCGCGGCCCGATCCCGGAGGACGATCGGGAAGCTGACGGTCAGCTCGATCTCCGAGCGGTCGCGCCCCACCTCGGCGCAGTGGCCGTCGAGGGTGGCGAGCTTGGCCCGGACCCCCTCGACGTCGCCCGAAGTGTTCCAGCCGTCGGCCCGGAGGGCGACCGTGCGGAGCGTCTTGCGCGGCCCCGAGCCGCCCACGAGGATCGGCAGACGGGCCTGGATCGGGCGCGGGCTGCAGAGGGCCTCCCGGAAGGTGTAGTGGGGCCCGTCGTGGGTGATCGTCTCACCGTCGAGGAGGCGGCGGATCAGGCCGACCGACTCGTCGAGCCAGTCGAGCCGCTCGCCGACGCTCGCGCCGAGATCGATGTCGAAGGCTTCGTGCTCCCGCTCGAACCAGGCTCCGCCGATCCCAACGACGGCCCGGCCACCGCTCAGGTGGTCGAGGGTCGCGGCCAGCTTCGCCGTGTGTCCCGGGTTCCGGAAGGTGTTCGCGCCGACCATCAGCCCCAGGCGGACGCGTCGGGTGAGGGGCCCAAGGCCGGCGAGCACCGCCCAGCCCTCGAGGATCGACTGCTGCCACGGCCCGAAGATGGCGAGGAGGTGATCCCACGTCCAGATCGAATCCCAGCCGGCGGCCTCCGCGGCCAGCGATGCGTCGCGGAAGGCCGGCCAGTCGGTCGCCTGCGACCATAGCTGGGCGCCGAATCGGATTGTGTGGCGGTCACTCATCAGGGGGCCTCGCGGATCACTCGTCGCCGAGGTGATCGTGAACCCGGGTGATCCGGAGGATGAACGAGACCCGCGGCTGGGTCCTGAACATGGCGAGGGTTCGGGGCGAGGCGTCGTCGTAGCGGACGGCCAGCTCGCAGATGTGATCGCGGGCCTGTTCCACGTCGTCGATCCGTGCCTCGACGACGGCGTTGAGCCCGACCCACCGGAATCCGTTGGCACCGTCGACGACGGCCAGTGAGCAGCGACCATCGCGCTGCAGCTCGGTCGGCCAGCGACGCGGCCAGCGGCTGTTGACCAGGATCCGGCTCTCGCCCTCGAGCCGGTACCAGGTCGCTGCCTGGTGGGGCTCGCCGTCCCGACCGGCCGTCGCGATCGTGGCGACCCGGGGAGCGTCGAGGAATGCGTGGACGCGGCGCGACAGGTCCGCGGCCGGGGTCCCCGCGGCCGGGGTCAGCGCGTTGTCATGGTTGGGCACAGGGCGATGGTACGTGCTCAGGCGGAATCGATCCGCCGGTACCGAATCTCCTCGACCCGCGTGCCGTCGAAGTCGAGGAGTCGCGTCGCCCCGTCGAGACGGAATCCGGCTCGCTCGTAGAACCGCCGGGCGGCCGCGTTCGCGGTCAGGACCCACAGGATCACGGTGGAGAAGCCGAGGCCGGCGAGGGCGGCCAGCGCGGCTTCGAGGAGCGGCCGTCCCAGGCTCCGACCTCGAGCGGCAGGATCCAGGTAGATCGCCTGGACCTCGCCCAGGCCCCTCGCGTCGTCATCCCGAGCCGCTGAGGCGAGGACATACCCGGCCACGCGGCCGGGGGCGGCCTCGACCACGAACGCGCAGTGCCGATCGTCGGCCAGCCAGCCTCCGATCCGGGCCTCGCCCTGATCGACGTCCATCCGATCGAGGATCGTGGCCGGGACGATGCCGTCGTACGTCGCCCGCCAGGAGGCGATCCGAATCTCGGCGATCGCCCGCGCGTCGGCGACGGTCGCCGGCCGGACGATCGGCCCGGGATCGAGCGATCCTGTCGCGGGCGAGACCGATGGCGTCAACCGATCCGTTCGCCGGCCTCGACCCTGACGTCCAGCCGGTTCTCCGGCGGGGCGAGCGGACAGGCCCAGCGGGGATCGAAGGCGCACGATGGCTGGTAGGCGAAGTTGAAATCGAGGACCAGGCGACCCGTCGCCGGATCGATGCCGAGGTCGGCGGCCTTGGCAGCGTCGAGCAGGTAGCGGCCGGCGCCGTAGGTCTCGAGGCCATTGGTGGCGTCCCGGAACGGGAGGAACAGGCCGCCCGAGTAGCCGGCCATCCAGTACAGCTCCAGGCTCCGGACGCCATCCGGGAAGGGGATCGAGACCTGGCCGATGCGGCTGAAGTCCAGCTGCTCGCCGGCGCTCATCGGGATTCGAGGTGCCGGGTGGCGCGCCGGCCCGCCGGCGGCCTCGGCTCCGGCAACCCTGACCTCCACCTCGACGTCCACCTCGAATCGGAGCCCGGGATCATACGGCCAGTGATTCGCCCGGAACCCCGAACGGGCGGCGCTGGGAACCGGCGATTGTGGGTGGCTCCGGTACAACGTCTCGCGGACCGTGCGCCACCGATCCCAGGCCGCCCGGGGGTCGCTCGCGGCGCGCTCGCGGACCTCGGCGTACAGCGTCGAGATCCGTCGCCGCCAGTCGGCGAGCTCGAGCGCGGCGCGTCCGGGGCCTTCGCCCTCCGGTCCGGCAGCCTGCTCCGTCAACGTCGCCGGGCCATGCCCCGAAGCACCACGAACCCGCCGACGACGATGAGGACCAGCGGCCACAGCTCGCCCCAGCGGATCCTCGGCAAATCCAGGTCGAGCGTGACATCGGCGAGGAACCAGAAGCCGACCGCGAGGAGCACCACTCCCCACAGCCTGCCGGCGAGGTCGGCTGTTTCCTTGACCGCGGGGTTCTCGCCCCACCGGCGGGCCGCTGCCTCGGCCTCCCGGCCCAGAGCCTGGGCCCGTTCGTCGAGGGCCCGGGCGCCGTCCTCGAAGACCGTCTTCAGGTCGGCCCCGGCGGTCTGAGCGGGGGCCGTCGGAGCGGGGGCCGTCGGCGCGGCGGGCTCGCCGCGCATCGTCGACGCCGGATCGGCCGAGCCGGACGGAACCGGGGGAACGTCGGGACGCTCGTTCGGAGTAGTCATCGATCTCCTCGATCACAGGGAGCGCGGCGTTCATCCTAGATCAGCCCCCGGCCCGGCGCGACTACAATCGGCCCCGTCCCGGTGGCGGCCCAGGGGTTCGTCCGGCGCCCGCAGATCCGTCCGGGCCCGAGGCACATGGAGGAGCGGCGTGGCGGAGCTGGCAGAGATCGGTGTCTTCGGCGGGTCCGGCTTCTACTCGCTCCTCGACGATGTCCGCGAGATCAAGGTCGACACCCCCTACGGTCCGCCGTCTGACAGCTTCTTCCTGGCCGACGTCGGGGGGCGAGCGGTGGCCTTCCTGCCGCGCCACGGCCGGCGCCACACGATCCCGCCCCACCGGATCAACTACCGGGCGAACGTCTGGGCGATGCGCTCGCTCGGCGTGAAGGCCGTGATCTCGCCCTGCGCCGCCGGCTCGCTCCAGCTCACGGTCAAGCCCGGCGATTTCGTCGTCTGCGACCAGTTCGTGGATCGGACCCGGACCCGGCCCCACACCTTCTTCGACGGCCCGATCGTGACCCACCTGTCGTCGGCCGAGACGTACGACCCGGTCCTCAGGCGTCTCGCGATCGAGACGATCCGGGCCCATGGCATCGAGGTCCACGAGCGCGGCACCATGGTCGTCATCGAGGGCCCGCGATTCTCAACGAAGGCCGAATCGAAGTGGTTCACCGACGCCGGCTGGGAGGTGATCGGCATGACCGGGTACCCGGAGGCCTGGCTGTGCCGGGAGCTCGGCATGGCCGTCGTGAACATCGCCCTGATCACCGACTACGACGCCGGCGTCCACGAGGGCACCGAGGCGGTCGATGCCCGGAGCGTGCTCGAAGTCTTCGCCAAGAATGCGAAGCGGATCCAGGAGGTCGTGATCGACCTCATCGAGCGCTTGCCGACGGACCTCGAAGCGCTGGGCGCCCGCGATGCCCTGGGCCCGACCCGCGGCGACGGCCACGCGATCTCGTCCGAGGACGTCCGCCTCTTCGAGACCGGGCTCTAGGACCCGCCGGGCTTGGTCGCCGGCAGGCCGCTGCGGATCGGGGTTGCGATCGGCTCTGTCGGTGCCGAGGCGGACTGGTGGCTCGAGAATGCCCGCCGCCTGGACGAAGCCGGATACGCCGGCATCTGGTGCTGGGATCACGTCATGGGCAAGGGCGATCCGAGCGTCCCGGTCCTCGAGCAATGGACGACCCTGGCCGCGGCCGCCGCCATCACCCACCGGATCGGGCTCGGCTCGTGGGTCGCCAACGTGATGAACCGCCACCCGGCGGTGCTCGCCCGCATGGCCGGCACGGTCCAGGCGATCGCCGGGGGACGCCTCACCCTCGGCATCGGGATCGGCGGCTTCCCGCGGGAGCACCGCGCCTACGGGATCGAGTTTCCCGAGGCGCGCGAACGCGCCGAGCGCCTCGAAGAGGCGATCGGTGTCATCCGGGCGCTCTGGACCGGCGGGCCCGTCACCCGCCCGGGCCACTTCTATGCTCTCGATGGCGCGTCCGCGTTCCCGCAGCCCGATCCCGTGCCGCCGATCCTCGTCGGCGCCGGAACACCGGCCGGGGTCAGGCTCGCCGCTCGCTCCGGCGACGGCTGGGCGGCCGAGGAGCCGACGTTCGAAGGGCTTCGGGAGCGATACCTCGATGCCCTGGCCGGCGCCGGGCGAACCCGGGCGGCGGTTCGGATCGCGGTCGGATTCGGGGGTGGCCGGACCGGCGTCGACGCCCTGGCCGGGAGTCCCTGGATCGAAGATCCGGCCGGGACGGCTGCCCGATGGGCGGAGCTCGGCGCCGATGAGGTGGTCCTGACGGCCCGGACGACGGCCGACGTCGACCGGTTGATCGAGGCCGCTGCGCGCTGACCCTCGGGTGTCGCGAGCCCGGGCCCTCAGGTCCCGTGAGCCCGGACCCGCCCGACGAGTGATCGTGGCACCATCGTCGAGCCCATGACCGCGCCGGCGACCCGCCCCGCGACCCCCGAGCCGACCCATGCCTGCCTCCGCTGCGGCCGGCCCGTGGCCATCGATGTCGCCCTCTGCGACGAGTGCAATCCGCTCGGGCTCCAGCAACCCGCAGCGACCCAGGTCCACGCCCTCGCGGCCGGCGGGATCGTGGCCTTTGTCGTCTTCCTCGCGATCCTCGGTCGGATCGGCCTTGCCGGGGTGGGCCCGTTCAGCGGCGTCGCCGGCGATGTGACGGCACGCCCATCCGGCGGGCTGGTCATCAGCCTCGACGTGTCCAACGAGGGGTCGAAGTCCGCGGCCACGACGTGCCGCGTGGTCGAGGCCGGCCGCCCCGTCGGCGGACCCGGCGAGATCGTCCAGACCCCGATCGTCCCGGCCGGCTCGTCGATCACGTTCACAGCCTCGTTGACGGCGTTCGGTGACGAGCCGCTGGCGCTCGCCGTCGACTGCGACTCGCCGTGACCGGCCTCGCAGCGCGACCGGCGGCCGCGGCCCCGGCGGGTGCCGCTCAGGCGGCTGCGGCCCAGCCGAGCAGGCACGCTTCCGAGCTCGCGTTCGCCCTGGCGGTTGCCGCCCGGGCCGGAGAGCTCCAGATGGAGCGCTACGAGCGCGTCGAGCGGATCGACTACAAGTCGGCCCGCGACGTCGTGACCGAGGTCGACCACCTGTCGGAGGCGCTCATCCTCGATGCCATCCGATCGGCGTTCCCCGGTGACGCCCTCCTCGGCGAGGAGAGCGGCGAGCACGACGGCGGTGCCGCCGGCCAGACGGCAACCTCGGGCCTCGGGCGGGTCTGGGTCGTGGACCCCCTCGACGGCACGATCAACTACGCCAACGGCATCCCGTTCTTTTGCGTCTCGATCGCGCTCGTCGAGGCCGGCCGGCCGGTCATGGGCGTCGTCCACGACCCGTCGCGCGGCGAGTCCCTGGCCGCGACAGACGACGGTCCGGCAACCCTTGCGGGTCGGTTGATCCACGCGTCGCGGAAGGAGGGCCTGAGCGACTTCGTCATCTCGATGGCCCTGTCCGGCCGCGCTGCCGCCACCCGGGCTCGCGAGGTACGCAAGGCGATCCGGGTGCCGCGCTCGATGGGCTCCGCCGCGCTCGCCCTGGCCTACGTCGGGAGCGGGCGCTTCGATGCCTTCGTCCAGCAGGGCGGTCTCTCGACCTGGGACATCGCCGCGGCCGGGCTCATCGCCGAGCGCGCCGGCGCGACCGTCACGAACCTCGAAGGCGGCCCGTGGTTCGAGCTCGCGGCAGCGTCGAAATCGATCGGGATCCTCGCCGCCCCACCCGCCCACCACGCGGAGCTCCTCCGGCACATCGCCGGCCGCTGATCCGACGACGTGGAGTTCCACGCGTGGCACGTTGTGCTACGTCGTGCTACGTTGTGCGACATGAGCACGGCGCCCCGAGTCCACCGATCGTTCCGGCTGCGGCCCGACACGTCCGCCAGGCTGGAGCGCCGGGCCGCCGAGACCGGCGAGACCTACACGGCCCTGGCCGAGCGCTTCATCGACGAAGGGCTCAGGCGGATCGATCACCCCGGGATCGACTTCGTCGACGAACCTGCTGGCCGGCGGGCCCGCGTGGTCGGCACCGGTCTCGGCGTCTGGGAGGTCATCGAAGTCGTTCGAGCCAACGGCGGGTCGATCGACCGGGCGGCCGAGTACCTCGACATCCGGGCGTCGCTGGTTGCCGCGGCCGTCGCGTATCGAGAGGACTATCCCGCCGAGATCGACGGCTGGATCGAGCGCAACCGCGAGCTCGCCGACCGCGAGTATTCGCGGTGGTTGGCTGGCAATCCGACCGCTTCGTGAGGCTGCTGCTCGACGAGCACCTGTCCCATCGGATTGCCAGTGAGCTGCGTCGCACGGGGCACGACTGCATCGCCGTCGCGGAACGAGATGACCTTCGCGGAAGGACGGATCGAGCGATCGCGGAGGCGGCCACTGCCGAGCACCGCGCGATCGTCACGCTCGACATCCGTGACCACCTCAGCATCCTCCGCGATTTCTTGCGGCTCGGCGTCAGGCATTCCGGCCTGGTGCTCCTGACTCCTCGCGCGTGGGACCCATCCCTCGAAGCCGTTGGGCCCCTCGTTCGGGCGCTCGCGGACCTGCTCAGCACTTTGCCGAGCGACGACGCGCTCGCTGGCCGTGCCGTCTGGCTCCGGAAGGTGATGTAGCGCTACCCCTCCGCGGCCCAGCGATGCGGGCGCGAGCGAAGCCGATCCAGGCCCCACCGATCGCAGAACGCTTGCCAGCCAGCCCGCGGGGCGCCCCGCCACTCGAGCTCCGCCGCACGATCCTGCGGGATCTGGACCCCGTCCTCCACGTACCGCAGCCGGGCCAGCGAGCGATACAGGAGCGCCTCGTCGTGATGGTCCCGGAGCGACGCGGCGAGTGACGCGGCCCTGGCCCCACCGACCCCCGGAACCTCCCAGGTCGAGGCCCGCTCCGGGATCCCGTCGATCGAGCCGTACACCGCGAGCACTGCGGCAGCGCCCTTCGCGCCCCATCCCGGGATCCCCGGGTACCCGTCGGACGAGTCGCCGACGAGGGCCAGCCAGTCGGGGATCGAGGCCGGCGCGACGCCCCACTTCTCGCGGACCCCGGCATCGTCGTAGGTGATCCGGCGGCGGCGATCCAGGAGCACGATTCGGTCGTCCTCGACGAGCTGGGCCATGTCCTTGTCCGGCGTGCAGATGAAGATCCGCTCGACGTCGGGGTCCGCGGCGAAGCGCCGGCAGGCAGCCGCGATCGCGTCGTCGGCCTCGAACTCGACCATCGGCCAGAGGACGAGCCCCAGCGCCTCGATGGCCGCCTCGACGATCTGGAACTGGCCGAGGAGCTCGGGTGGCATCCCGACCGACGACTTGTAGCCACGAAACAGGTCGTTCCGGAACGACTCGATCACCCGGTCGGTGGCACACCCGACGTGGGTCGCGCCCTCCTCGCGGAGCAGGAACAGGAGCTGCTCCACGACCCCGGACACGCCCGACAGGTTGACCCCGTCCCGACCCAGGACCGGTGGCCGCGGCGCGTAATGGGCCCGGAACAGCTCGTACGTCGCGTCGACGAGGTGAACGTCCACGGCCCGTCAGCCGGCTTCGACGAGCGCCGCCAGCCGTTCCAGGTCGCGCTGGAAGATCGGGCCGAAGACGGCCGCCAGGACCAGGCCCCCGAGATGGGGCAGGATCGGCGCGATCAGCGTCTCCTCCCAGGTCACGAGCGTCGACCAGGTATCGCCGTCGCGCTCGGCGACGAGGTGGATGTCGCCGTGGCCGCGGACCAGCCCGTCGTGGCGGATCGAGTACCGCACGGGCGGCTCGAACGCGGTGATCTCGATCGGGTCGTCGACCGCGATCCCGAGCGCCTGGACCCGCGCCGTCGCCCGCGTTCCCACCCCGACCGGAGGTGGCGTCAGGATCTCGACCTCCCGGAGGTCGTGCATCCACTCGGGCTGCCGATCGATGTCGACGAGGACCGCCCAGACGTGTTCGATCGGGGCGTCGATCTCGACCGAGGCCCGGATCGGGGCCGGTCCGCCATCCTCGGCCCGATCACCGAGCCAGCGGTCCGCGAGCCAGGCGGCGATGCCGCCGATGATCGCGAGGCGGACGAGGAGCCGGACGAGGCCGCCGATCATCGTCCGGCCGGCTCGTCCGAGCGCTCGAGCGCCGCCCCGGCGGCCTGGACCTCCTCGAGGGCTCGCTCACCGTCGCCGGTCTGGAGGTTCACGGCCGCGATCGCGTCGAGGAGGAGCGTTGTCGGGTAGCCGCGGCCGATCGCGTCGAGGGCCGTCGCCTTGACGCAGTAGTCGGTCGCCAGGCCGCAGACGACGACCCGCTCGATGCCCTGCTCGCGCAGCAACCCGTCCAGCTCGGTGGCGATCTCCGCGCCGGATTCCGGATCGCGCATCGTGAAGCCGGAGTAGCCGTCCTCGCCGTTCATGCCCTTGTGGACGCTCGGGCCGACGACATCGAGCGCCGGATGGAAGTCGGCTCCCCACTCGTCGCCGACGCAGTGGACGGGCCAGACCCCGCCGTCCTGGGCGAAGTGAGGCGTGTGCGGGGGATGCCAATCCTGGGTGTAGACGACGAATGCGCCGGCCTCGCTGGCGATCTTCACCTCCCGGTTCACGACGGGGATCGTGGCCTCGGCGCCGGCGACGCTCAGCGAGCCCTTGGGATCGGCGAAATCGTTCTGGACGTCGACGACGATCAGCGCCGTCCGCGGGTCGTACCGAGTCATGGCCGGACGGTAGCACGGCTCCCGATGCGACCGTCCCGCTACCGCAGTGCCCCCGGACCGCGACGGGGCACCCGCCTGCGACGTGGGCTACCCTTCGAGGCGATGAACCTGAGGACCGACGAGCGCGACCCCCTGGCGCGCGCCGAAGAAGTCGAGATCGAGACGACGTCCCCGACCGGCGTCGTCCACCAGACGATCATCTGGGTCGTCGTCGACGGTGAGGACGTCTTCCTCCGATCCGTCAACGGCGACGGCGCCCGCTGGTACCGAGAGGCGATCGCCCGACCCGACATCGCCCTCCTCGCCGAGGGCCGGCGGCTGGCCGCCCAGGTCGTCGCGGCCGCGGATCCCGAGTCGGTCGAGCGCTGCAGCGCCGCCCTGCGGACGAAGTACGCCGGAGATCCGTCGCTGGGCTCGATGCTCCGGCCCCACACCCTGCCGACCACGCTCCGCGTCGTCGCGGGCGCCTGACCGACACAACCGCCCACCGGAGCCCCGATGTACCTCGACGAGTTCAAGCACCAGCTCCCTGACATCGACGAGCGCGAGACGACCGACTGGATCGAGTCGCTCGATGACGTCCTGGACCAGGAGGGCGAGACCCGGGCCCGGTTCCTCCTCTTCAAGCTCCTCAAGCGGGCTCGGCAACGACAGATCGGGCTGCCGCCGCTCACGAACACTCGCTACATCAACACGATCAGCCCCGAGCAGGAGCCGTTCTTCCCGGGCGATGAGCAGCTCGAGCGACGGATCCGCCGGCTCATTCGCTGGAATGCCGTGGCCATGGTCCTGCGGGCCAACAACAGCTTCGCGGGGATCGGCGGTCATCTCGCCACGTACGCCTCGGCGGCGACCCTCTACGAGGTCGGCTTCAACCACTTCTTCCGGGGCAAGGACGGCGACGGGGCAGGGGACCAGATCTTCTACCAGGGCCATGCCGCGCCCGGCATCTATGCGCGCGCCTTCCTCGAAGGTCGGCTCAGCGAGGATCAGCTCGACCACTTCCGGCGCGAGACCCCGCCCCAGCACGGTCTGTCGTCGTACCCCCATCCCAGGCTCATGCCCGACTTCTGGGAGTTCCCGACGGTGTCGATGGGCCTCGGGCCGATCTCGGCGATCTACCAGGCCCGGTTCAATCGCTACCTCGCGAACCGGGGCCTGCTCGACACTTCGAAGACGCGGGTCTGGGCCTTCCTCGGCGACGGCGAGACCGATGAGCCCGAGGCCCTGGGGGCCCTCCACGTCGCGGCTCGCGAGGGACTCGACAACCTGACGTTCGTCGTCAACTGCAACCTCCAGCGCCTCGACGGCCCGGTCCGCGGCAACGGCAAGATCATCCAGGAGCTCGAGGCCGTCTTCCGCGGTTCCGGCTGGAACGTGCTGAAGGTCATCTGGGGGCGCGAGTGGGACGAGCTCCTCGCCCGCGACGTCGACGGCGTCCTGGTCGAGAAGATGAACACGACCGTCGACGGCGAGTTCCAGAAGTACTCGGTCGCCGGAGGCGCCTACATCCGGGAGCGGTTCTTCGGTCCCGACCCGCGGCTCCGCCGGCTCGTGGAGCACCTGACCGACGACGACCTCGCCAAGCTCCGCCGCGGAGGTCATGACTACCGCAAGGTCTACGCGGCCTACAAGGAGGCGACCGAGTTTCGCGGCGCCCCGACGGTCATCCTGGCCAAGACCGTCAAGGGCTGGACCCTGGGTCCGGGGGTCGAGGCCCGGAACATCACTCACCAGGCCAAGAAGCTGTCCGAGCAGGAGCTCCGGATCTTCCGCGATCGCCTGGAGCTGCCGATCCCCGACGAGCGCCTCAAGGACGCGCCGTACTACCATCCCGGGCCGGATTCCGAGGAGGTCCAGTACCTCAAGGAGCGTCGGCGCCAGCTCGGTGGCGAGCTGCCCAAGCGGGTCGTCCGCGGCGCGTCGCTGCCCGCCCCCAAGCCGACCTTCGATGCCGAGTTCGCCGCGGGCTCAGCGACGCCCGTGTCCACGACCATGGCCTACACCCGAATGCTCCGGAACCTCATCCGCGACCCGGAGCTCGGCCCACGGATCGTGCCGATCATTCCCGACGAGGCCCGGACCTTCGGCATGGACCCGCTCTTCAACGAGGTCGGGATCTACGCCTCGGGCGGCCAGCGCTACGACCCGGTCGATTCGGAGCTCGTCCTCAAGTACCGAGAGGCGAAGGACGGCCAGGTCCTCGAGGAGGGGATCACCGAGGCGGGCTCGATGGCCAGCTTCGCGGCGGCGGCGACGTCGTACGCCACGAACGGCCTGCCGGTCATCCCGTTCTACATCTTCTACTCGATGTTCGGTTTCCAGCGAACCGGCGACCAGATGTGGGCCGCCGCCGACGCCCGGGCCCGGGGCTTCCTCATGGGCGCGACGGCCGGCCGGACGACCCTCACTGGCGAGGGCCTCCAGCACGACGACGGCCACACCCACGTGCTCGCCTCGACGGTGCCGAACCTTCGTCAATACGACCCGGCCTTCGCCTACGAGCTCGCGGCGATCATCCGCGACGGCATCGAGCTGATGTACGTCAACGGCGAGGACGTCTTCTACTACATCACGCTCTACAACGAGAACTACCCGCAGGCGCCGATGCCCGAGGGCGTCGACGACGGGATCCTGCGGGGGATCTACCGCTTCGCCGCTGCGCCCGACGCCGGCAAGGGGGCGAAGGCGGCCCGGCTCGTGGGGTCGGGCTCGATCCTGCAGCAGGTCCTCGAGGCCCAACGGATCCTGGCCGAGCGGTTCGGCGTCGGGGCCGAGGTCTACTCGGCGCCGTCGTTCCCGCTGCTGCGCCGCGATGCCCTCGAAGCCGAGCGCTGGAACCGCCTCCATCCGGCATCGAAGGCCAAGGTGCCGTACGTCACTGGGGTCCTGGACGCGCAGGGCGGGCCGATCGTCGCGGCGACCGACTGGATGAAGGTCATCCCCCAGATGGTCGCGCCATGGGTGCCGGCGACGTTCGTCGCCCTGGGCACGGACGGCTTCGGGCGAAGTGACACCCGGGAGAGCCTGCGGGCCTTCTTCGAGATCGACGCCGCCAGCATCGCCGCGGCCACAATGTCGGCCCTGGCCCGCGATGGCGACGTGACCGCGAAGGCAGCCGCCGCGGCGATCAAGGACCTGGGCATCGACCCGGACAAGGTGGATCCCGCGGCGATCTGACGATTTGCCGGGCCGCCGTTTGGAGGGCCCGACGGCGATCGCCGGGCCACGGCTCAGGGTCGCCTGCGAACCCTATGCAAGGGACCTTGCGCAATCCTGAGCGAGTCACTAGGATTTGTCGCGGCGTCGCGTCGACGCCGTCGTCCCTCGCACCACCAGGAGTCCACCCGTGGAGTTCGGCGCCCTGACCACCGGCTTCCTCATCGGCCTGCGCGAGGGGGTCGAAGCGGCCCTCATCGTGGCCATCGTCCTGGCCTACGTGGTCCGGACCGGCAATGGTCGCCACATCCCGAAGATCTGGCTGGGCAGCGGGGCCGCCATTGCCCTCAGCGTTGCCCTCGGGCTGACGATCTTCGCGACCGTCGGCGCCTTCGAGGAGCCGTACGAACAGGCCTTCGAGGGCGGCGCGATGCTCCTCGCCGCGGTCGTCGTCACCTGGATGCTGTTCTGGATGCGCCGCCAGTCGATGAACCTCCGGGGCGAGCTCCAATCCGCCGTCGACCGCGTCCTGAGCGAGGGCACGGCCTGGGGCCTGGCGGTGCTCGCTTTCACCGCGGTCATTCGCGAGGGCATCGAGACGGCGCTGTTCCTGGCCGGGACGGCGACCTCGACCGAGACCGGGGCGGCGAGCATCCTCGTCGGCGCGATCGTGGGCCTCGGGGCAGCCGTGCTCATCGGCTGGGGCTTCTACCGCGGCAGCCGCCTGATCGACCTCCGCCAGTTCTTCCGCTGGACGGGCATCGCCCTGGTCTTCATCGCGGCCGGCCTCCTGTCGCACGCGGTCCACGAGTTCATCGAGGTCGCCGAGTTCTCGGGCCTGACGGTGATCGGCAGCCAGACGGCGTACGACATCAGTGGCGTCCTGTCGCACGACGACGGAATCGGCCAGTTCCTTCGGGCGATCTTCGGCTACAGCGCCCGGCCCGAGGTCCTGACCCTCGTCGTCCACGTCGTCTACGTCGTCGGGATCCTGACCCTCTACCTCCGGCCGGTGCGTCCCGCGCCGCCGGCGCAGCGCCCCAACCCGGTCGGCGCCTGACAGGTCGCGAGGCGTGGCTCAGCGGGCGGTTGCGACGACGCGGCTGATCGTGCCGTCGAGATTGGCCGCATAGAGCTCGCCGGCCTCGTCCTCTCCGAAGGCGGCGAGACCCCGACCGGCGGTCCCGACACGGACCGGGTCGATCGGACCCGTGCCTCCCGCGACACTGGCCGCCGGGATCGCCCAGATCCGGCCGGAGCAGTAGTCGGCGAACAGGTAGGCGCCTGACAGCATCGGCTGCATGGAGCCCCGGTAGACGACCCCGCCGATGACCGTGCAGCCGTCCGCGTGGCTGTACTCGGTCACCGGCAGGGTGAGCCCGTCGGTCGGGCAATCCTCGGCCGGCTCGAAGCAGTGGGCGCCTTCCATCCGGTCCCAGCCGAAGTCGAGGCCGCCGACCCCGGCCGGCGCCACGTCGACCTCCTCCCAGGCACCCTGGCCGACGTCACCCATCCAGAGATCCCCGGTCGCCCGATCGA
>DASWGY010000056.1:0-4524 GCA_036393495.1 Candidatus Limnocylindrales bacterium
GCTGCCGAGCTCGAACGGGATCCACATGTTCTTCATGCGGATCCCGATCGACGCCGTGTTCCTCGGACGGGCTCAGCCGGACGGTCTGCGTCGGGTCGTGTCGGTGCACCGCGGGCTCCGGCCGTGGCTCGGGATCGTGCCCTTCGTCCGCGGCGCCGACGGTTGTCTGGAGCTCCCGGTCGGCACGATCGACGCGACCGCGACGGCCGCGGGCGATTCGATCCAGCTCCGCTGAGCACCCGCCCGGTACGGCGACCCGCCCCGCAGCGGCGACGGGTTCGCTGACCGGATTGCGAGGCGCCGTTGATTCGCCGGTGATCGGTGGATGACCGGCGGATATGTGCCGCCTGCGATGCTCCACCGATGGATGTCATCGCGGAGCTGGGACGCGGGATCAACGGGCTCGGCCAGGGTCTCGGGGAGCTCGCCTCCCGGGCCCTCGATCT
Organism: Candidatus Limnocylindrales bacterium; assembly: GCA_036393495.1. Taxonomy (GTDB): domain Bacteria; phylum Chloroflexota; class Limnocylindria; order Limnocylindrales; family CSP1-4; genus UBA5189. The sequence goes on from DASWGY010000056.1 coordinate 447, forward strand.
CGCGCTCCCGGCCACCTGCGCCGGCTGCGGGCGCGAGGGCGCGGCGCTGTGCGCGGACTGCCGCCCGGCCCTCGACGCGCGGCTCGAGCTGCCGGCGGGTGTCCCGATCGGGCTGCCCGGGAACGTCCCCGCACCGCTGGCCCAGGTCGAGTGGTGCGCATCGTTCGGTGGGGTCGCCCGCCGAGCCCTCCACCGCCTGAAGTACGCGGGCGACCGGCGCCTCGCCGATCCGCTGGGCGAGGCGGTTGGTCGGCGCTGGGGACGGGCTGGTGCCGGCGGCAACGTGCTGGTTCCCGTGCCGGCCTCGCCGGACCGGGTCGCCGACCGCGGCTACGACCAGGCCGAGCTCATCGCCCGCGCCGCCGGACGCGTCTGCGGCCTGCCGGTCGCGGTCCTCCTCGAGCGGACCCGGCGGACGACCGCCCAGTTCGACCTCGATCGTCGGGCCCGGGCCGGGAACGTCCGGGGTGCATTCCGGCTGCGCCGGGACGGGGTTGGCGAGGGGCGCATGACCGGCGTGTGGCCCGCGACTGGCGGGGGCGCCGAAGCGGGGGACGGCCGGCTCGCTGGAGCGTGGATCGTTCTCGTCGACGATGTCCTGACGACCGGCAGCACGCTCGCGGCCTGCGCCACGGTGCTCCTCGACCACGGCGCCGCGGCGGTGTCTGCTGTGACGGTCGCCCGGGAGCGCTGATCGCCACCGTTGGGATCGCCGACGCCGCGGCGTCGGGCGCGGTCGGATGGCGTGCCGGGACGGTCGTCCGGCCGAGGTCGGGCGGGTCCGCGGCTATACTCGATCTCGCGGATTCGGGGTTGGACCACCACCGTTGGAGGCCCCAGCCCAAGGGTCCCGTGACCCACGTCGGGCGGCCACCACCCACCCCACCGCGCCAGCTCGGCGGCCCATCCCGTCGAGCTCGGGAGGTCGAACCGTGAGGACGATCGTCAAGGGCAAGAACCTCGAGGTCCGCGAGACCGACCGGCACTACGCCGAACGGAAGCTCGGGCGCCTCGAGCGGCTGCTGGACGACCGCAGCGAGGCCATCGTCGAGCTCTCGCTGGAGCGCCACCGGAGCATCGCCGATTCCCACATCGTCGAGGTGACGCTGGTCATCGACGGCCGGACCCTTCGTGGCACGGCCGCCGCGCCGACCCACAAGGCGGGCATCGACGAGGTCATCGACAAGATCGAGCGACAGGCGGTCGACCACAAGGAGAAGCCACGCGTCCGGGCGCGACCGGAGGAGGAGAAGGTCATCCTCCAGCGGATCGCCGACGGTCAGGCCGACGCCTCGCGCGACCGGCGGATCGTCAAGGTCAAGCGCTTCGACATCGAGCCGATGTTCGAGGAGGACGCCCTCGCCCGGATGGAAGAGCTCGGCCATGACTTCTTCGTCTTTGTGAACGCCGAAACGGAGCGCGTCGGGATCCTCTACCGCCGGGCCGACGGCAACTTCGGGCTCATCGAGCCGGTCATCGGCGGCGAGTACACCCAGGGCCGGGGTCGCGCCGGCTCGAACGGGCGGCGCTGAGACCAGGTTACCCGTCGGCGGCCGGCGGAACGGCTCGCCAGTACACCATCCCTTCGCGGCGAGCCAGGCCAGTGTCGACGAGCGCCCTCCGGAGGGTGGCCGGGTCCGGGAACAGGAGCGCGAGGCGCATGTTGAGATCGCGCTCCTGGACGAGCTCGCCGGGATCCGGCAGGACTCGCCCCAGGACATGGCGGTAGACGACGAGCCGCTTCCGCTGCTGGGCCGGGAGCGAGACGAGCCGCCCGTCCCGGACGAAGGCCCGGAGAACGCGGGCCTCGAAGTCGGGGTCGTCGGGACTCCAGGCAGGCGGCGGCGCCGAGGGCGCGGCGGGGTCGCGGTCGACGGCCATGGGCGGCATCGTACGATGGGGTTGTGCCACCCGACGAACCCAGGATCGGTGCCCATCTCCCGCTCGGGGCCGGCATGGTCCGAGCCGCCGACCGGGCCGCCGAGATCGGGGCCACCGCGATCCAGGTCTTTGCTGACAACCCTACGGCGTGGCGGCGGCGCGATGCCCCACCCCGGGCGCTGCCGGCCTTCCGCGACGCGCTCGCCGGGCATGGCATCGCGCCGGTGGTCATCCATGCCGCCTACCTCATCAACCTGGCCGGGCCGGCACGGACGTTCGCGACGAGGTCACGGGTCGTCCTCGAGGCCGAGCTGCGAGCCGCTCCCGGCTACGGCGCCCGGTTCGTCAACGTCCACACCGGTTCGCATCGCGACACGTCCCTGGCCGCCGGGATCCGTCGCGTCGCCAGGGCGCTGGCGCGCACGCTGGAGGCCGTCGACGACGGCCCGGACGCGGCGATGGTCGTCCTGGAGAACTCGGCCGGTGGCGGCTGGGCGGTGGGCAGCACGATCGAGGAGCTGGCCCGGATCGCGGACGCGGCGGCGAAACTCGGCGTGCCCGACCATCGCCTCGGGTTCTGTCTCGACACGGCCCACGCCTGGGCGGCCGGCGTCCGGCTCGACGAGCCCCGGGAGATCGATCGCTTCCTCGAGGCGTTCGATCGCCGGATCGGGCTCCGGCGCCTGGTCGTCGTCCACTTCAACGACTCGAAGTCCGGGCCGGGCTCGCACCATGACCGCCACGAACACCTCGGCGGCGGGCAAATCGGCGAGCGAGGGCTCGGCCACCTGATCCGGCAGCCCGCCCTCCGCCACGCGGCATTCATCATGGAGACGCCCGGCATGGATGCGGGCTTCGACCTCGTCAACGTCGCCCGCGCTCGCGATCTCCTCGAGGGCCGGCAGCTGGCGCCGCTCCCGGCCGCCGCGCTCCAGCTCCGGGGCAGCCGGTCGCGCGGCGCCGAGCCGGCAACGGACGAAGAGGAGCCGCACCTGGCTCCAGGGAGCACGGCACCTGCGAGCGCGGCTCCTGCAAGTGCGGCGTCGGCGCGGACCGCATGACTGCCGAGGCGGAGGGCGGGGGGACGGTCGAGCGTTCGATCGGCAGGCTCAAGGGCCTGGTCTCGAGCGACTGGCTGGTCCTGGCCGCGATCCTGATCCTCGCGGCGGCCCTGCGCGTCATCGGCCTCGAAGCCCGCGGTCGCTTCGACGGCGACCAGGGCCACGACGTCCTCGTCCTCCTGCAGCTCGTGCGGGACGGTGCGCTCCCGCTCCTCGGGCCGCCGACCTCGATCGGGGACTTCCACCACGGCGCGGCCTACTACTACCTCCTGGCCCCGGCGGCCTGGCTCAGTGGCGCCGACCCGACCGTGGTCGTCGCCTGGATCGCGATCCTCGGGATCGCGGCCGTCGGGGCCACCTGGTGGCTCGGTCGGCTCATGGGCGGGCCGGTCGTCGCCGCGGTTGCCGGGCTGGTCATGGCCGTCTCGCCCGCGGCGATCGAGGAATCGACGTTCATCTGGAACCCCAACCCGATCCCGCTCTTCGCGGCCCTCGCGCTCGGCTGCGCCTGGCGGGCCCACGCCGGCGCGACGGCGCGGGCGGCACGCTGGTGGACCCCAGCCGTCCTGTGCGCCGGCGTCGTCCTCCAGCTCCACGTCCTCGGGATCGTCTTCGTGCCTCCGATCCTGGCGCTCGCCGCGGTCGATGCCCGGGCGGCCCGCCGAGCCGGCGATCTCGCCCGAGCCCGGTCGATCGTCCTGTCCGTCGCCGGCGGGCTCGTCCTCTTTGCCCTGCTCTTCGTGCCGCTGCTCGTCCACGAGCTCGGGTCCGGCTTCGAGGAGACCCGCCACGTCCTCGACTACCTGGCGGGTGGCGGGTCCGGGGATGCGACCGACCGCAGCCCGATCGTGCAGGTGGCGATCACCCTCCTCCGAGTCGTCGGCTGGCCACTTGTCGGGCTCGTCACGGATGCTCCCCTCGCCGCTCTGGCGGCCGTTGGCGCCACGGTCGCCCTTGGCACCTGGCTGGCGCTCGCCGGTCGCGGCACGGAGCGCAGCGCGGCCCGCTGGCTCGGCTTGACCGTCGTCTGGTCTGCGCTGGCGCTTACGGCCGTCGCTCCCTCGCTCCAGACGGTCGTCGCCGGCCTGCCGAACGATCATTACCACGCCTACCTCGACCCGGTCGTGATCGTCCTC
>DASWGY010000057.1:0-24792 GCA_036393495.1 Candidatus Limnocylindrales bacterium
GTTCTCGGCGGATCCCTCCTACTCGCACATCCTCGGCCCCTATACCGCCGCCTTCAACCAATACGTCCGCGAGGACCTGGGCTACGAGAATGACCTGCCCTACGAGATCCTCTCGGGTCCCGTCCACGAGGCCTGGTCGTACAAGGAGTTCGAGGGCCGCTCGATCTCGGTGGTGGATCAGCTCGGCGGGGCGATGCGAGCGAACCCGGCCCTCAGGATCCACGTCTCGTGCGGCTACTACGACGGGGCCACGCCGCACTTCGCGGCCGAGCACGTTGCGGCCCACCTGGCAATCCCACCCGAGCTCCAGGCGAACGTCGAGTTCGCCCACTACGAAGCCGGCCACATGATGTACGTCCACGAGCCGTCGCGGGTCCGCCAGTCGGCCGATCTCGCGGAATTCATCAAGAGGTCCGTGCCGGGCGCCTGAGCCGCCGCTCGCTCGCCGGTCCGGCCGCCCGGCCGGTCAGGGTCGCCGGGGGTCGCCGCGGGTCGCCGGGGTCGCGCGGTCAGGCGTCGGCCGGCTCGTGGGCGTGGTCGTGGGTGTGCTCGTGGACGTGGGTCTGGCCCGCCAGGGCCATCGCCCGATCGGGCCGCAGGGGTGCCAGGGCGCCGAGCGATTCGGCCACGACCAGGAGATCGTCGTCCGCCTGAACGCGGAAGTCGGCGGGCGGATTCACGAACGTCTGGGGCCCGCGACTGATCGCCAGGAGGGTGGCCCGATGCTCACCCCGAAGCCTGGCGCTGACCTCGTCGATCGTCAGGCCGAGGTAGGACGCCGGCAGCTCCACCCGGTAGAGCTCCGAACCCGCGCCGCCGGAGACGATATCGGTGACGAGCGCCGTCAGCCCGGGGTACAACGCGGAGCGGGCCAGGAGCCGGGACGCCAGGCGAGACGTGACGAGGATCTCGTCCACGCGGGCCCGCTGGAAATGCTCCACGTGGCGAGGGTTGTTGACCTCGGCGACGGTCCGAACGTGGGGCGCGACGGCCTCGATCGCCATGATCGTGAGGATCGAGTGCATGTCGGCCTCGTTGGTCGGCTGCGACGGGAAGACCAGGGCGGCTGCGGCATCGTCGATGCCCGCCCGGCGGAGGTCGTCGTCGGAGGTCGTATCGCCCCGAACGAAGTAGACGCCGTCACCGGCAGGGTTCTTGTCGACGTCGGCCAGGACGACGACCTTCGCCTGGTACTCGTCGCTCCTGAGCTCGGCGATGAGGTCGCGCGCGGTCGCGTTCCAGCCGCACACGACGATGTGGTCCTTATAGCCGCTGGCGCCCAATCCCTGGCCCTCCTTGAGCAGGAAATCGATGACGAGGGCGACGAGCGCCCCGGTGATGGTTCCGACGATCGCGACCCCGAACAGCACGAGCAGCCAGCTCACCACGAACCCGCCGGCCGACACGACATACCCGGAGTCGCCCTGGCCGAGGATCGTGAAGATCGCCCAGTTGAACGACTTCCCGAACCATTCGATGGTCGCGCCCGCACCCCCGGTCCAGGGCTTCTCGAGGATCGTGACGAGGAGGGCCGCGATTGCGACGAAGGCCGCCGCCCCCTCGAGCAGGCTCAGGAAGAAGCGCCGATCGACGGCCCCGGCGATGCGTCGGGTGTGCCACGCGACGCGACGGACGAGGGGGTTGGCGAGGAGCACCACGAAGGGGTTGAACCGACCCACTGACGACCGCTCCCCCAGGCTCCGGACGATGCTGTTGCGGCGTGGATCCTGACATACGCCGAGGCGATCCGATAGCCCTGCCAGCAGCGTAGGGCCCGGTATCCTTCCTCCGCACCCCCGTCCCTGCCATTCCGCAGCCGAGGTCGTCCGTGTCCGACCGCCCTCCTCGTCGTCGCAGGCCCGCCCGCCACCGGCGAATCGCCCTTCTCGGCATCGGGCTGTTGGCCGCGGCGTGCAGCGGGCCGACGGGCAGCACCGGAGCCCCGGAGCCGGTCACGCTTCGACTCCAGGTGAGCCTGACCCCGGAGGAGCTGGCGACCTTCGAGCCGGCCCTCGCGGCCGTCGATGCCGAACATCCTGAGTGGATCGTCCGCCTCGAGACCGTGCCCCAGGGATCCGAGGTCGAGAAGGTCACCAGTCAGCTTGCCGCCGGCGACCTGCCCGACGTCCTTCGGGTCCAGGGCCTCAACGCCCAGCAGTGGATTCGCCGCGGTGCCTTCGCCGACCTGAGCGGCCGCAGCCCCGACCCCGCGGCCGACTTCTACGCCGGTCCGGCCGAGCAATTCGGCTGGGATGGACGGATCTGGGGCCTGCCCGACACGGCCAGCCCCGAGGTCGTGTACTTCAACAAGGCCATGTTCGATGCCGCGGGTCTCTCGTACCCCACCGCCGACTGGACCTACGACGACATGCGCGAGGCCGCGATCGCCCTGACCCTCGACGGCGGCGGCCGTCGGCCCACCGACCCGGGGTTCGAGCCGGCAACGATTCGCCAATGGGGCTGGAACGGGGGGTTGACCTACTTCTGGCAGAACGAGCTCGTCCGGGCTCGCGGCGGCGATCTCTGTGTGACCGCCGACTGCACCGAGATGAGCTTCACCGACCCGGCCACGGCCGCTGCGATCGAGTGGTGGGTGACCCTGGTCCGGGACGACCATGCGGCCCCGTACGACCCGTACGGCGGGTCGCAGACGGGCGTGCCCGGCGACCCGTTCCTGGCCGGCGTCGCGGCGATGGGCTCGAATGGCTGGTTCGCCGTGGGCCAGCTGAATGCCACCGGAACGATCGACTATGACGTCGTGCCTCCGCTCATCGGGGTGGACGGTGAGCGCCACACGTCACTCAGCACGAACGGCTACGTCATCTCGGGCACGAGCCGCCATCCCGATGCGGCCTGGGCGCTCGTCCAGGCGCTCCTCGAGCCGGGGTTCCTCGAGGCCACGTGGGGCCGACCCGGCCACGCCGTGCCCGCCCGGATCTCGGCCGCCTCATCGGCGATCGACGGGTCACACCCGCCGACCAACCAGGACACCGTCCTCGAGGCGATGGCCGTCGGCCGGGTCTTCCGGCCCTACACGGCGGCGGCCTTCGCCGCGTACGGGGCGACCGTCGACCTGTTCACGAAACTGAACACCGGCGAGCTCGGCCTTGAGGAGGGGCTGGCGCAGCTGGAAGCCGCGGCCAACGCCGCGCTGGCTGCGGATCGCGGCCAGTGAGCGTCGCGAGCCTCGGGAGGCAAGCGGCGACACGACGCAGGACCCGGGGCCTCGGGCTCCGTCCCCGGGAGCGCTGGTTCTACCTCCTCATCGCGCCGTGGCTGATCGGTCTCGTCGTCTTCCAGGCAGCGCCGATCGCCGGGGCTGCGGGCCTCGCGTTCGCCGAGTGGGCGCCACCCCTCCCGATCGAATGGGTCGGGACGTCCAACTTCGAGGCCATGGTCCGCGATGACCAGTTCTGGCAGGCGCTTGGCAACACCCTCGTCTACGGCGTCGGGACCGTCATCCCCGGGCTGGCGCTCGGCCTGGGGCTGGCCCTCCTGCTCCGAGGTCGGCGTCGCGGCGGGAGCATCCTGCGGGGCGCGGTCTTCCTGCCGGCCGTGGTCTCGGGCGTCGCCACCGCGCTCGTCTGGGGGTGGATCCTCAATCCCCGCTTCGGGTTGCTCAATGCCGCTCTCGGACTGGTCGGGATCGACGGGCCGGCGTGGCTCCACGATCCCGCCTGGGCCATGCCGGCGCTCATCGTCATGGGCCTCTGGAACGTCGGGGTGAACGTCATCGTCTACCTCGCCGCCCTCAACGGCGTGCCGCGGGAGCTCCAGGAGGCCGCTGCCCTCGACGGCGCGGGCCGGGCCGCACGGTTTCGCCACGTCGTCTGGCCGGCGCTGACGCCGGTGACGTTCTACCTCGCGATCGTCAACGCGATCGGTGCCTTCCAGGTCTTCACGCCGACGTATCTGTTGACCTCGGGCGGTCCCGACGGCTCCACCTTGACGCTCGCCCTGTACACGTACCAGAACGCCTTCGCCTACGGGCGGCTCGGGTACGCGTCGGCGCTCGCGATCGCGGTCGTCGTCGCCCTGGCCGCCCTCGTCGTCATTCAGTTCCGCTTTGCCGGCCGGCGGGTGGTCTACCTGGGCGCCGACGGGTGAATGAGCCCTCCCTGCCGGCGCGGGCCCTGCCGGCGAACCGCCACAAGACCGGCGGCGGGCTGATCCTCGCGATGGTCGCGATCCTCGCCGTGGTTCCCTTCGCGGTTCCGTTCCTGTGGCTCGTCGCGAGCGCGCTCAAGCCGATCGGCCAGTTCTACGCCGCTCCGCCGACGCTCCTGCCCGACCCGCCGTCGCTCGAGAACCTCGCCGGCGCCGTCGCCCTCGTCGACGTCCCGCGGCTGCTCGCGAACTCGACCCTGATCGCCGGGCTCAGCGTCGGGGCGACCGTCCTGTCGGCCTCGCTCGTCGGCTTCGCGTTCGCGACGCTCCCGGCCCGGGGCCGGCGTCCCCTCTTCGGGATCCTGATCGTGACGATCCTCGTGCCCCCGTCGGCGACGCTCATCCCCCAGTTCATCCTCTTCAGCCGGCTCGGCTGGGTGGGCAGCTATCTGCCGCTGATCGTCCCCCACCTCTGCGGCAGCGCATTCTTCGTGTTCCTCTTCCGCCAGTGGTTCCTAAACCAGCCGCCGCATCTCTTCGAGACTGCCGAGCTCGACGGGGCAAACCCGCTGCAGGCCTGGTGGCACATTGCCCTGCCGCTGGCCCGGCCGGCGGTCGCAGCGGTCGCCGTCTTCGCCTTCGTCGGCTCGTGGAACGACTTCCTGGGCCCGCTTCTGTACCTTCGCGAACCGGAGTCGTTCACGATCAGCCTTGGACTCGCCGCGTTCCAGGGAACCTACGTCGGCCAGCTCCACTACACCCTCGCCCTATCGCTCGTTGCCCTGATCCCGGTCGTTGCGGTCTTCGCGGTCGCCCAGCGTTGGCTCGTCCCGGGCATCGCGACCGGAGGCTGGCGAGGATGATCAACCGATGACCCACCGCATCCGGCGCGTTCAGCAACTCCGCGTGCCGCCCACTCCGTACGCGAAGAGGTTCGGGCTGTTCGCGGAGGCCCTCGAGGTCCGAACGAACGACCGGCGAGTGCTCGCCGCTGCCGAGGCCGCCTTCGGGCGGTTCTCCGTTCCAGACGCGGGCGAGCCACTCGTCCTCCGCCTCGTCGTCGAGCCGGCGACCGACGATCCGCCGCCGCTCGACCCTCGTGGGCTCCGCCACGACACGGCCGGCCACCTGCTCTCGATCGACCTCGGTGTGGCCGGCGGGGCCGTCGCCGACGTCGCGACCGGCTTCGCCACCGGCCGCGTCGCAGCAGTGCTCGCCGAGGAGCCGGCCCTGCTGCGCTACGCCTTCATCGAGGCGATGGCGCTGGCGATGATCAGCGGCGGACGCGGCTACGTACCGATCCACGCCTCGTGCGTCGTCCGCGACGGGGTCGGCGTGATCCTCCAGGGCCCGGCCGGGGCCGGCAAGTCGACCGTTGCCGTTGCCTGTGCCCGGCGGGGCTGGGGTCTCCTCGCCGAGGACGTCGTCTTCGCCCGACCGGCGAGCGAGCCGTCCGGAGCGGGCGGGCTCGAGCTGTGGGGCATGCCCTGGATCCAGCGACTCCTGCCCGATGCGGCGACCCACTTCCCGGAGCTGGCATCGGCACCGGCGCGCCTCCAGGCGAACGGCGAGCGCAAGCTCGAGGTCGACCTCGACGACCATGCTCCCGGGGCCGCGACACCTCGGGCCGCGGCCGGTCCGATCGCCCTCCTTGCTCGGAGCACCGGGGGACCGACCCGGGCCGAGTGGCTCGATCCCGAGGCCGCTCCCTCGGACGTGGAGGTCCTGTGGCCGTGGGAGGGTCGCTGGAGCGAGGCCCACGAACGGACGGCGACGCGGCTCCTCGCGCTCGGGGTCCTTCGACTCCACGTCAACGGCACCCCTGACGAGGCGGTCGACGCCCTCGAAACGGCCCTGTCGTCAGTCCCGGCCCGCATTCCGGCCCCCATCCCCAACCCCGCCGGCTGAGCGGGACCGGAGCCAACCGCGCGGCGACGACGTCCCCTCGGCCGGACGTCAGCCCGCGGCCGGCCCTTCGGGCTGGGTGACGTCGACGACCTTGGCGGCAAGGGCGGTGACGAGATCCGCCGGCGCCAGGTGGAGGTTCACCCCGTGCGCGCCACCACCGACGCTCACGATCTCGAGACCCTCGATCGAGGCGTCGACGATGACCGGCCAGGCCCGGGTGGAGCCGAAGGGCGTGATCGTGTAGCGGACGTAGCCCGTGACCGCCTGGGCCTCGTCGGCATCGGGTAGCGACAGCCGCGAGACGCCGAGATGGGTGCGGAGCTTGGGCCAGTCGAAGCGCCGTCCGGCCGGCACGAGGACGAACAGGTAATCGTCGTCGCCGCGCCTGACCACGATCGTCCGGAGCAGCGCGGCGAGCGGGATTCCCTGTCGCTCGGCCGCCTCCTCGGCGCTCCTTGCCGGCTCGATCCGGACCTCGCGGTGGGGCACACCCGCGGCAGTGACTGCCCGTGTGGCAGGGGTGTCGCCGGGCGGGGCGGCCGGCACGTTGGGACGTTCGTCGGGCACGTTCGGAGCCTAGCAGGCCCCGCCCGGGGTCACCGCGGCGGGCCGGCCGAATTGCGGACCGCCGAGCCGCTACAGTCCGCCGTCGTGGAGGACCTTCGCCCATCGATCTGGCGCGACCGCGATTTCGTCCGGCTATGGTCGGCCGGGACGATCTCGATCTTCGGCACGCTCGTCAGCCGGACGGCGCTGCCGTTCGTCGCGATCCTGGTCCTTGGAGCGGGCGCGATCGAGGTCTCGACTCTCCGGGCGCTCGAGCTCGTCGCCGGCCTCATCGTGGGACTCTTCGCCGGCGCCTGGGTCGACCGCCTCCGACGCCGCCCGATCATGGTGGCAGCCGACCTGGGCCGGGCGGCCCTGCTGGGCTCGATCCCGGTCGCGGCGATCGCCGGTTTCCTGGGGCTCGGGCAGCTGTTCGTCGTCGCCTTCGTCGCGGCGATCCTGACGACGTTCTTCGACCTCGCCGACCGAGCCTACCTGCCGACCCTCGTCCCGAAGGATCGGCTCGTGGCCGCGAACGGGGCGCTCACCGCCAGCAGCTCGGCCGCCGAGTTCACCGGCTTCGGGATCGGCGGCGTTCTCGTCCAGGTCCTGACCGCGCCGATCGCGATCGCCGTCGACGCGATCTCGTTCGTGGTCTCGGCGATCCTCATCCGTGGGATCCGGCGACCAGAGCCGCCGCCACCGCCGGCGGGCGACCGGGAGCCGATGCTCGAGGAGATCGGCGCCGGGCTCCGGCTCGTCGCCCGCTCGCCGGTGCTCCGGGCCCTGGCCCTGGCGAGTGCGTTCTCCCACGTCACCTGGGGCATCTTCGGCGCCGTCTACCTCCTGTACGCGACCAACGAGCTGGGTCTCGGCCCGGCGGCCATCGGCCTCATCGCCGGCGTCGGCGGCCTCAGCTCGTTCGTCGGCGCGGTGCTGGCCGAGCGGGTCGTGGTCCGCCTGGGCGTGGGTCCGACGCTGCTCCTCGGGATTGCCGGCTTCGGGCTCGGCAACGCCCTGATCCCCCTGGCGCCGAGCGGCGCGATCGTCCTCGCCGCGATCTGCCTCATCGGCCAGCAGCTGGCAACCGACGGCGTAGCGACGATCTACGACATCGTCGACATGTCCGTCCGCCAGTCGACCGTGAACGATCGACAGCTGGGCCGGGTCAACGCCACGATCCGGACTTCGACCCTCCTGTTGCAGCTGGCCGCGACGATCTTCGCCGGCATCGTCGGCGAGTTGGCCGGCCTGAGGACCGTCCTCTGGATCGCCCTCGTCGGGGCGATGGGCGCATTCCTGGTGGTGTGGCTCTCGCCGCTCCGGACGATGCGCACGGTCCCGATCGGGCCGTTCGGTCCGGCGATGATCGGCGACGAGGTCCCCATCACCGAGTAGCCGGCGCCGCTCTCGACGACGGCACGCCGGTTGCGCCCGGGGCTGTCGGGCGCCGGCCGCGGTAACGAGGAGGCTTCGGGCGCGTCTCCCTCGCGAACCCTGGGCAGCGCGTCCGACGATTGGAGACTCAGCCATGAAGTACCTGCGCCAAAGTCCGCTGATTCTCGCGACCGCCGTCCTCGTCCTCGGCGGATGCGGCCCGGGTGCCGCGACCCCGACGCCCGAGCCACGCGACGAGGTCGTCGACGCGCTCCGGTCCACGGCCGAGCTGCAGACGGTCCATGCCCTCCTGCGGATCGAGATCGGCGGACTGAGCTCGGACACGACGACGGTCACGATCGAGGGCGACGTCGACGTCAAGGGCCGCGAGCTGGACGTGACGGCCAAGTTTGAGCCCGAACTCTTCGGCAGCTCGGAGATCCGCGTCGTGGTCGCCGAGGGGTTCGTCTTCAACCGCCAGGGCGACGGCAGCTGGTCGATCTCGGGCGATGGTGTCCAGGACCCGCTGGCGATGGTGCCCACGACCGCGCGGATCGCCGAGGCGGTCGAGGAAGCCCTCCGCGATCCAGCCACGACGATCCGCCGGGAGGGCACCGAGGACTGCGGCGATGCCCGATGCGACCGCATCCGGGCCGAGATTCCGGCCGACGTCGCCTGGCGCGCGCTCAACCGGATGATCGAGCCGGTCGGTCAACCGGCGCCCACCCTCCAGCCGCTCCCCTCGGGATTCCCGGGCTTCGCGGTCGATCTGTGGATCGAGCAGGAGACGCATCGGCTCCGGCAGGCGACCAACACGACGGCCGTCGACCAGAACACGCTTTCGATCATCGTCGGCCTCTCGGCGCACGACGAGCCGGTCACCATCCGCCCACCCGTCCCGGTCCCGATGATCCAGTGACGCCGGGCCCGACCCGAGACCCGGGCTCTGGCCAGGATCCGACGGCCGCGTCCTCGACCGCGATCCGGATGCGCTTGTTGATCCGGCCTTTCGACTCGTAGCCGGTGACCCGGATCCGGCCGACCTCGGACGTGTTGGCGACGTGGGTCCCGCCGTCGGCCTGAAGGTCGAGGCCCACGATCTCGATCGTCCGGATCTCCGCGATGCCCTCGGGCAGGAGGTTGACCTTCGTCCGGATGAGATCGGGGATGGCGAACGCCTCGTCGCGCGGCAGCACCGCGACTCTCACCTCGCGGGCCGCGGACAGCTCGTCGTTCACGCGCGCCTCGATGGCGTCGACGAGGTCGCCGCTCATCCGTTCGAACTCGAAGTCCATCCGCCCGGCACCGGGCTCCATGTTGCCGCCGGTGACGAGGGCGCCGTAGTCGCGCCAGACGACGCCGCACAGGGCGTGGAGGGCGGTGTGCGTTCGCATCAGGGCGTGGCGGCGGGCCCAGTCGAGGTCGACCCGGAGTCGGTCGCCGATCTGCGGCGGCTCGACGCCGGGCTCGAGCTCGTGGATGATCTCGCCGCCCGACTTCCTGGCGGAGGTGACGGTCCAGGTTCGTCCATCGGCCGCCCGCAGGAGCGTGCCACGATCTGGGGGCTGGCCCCCGCCCCCCGGATAGAAGACGGTGCGGTCGAGGATGACGAGGGGTGCTTCGGCGCGATCGAGGCCGACGACCCTGGCCTCGACATCCCGGGCATAGGCGTCCGCGTAGCAGAGCTGGAGGTTCATGGCCCGAGCAGCGTACTGCGCGGGTCGGACGCCGTCGGACCCGCCGATTCGGTGCCGACGGGCACCACATAAGCCGCAGCTAAGCGCGGCCCGCTACCGTGCCATGCGTCGAGTCGCGCGTCGGGGCGGGGCCGTCAGGTGGGTTGCGGTGCGGACCGGGACGTCCACATCCAGCCGATGGTCCTGCCCCCACCCAGTACTACTGCCGGATTGAGGGCACGCCCCGGGGTTCTCAGGATGGGGAACCCGGTGGAAAGACCGGACGGAATCATCCTCTACCCCAGGAGTGCCCAGCTATGAAGCTCCGGATCCAGCGAGCCTGGCAGCTCGTCCTGGCCGTCTCGCCGCTCGCGGCCATCGCGCTCGTCGAAGCGGCGATGAAGCGCTGGTAGACCCAGCGCCCCAAGCAGATACCTGATCCGGCACCCTCCTGCCGGGCGGTCAACCAGGAACGAGACCCGGATCCTCCTCCGGGTCTCGTTTCATGATTCCCGGGCCGCGGCGCCATGCAACGGCGCGGAGCGGCCAGCGCCAGGCGTCGCTGAGCTCAGGAGCTGCGGCTCGGGAGGAGCTCGAGGCGGACGGCGACCATTGCCGCCTCCACCCGACCGGACACGCCGAGCTTGGACAGGATCTTCCCGACGTGGACCCCAACCGTCTTCTGGCTGATGAAGAGGCGCTCTCCGATCTCGCGGTTCGTCCGGCCCTGAACGATCAGGCCCAGGACCTCACGCTCCCGGTTCGAGAGTCCGAAGGCTGCCTCGGACCGGGCCGGGGGCGGTCCCACGAACGCCGCCGCGATGCCACCGGCCGGCACCGCGACGCCCCGATCGCCGGGGATCAGGCCGGCGGCGGACTCCCGGCGCTCGGCCGACTGGGCGGCTGAAGCGACCGCGGCCTGAGACCCGGCGGCCACCGCCTCCGGGAAGCCCGGACCCGTCGCGACGAGACCACCGCCAGTGGTCGCGATCTCAGCGGCCGCACCGCCGGACGGGATCGCCTCGTCGGGGTCCGGTTGGCCTGCCGGGACCGGCGCCGGCGGCAGGCTGATCATCGCCCGCCCGGCCAGCTCCTCGAGCTGTCGGGCCAGCGGCATGGCGCCGAGCTCACGGGCGATCCGCAGCGCCTCGAGGAGCGGACCCCTCGCGGCGGCGCGACCTTCCCTGGCATCGCGCGCCGGCAGCGCCGCTTCGGCCTGGCGCCAGCGGGCGCGGGCGACCTGGTACGGATCGCCGACGGCCTCCCAGGCACGGGCGATAGAATCCCAGACGACCGGGGCGTCGCGGCCGTCGAGCCGGGCAGCGTACGCCCGCGCGGTCGCGATCTGAGCCTCTGCCTCGCGGCGGCTCGAAGCGTCGCGAGGGACGCCGCTCGAGCCCAGGATCCGCTCGGCCTCGGACATGGTTCGCTGGGCTCGTTCGCGGGCGGCCGCCAGCTCGGGCAGGGCCCGCCGCTCGTGGGCGTCGGCGACGGTCGCCGCCTGGACCTCGAGATAGGTCGCGGCCATCCGGGCCGCGAGGACCCAGTCCTCGGAGTCCCGGACCATCGACCAGCCGAGCTCGGCGGCACGGCCCGCGTCACCGAGGTCGCCGCGCCACAGGGCGAATGACGCGGCCGCCCGGCTGGCCGGGACGACGGACTGGGGATCTGGCGCGTTGCGGAGCTCGAGCAGCCGGCGACCCAGGATTCGAGCGGCCTGCTCGCCGGACGACGATTCGACCTCGAGCATGGCCGAGGTCACCGCGGCATCGGCGAAGGCATCGGCGGCCGGGCTCCATTCGAGGGCCTTGCGAATGGCCTCCCGCGCCTCCGCCCATCGACCGGTGAGGAAGAGGGCCTCCGCGACATTGCCGCGGAGGGCGTTGCCGTAGACGGCCTCGACGCCGTCGAGGCGAGCCCGCTCGATGGCCGCCTGGGTCACGTCGATCGCCTCCTCGCCCCGGTGAAGGAGGGTCAGGGCGGTCGTCAGGTTGAGGGTTGCCCGGAACCAGTCGTCGGCATCGCCGACCTCGGCCGCGATCTCGCGGGCCCGTTCCAGCAGGGCGATTGCCTCCGCCGGTGCCGCGCTCCAGGCCCGCGCGATCCCGAGCGTGCACGTCGCATGGCCCTCCGCCGCGAGCGCCGCGAGCCCTACCGCCTGGGCCGTCCCGATGGCCCTGGACGCGACTCGTTCCGCCTCGCCGAACAGCCCGAGGAGCATGAGTGTCTGGGCCAGGGAACCCAGGACGCGGGCGCGCAGCTCGCTCGGGCCCGGCGGGGCCAGGCGCGCGGCCCGTCGATGCTCCGCGAGGGCGCGATCGTGATCGCCGAGAAGTCGCGCGACCCGCCCAAGCCGCTCATGGAGGCCCGCCAGCGTGGCCCGGTCCTCGCGTTCGCCGAACCTAGCGGCGGCGGATTCGAGATAGGCAAGGGCGCGATCGAGGCGCCCTGCGGCGAGGGCGACGTCGGCGGTCTCGAGGAGCAGCAGCCCGGTGATGCCGCGGTCGCCGACCTCGGCAGCACCGAGCTCCATCGCCAGCTCGAGCATCGCGAGCTGGTCGGCGGTGGCGCCCCGTTCCGCGGCTTCGCCGGAGGCCTCGAGGAGCGAGTCGCGCGCCGCCGACGTCTCGTGGGCCGCGAGCCAGTTCCTGGCCCGGATCGCGGGTCGGTCCGGGAACGCGCCGGCGAGCGCGACGTGGTGGCGGCGCCGCTGCATCGGCAGGAGGTCCGCTGCGATCGCCCGGGCCACGAGCTCGTGCCTGATCTCAACTCCGCCCCCCGGCTGTTCGATGACGAAGCCCGATTCGATGCCCTCGTCCAGGCCGGCCCGGAGATCGGCATCGAGGCCGGCGCCGGCGCGCCGGGGTCGCCCGGTGGACCTCGGCGGCAGGCCGGATGCGTCGGCTTCGAAGGCCGTCGCCACCCGCTGGAGGTCGTCACGCCGGAGCGGCTCGCCGGCCAGTGCGAGCAGGCGCAGGGTCCGGCGGCACTCGGGGCTGCGAAGGGCGAGGCGGGCGGCCACGAGCTCGTCGAGCGACGTGCCGAGCGAGACGCCGGCGAGCTCCCGTCGGGCGGCGAGCACCTCCTCGGCCAGGAGCGGGTTGCCGGCCGAGCGCTCGGCGGCCAGGAGCAGGAGGGATGCCGTGGGGCGCTCGCCCTCGATCCCGGCCACGAGGTCGGCCAGCTCGTCGCGGCTCAGCGGCCCCAGGTCCAGCCGGTCGGGCGGATCGGCGGTGTCGGCGATCGCGGCGAGGTCGACGAGCAGGGGATCGCCGCGGACGAGCCGGTCGTTGCCGTACGTCGCCAGGATGCAGAGCCGCGATGGCCGGGAGACCCGGGCCAGGAACACGGCGAGGGCCCGCGTGCCCGCATCGGCCAGATGGAGGTCCTCGAGCGCCAGGAGCACCGGCCGTCGCTCTCCGGCTCGCTCGAGCAGGCCGAGGATCGCCTCGGCCAGCCACGCTGCCCGGCGATCGGGCCCGACGCGAAGAGGCGGCGGGTTCGCGGCGGTTCCGCCGGCGGCGGTTCCGCGGGCGATGGCTCCCTCCGCGGTGGCTCCCTCGGCGGTGGCTCCTCCCGCGTCGCCGCGGCGACCGTGGCGGATCTCCGGCAGGAGCGCGGCGAGCGCCTCGGCACCGGGACCGACGAGCCATCGCCGATCGGCGTCCGACAGCTCGTCGAGGAACGGCCGGAGGCCCTCGATGACCGGGGCGTAGGGCTCGCCGGAGCGGCCGGCGACGGCGCGCCAGCGCAGGATCGTGAAGGGCTCGGCCAGGCGGCCGACGCGGCGGACGCTCTCGTCGACGAGCCGGCTGACGCCGGTGCCCCCCGGGCCGGAGATGAGGACGCGATGGCTGCGGCCCTCGGCGGCTGCCTCGAGCGCGACCGCGATCCGGGCGATCTCACGATCTCGCCCCACGAAGCGTTCGCTGCGCAGCGTCGGCGGCATGGCTGCCATCGTGCCACACGCCGGAGCCGCTGATCCGAGCGATGCCCGACGGCGTCCGGATCGGTGTCGCGTTCGCGCACCAGCGGCGTCGCCGGGTCCCGCCAGGTTTCGGCGCGACGGCCCTTCTCCGGGACTGCGGGCCGCGCCACGGCCGGGCCCGGCCCGGTGGGTCTCCAGTCGCGTAGGCTGCAACGATGGCCGAACCCTCCAGAGCGCCCCACCCGCGCAACCAGCTCAAC
This sequence comes from Candidatus Limnocylindrales bacterium, assembly GCA_036393495.1. GTDB lineage: Bacteria > Chloroflexota > Limnocylindria > Limnocylindrales > CSP1-4 > UBA5189. The sequence goes on from DASWGY010000057.1 coordinate 13,803, forward strand.
GAGCTGAGCGGCGAGGAGTGGCTGTACTTCACGAAGTCGCTTTGGACGACCGCCTATCCGTCCGAGCTTGGCCATGCCCGTCGCCGAGCCCACGGGGCCAACAAGCCACCGCGCCTCATGGCTCGCCTGATCGAGTTCTTCACCAAGCCGGGCGAGCTGGTCCTGGACCCGTTCGCCGGCGTCGGCGGGACGCTCCTCGGGGCGGCCATCGCCCGCCGCCCGCGCCGAGCGCTCGGCTTCGAGATCGCTCCGCGCTGGGCAGAGGTCTACGCCGGCGTCGTGGCCGAGGCGTCCCTCGTCGCGGGCGATGGGGCGGCCCTCGCCGACCTCGGACCGCAGGATCCCGGCGGTGGGCGCTCGTTCGACGCGTCTGGCTGTGAGCTGCGGGTCGGCGACGCGAGGGTCCTCCTGGGCGAGCTCCCCGAGGCGACGGTCGACTTCGTGGCCACGGATCCGCCCTACAACGTCCAGCTGCCGATGACGATGTCCGGCGGGCCGCTCTCCGAGACGTTCGCCAACAGGCGGACCGAGTACGCAATGGTGACTGACGACCCGGCCGACCTCGCCAACCTGGCCGACTACCCCGCGTACCTCGACGCCATGACCGAGGTCCTTGCCGAGCTCCACCGCGTGCTTCGGCCGGGCCGCTACGCCGTCCTCATCGTCCGCGACGCCTACCAGGACGGTCGGTACGTCTTCACGGGGGCCGACCTGGCGGCACGCGGCGCGCGCGTCGGCCTCGTCCCGAAGGGCGACGTCATCTGGTACCAGGCGGGCACGCGGCTCCGGCCGTACGGCTACCCGAACGTCTTCGTGCCGAACATCACGCACCAGCACCTGCTCGTCCTGAGGCGTGAACCGGTGGCCCGACGGAAGGCCGTGGCGCGGAGCCACGGGAGCCGGGCCGCGACCGGCCCGGGACGGTGATCGGCTAGCGCATCCCTCGGGCGGCGAGCATCGCGGCGAGGGCGTTCTCCGCTTCCGGCTCGGGCTCGGCCGCCCGGCCGTAGGCGTGCGGCGAGGCCTCGATCACGTCGCCGAGCGTCGTGCGGTGGACCCAACCCCGCCGTCCGTCGGGACAGAAGACCTGGCAGTAGGCGCCCGACCGCTGCTCGACCTTGACCTCGTCGCCGGCGACGAGCTCGCCGATGCGGGCAGCGAGGATCTCGTCCGGTCGGTCGAGGAGTGGGATCACCGCGTAGCGGATGGCCCGCCGTTCGCCATCGGGCGGCGCGCCGTACGGGCTTGCCTCGAAGGTCAGGCGCGCTCGCTCCGGGGCCGGCGAGCGGATCGGGTCCGTCTTGCGGGCCTCGAGCAGCGACGGGCGCCGCCAGCGGGGCATCATCGCTTCGGGATCCGGCGGGGCGGCCGGGGCGGGAGCAAAGACCATGCCCATGCCGACGCCCGTGGCCGCAGCGGCCTGGAGGACGCCGTCGGGAGCCGGCGGCTCGCCGTCGCGGCGGCGCTTGTTGAAGAGCATGAACGCCATCCACGTCGTGACGAGGAGGCTCGAGCCGACGACCGCCGGGAGTGTCGGGAGGTAGCCGGGACCCGACAGCCCCAGGACCGCGATGCCAGCGTTGAAGGTCGATCCCAGCCAGGCCTCGGGACCGTCTGACGCGCCCCCGCCGCCGGTGCTGCCATTCGCGCCACCCGTGCTGCCAGGTTCGCTCCCCGTGTCACTGCCGGTCCCGCTTTGGTTGCCGCCGGCTGCGGACCCGGGGGTGCCGGCGAGGCCGCCGACGTCGCCGACGTCGAGAGCGTCGCTCCCTCCCGTGCCGGTGCCGGACCCGCCGGAACTGGAGCCCGCGCCAATGGCGCCCGCGCCAACCCCCGTGGATCCGCCGCCGACCGAACCGGAGACGGCTGCCTGGCCATCCCAGGTCTCGATCGAGCCTGGGCCGATGACGAACCAGGGTCGCCAGAACGTCCCCTCCGATGCGACCGATCCGTCGTCGAGGTCCATGCCGTCGGGTCCCCGGCCCGTGCCGCGGAGATCGTCCCAGCCGATGGCATCGATGCTGCCGCTCCCGCCGGAACCGCTCGTCGAGCCGCCGCTCGTCGAGCCGCCTGAGGTCCCGCCGCCCGAAGTCCCTGACGGGGGGTCGGTCGGCGTGGTCGGCGCCGGGGTGGGGTCGGGCGTCGGCGTCGGTGGCGGGGTGGGGGTCGGAGGCGCGGCGCCGATCGAGACGCTGCCCGCAGCGAGCTCGTCGATGAACCGCTCTGCGTCACGCGCCTCGAACAGAACGTCGTGGGAACCTGCAGGGAGCTTCGTGGTCACCGTGAAGACGACGCCCGCCTTCCAGTCGGTGCCATCGCCCTGCATCGGATACGTCTTCGCGCCGACCGCCACTCGGACGTACTCGGGCGGGAGCGCGTGGGCGTTCCAGTAGGTGACCGTGAAGGTCACGGGTGTCGCCGTGTCGGCGACCCGCGGAGCGACCTCCGGGTCGAGGAGCTTCGTCGGGCCCGGAGGCGCACCGAGGACCGGCAGGCTCAGGGCAAGCAGAAGGAGCGTCGCGCCCCACGCGGCGACCAGCAGCTGTCGGGCCCGTCGGGCCGGACGTCGATCTCGAACGACGGTCACGGGGTACCTCGGCGCGGGCGCGCTTCGCCCGCATCGGGTGGAGCATCGCCGGGGGCCGGGGGTGCGTTCAATGGTACGGCCGTCCCTGCCGACCCCGGACCTGCGCCCGGCTGGGCCGCTGCTCCGCCTCGGAGCGGTCCGGTCTGGTGGGGTCCGGAGGGGTCGATGGTCCCCTCGTCCCGGGCCTGATGACCCGAAGGGGCCATTCCCCCGCGCGCGTGGGAGGCCCACGATCTGGCCATGCAGGTGATCGCGTCCGGGCGTCCCGTTGCCGGCCTCCCGAGCCGGTTTGACATCGCCCGCGCCGTCGTCGTGGGCAGCGTCCTCGTCGCCGGCGCGACGGTCCTCGGCTTCCTCGTCTTCTCGACCGAGTTCCTGGGGCAGTTCACCCCGTCCGGCCGGGCCAACGCGACCCAGCTGGCGGCGGGGGCCCTTGCTTGGACCTTCGCCCTGACGGCACCCGCCGGCTTCGGGCTCGTCGGCCTCGTCCGGCTGGGCTCTGCGGTCGAGCGCTACGCTGCCCGGCGGCGCCCACCGACGCCGGCCGTGGCCATCGCCGGCAGCGTCGCCGACGATCACGCCGTCGCGACCCGCGTTCGCCTCCCCGATGGCAGTCGAGTCGTGCCCGAGCTGGTCATCGGTCCCTTCGGGGCCGCGGTCATCGAGGAGCTGCCCCCGGCCGGGGCGGTTGTCTCCCGAGGACCCCGGAGCTGGGAGGTCCGGCTCGCCGACGGCAAGGCCCACCTGATCGACCATCCCCTCGAGCGAGCCGCCCGTGACGCCGAGCGCGTTCGAACCTGGTTCGCGGCGGATGATTCGGACCACGTCGTGAAGGTCTATGCCGCGGTCGTCGGCACCGACCCCACGGTCGGCAGGATCCCGAGCTGTGCCTACATCTCGCCGGACCAGGTGGGACCGTGGCTCGCGTCGCTGCCGCCCCAGCGGTCGTTCGATGCCGACCGGCGCCAGCGGATCATCAAGCTCGTTCGGGCCACCCTCTGAGGAACGCGCGCCCGCGCGCATCCCACGGGCGCTGCCCCGGGGTGGTAGGGGAGCCTGGATTCGAACCAGGGACCGGCCGTGTATAAGACGGCTGCTCTAGAACCGCTGAGCTACTCCCCCATCGCGGGCGATCGTACATCGGCCCACGGCCGGCACGATGTCGTCGCGGGCGAGTCGCTAGGGTCGAGGGCCTCGTATCCGATCGGCGATCGACCGGATGGAGAATGCCCGTGACTGATCCTCGCGCGGCATCGGCGGCGAGCCGAGCGTTGCGGTGGGGACCGTCCCGGGTACGCCACCGGCGGGATAGGGCAGTCTGGCCAGGACCGCGATGTCGTCCTCGGTCATCTCCGCGACGATCGGCAAGTCGTCGGGATCGAGAGGCCGCGGGGTATGGGCCACAGCGACCGGCGGGCGCGCGTATGCCGGCGCGCCGTAGAGCTTTGGCAGCGCGATGTGCTGCGAGTACTCGTCCATTGACACGAGCCTGATGACTCCACGTTGCCCGCGGCCACCCGGTCCGCGGATCGGCGCCACAGTACCGCCTCGGCAGGCCCGCTGCCAACCTCTCCCGCGACCCGCGGCGAGGACCGCGGTGCTCGGAGGAACCGCCCGGAGTCCCCGAGGCCCGCTCAGACGAGGAGCGGTTTGAGCACCTGGATGGCCACGACGAGCACGAGATACGCGATCGGGACGGCCGCGAACAGCCCGAGTGCGGCGCTCCAGGCGGTGCGCCCGCCGCGGCCGCTCGAACCCCCCGGCGCGGGCACGATCAGGTAGGTGATCAGGCTGCCGAGGCCCAGCACGAGGGCCACGTCGAGCGTGACCGCGAGCGTCCGAAGGTCGCCGCCGGGAAGCCGCGCACCGCGGTCGAGGGCGACGTCATAGACGAGGAAGCCGAGGCCCAGGACGGTCGCCACCGCGAGGTTGGCGCTGACCGCCCGGACGACCGGGCGCGGGGCGTTCCGGAACTGCCGCCAGCGGATCTCCCACCACGAGCGGCGCGGCCCGGCGCTCATCCCTCGCCGAGGATCGCGAGCGTCCGGCGCGGCGGCAGGGTGGCCGGGCCGTGCCCCGCCAAGAGCTGAACCCCGGCCACGAACCGGTCGATCTCCTCGTCCGAGCTGAAGAACCCGACGCTGATCCGGATGGCATCCAGGGCGGGGATCGTCCGGGCGATGGCAAAGACCCGGGCCCCAAGCTCGTCGAGCGCCGCCTCGGCCGACCAGCCGCCGATCCGGAAGGTGACGAGGGTCGCCATCTGGTGGCGCGGCGTGAGGACATCGACCCCCGGGATCGTGGCGAGCGCTTCGGCCGCCCGCGCCGCGGCGGCGGGCCCCCGCCGCTGGACATAGTCCAGACCGACGAACATCGACAACCATCCCGTGGCCCGCGCCATCCCGACGACGGACGGCCGGTGGTAGCCAGCGGATTCGAACCGCCTGGCGTCCGCCTGCCAGGTGGCGCCACCGAGCGAGTCGTACGCGGCGAGGGCGAAGTGCCCGGCGAAGGACGGTCGGAATCGATCCCAGGCGTCACGGGCAACCCAGACCGCGCCCATCCCCTCCGGTCCGAGCAGCCATTTCTGGGCCGGCAGCGCGTAGGCGTCGGCCGCCAGCTCGCCCACCGCGACCGGGATCGCGCCCGCAGCCTGGGCGCCGTCGATGACCAAGAGTGCCCCCCGCGCATGGACCAACTCCGCGATTCGGCGGATCGGCAGGATCGCGCCCGTCGTCCACAGGACGTGGGAGACAGCCACGAGGCGGGTTCCGGGCCGGATCGCTGCGTCGAACGCGGCCATCGTCCGTTCGTCATCGCCGCCGTCGCCGACGTCGGCGAATTCGATCTCCGTGCCGAGCCGGTCCCGGAGCGCGTAGAGCGGCGCGAGCGCGCCGGCGTGCTCCTGGGTCGTGGTGACCGCCCGGTTGCCAGGCCGCCAGTCGAGGCCCCACGTCGCCACGTTCATGCCGTCGGTCGTCGCACCGGTCAGGGCGATCTCGTCGAGATCGGCGCCGATGACCGCGGCCACGCCGGCCCTGGCCTCGGCCATCCGGTCGAGGAACCCGAGGTAGTAATCCTGGTGGGCACGACCGACGTCCCGCTCGTAGGCCTCCTGTTCCGCCATCGCGGCCGCGACCTCGGCCGGCATGGGCCCGACGGAACCGGTGTTGAGGTGGATCCCCGAGGCGAGCGAGGGCAGCGCCGCTCGAACGGCGGCCAGCTTCTCCGCGTCCGCCATGAAGGGGGAGACCACGGCCGTATCATACCGACGATGCCCCCCCTTCCCGATCGATCCGGCCCCCCGTGACCGCGTTTGCGCGGCCGGAGCTGGTGGCCGCGCCGGAGTGGCTGGCCGACCAGCTGGGGCGGCACGACCTCCGCATCCTCGACGTCCGCTGGCGGCCCGACGGGACCGCCGGCGCGGCCTTCGCCGCCGGCCACATTCCCGGTGCCGCCTACATCGACTGGCGCGCCGAGCTCATCGCCCCGGAGGCCTCCGAGACGGGGCCCGGCCTCCGCCTCGCCGGGCCGGACCAGGTCGCCTCGGCCATGGCCCGGGCGGGAATCGGCGACGGGACGAGCCTCGTGATCTACGACGATTCGCTCGGCCTCTACGCGTCACGGGTGTGGTGGAGCCTCCGCGTCTACGGCTTCGAATCGGCGAGGATCCTCGACGGCGGGCTGCCGGCCTGGATCGCCGAGGGCCGCCCGCTCTCGAACGCGAGCTACCCGCCGGCGACCGCGGTCTTTACCCCCCGGGCCAATCCCCGGATGCGCCTCACGACCGCCGACGTCCGGTCCCTCCTCGGGTCACCCGACGTCATCCTCATCGACGCCCGGGCCGCGGCCGAGTATCGCGGCCTGGAGGGCAACGCCCGGCGGCTGGGCCACATCCCGGGAGCGATCAACGTCGCCGTCGGCGCGATGCACGTGCCCGGCACGCAGCATCTTCGCGACGGGGCCGAGATCCGGGACTTCCTCCTCAAGGCCAACGTGCCCCGCGGACGACGGATCGTGACCTACGACGGAGCCGGGGTGGCCGCGGCCAAGCTGGCGTTCGTCCTGGCCCTCGTCGGCTACGACGACGTGGCCGTCTACGACGGTGGCTGGTCCGAATGGGGAGACCGGCTGGACCTGCCCGTCGACCGCTGACGCCAGGAGATCCGCCGGAGCGTCACTCCGCGTCGAACCCGGGCTCGGTCGCTCCACTGCCGCCACTCGACGCGGTCTCGTCGGACTCGTACGGCGACAGGATCTGGGCACGGGCGTGGTTGACGGCGACCATCGGCGCGGTTCTCGACGGCTCGCCGGCCACGTCGGAGCCGTAGGTCGCGTCGGTCACCGGGATGAAGCGTCCGGTCAGCTCCTGGAGCGCCTGGCGAAGGTCGCGCTCGGGCAGGAGGTGGATGCGGCCGACGATCTCGAACGGCGGGATGCTGATGAGGGCGACCTCGGCGATCTTGGGCGTCCGCAGCTCGGGGACCGCCTCCACGGTGGTGTCGGCAACCGCGAACAGGACGGCCGAGAGATTGACCTGGGCGAAGGCCGCCTGGCGGATCGGGCCGCGCCGTCCGAATCGCTCGAACGTCGCGTCGGCCAGGACGAGGAAGTCCTCCTCAGCGAAGTTCAGGATGTCCGAGAGCCGATGCTGACGGGTCGCGAGGGTGCCGCGGGCGACGTAGGCGTCCGTGTAGACCGTCAGTGGGACGCGCTGCTCCGCGCCCGCCCAGCCCTGCAACATGGGCGCAAGTCTAGCGGTCAGGCCGGACGGCGACGACCCGCCTGCCGGCCGTTCGGGACGATCTCGTGGACCGGAGGCACCGCTGCCGCCCGCGCCCCGGCGGTCACCAGCCGCTCGGCTCCCGGCTGGAGCTCCGCGAAGAGCCGGGTCACGGTCGCGAGGGTGTCGGCCTCGGCCGCCGCCTTGTCGGTCCGAAGCCGGGCGATCCGCGGGAAGCGCAGGGCGAACCCGGATCGATGGCGGCTGGAGCGGAGGATGACGTCGAAGGCGACCTCGACGACGACGGTCGGCTCGACCACCCGGTAGCGCCCGTGGCGGCTGATCGTGTGGGCCTCGAACCATCGCGTCATCTCGGCGATCTCCGCATCGGTCAGGCCGCTGTAGGCCTTGCCGATCGTGACCAGTCGATCGTTGGCCTCGTCCCGAACCGCGAAGGTGTAGTCGGACAGGACGCCATGGCGCTTGCCATGGCCGACCTCGACGCCAACGACGACGCAGTCGATCGTGGCCAGCGCCTTCTTCATCTTCAGCCAGCCGTAGCCGCGCCGGCCCGGCGAGTAGGGGCTCTGCGGGTCCTTGACCATCAGGCCCTCGTTGCGCCGGGCTCGGGCCTCGGCGAATGCGGTCTCGAGGGCCTCCGCCGAGTCGGCGCTGGCCAGGTGGGACAGGGCGAAGGCGCCACCGCTGCCGGCGAGGGGCAGGTCCATCGATGCCAGCAGCCGGCGCCGCTCCTCGAGCGGCAGGTCGAGCGTCGGCCGGACCGGGGCCCCGCCGCCCGGCCCCAGACCCAGGACGTCGAAGGCGACGAAGACCACCGGAACCTCGGCGAGCAATACGGCCGACGGCGCCTTGCGGCCGAGCCGGCTCTGGAGGGCCACGAACGGCAGCACCTCGCCATCGCGGAGGCCGAGGAGCTCGCCGTCGAGGATGCCGTCCCAGGCCAGGACTCGGGACGGTTCGACGACCTCCGGGTAACCGGACGTGACGTCGTGGAGGTCCCGCGAGTAGAGGCGGACTTCGTCGTCGCGCTTGTGGAGCTGGGCCCGGATGCCGTCGTACTTGTCCTCGACCCAGACGACGGACCCGAGGCGCCGGACGATCTCGGCCGCGTCCTCGGCCGGCGACGCGAGCATGAACTTCAAGGGGTGGAAGAGCGTCAGCTCGGCCGTACCGAGCGCGTCGTCGCGGGCCAGGACCGCGGTCCGACCGATGTCGCCGGTCAGCATCCCGGCCCGCTTCACGGCGTCGAGCGGTCGGTCGAAGGCCTTCGCCAGGGCCGCCTCGACCAGCCCTTCCCGGAGCCCGATCCGGAGGTCGCCCGAGAGGATCTTGACGATGCCCTTGGCCGTCGCCGGATCTGCCCGGGTGATGAGATCGCGAAAGATCGAGGCCTTGGCGGCCGGCCCCGAGGCAGCCTCGATCGCCGCGAACGCGGCGACGACCTCGCGGAGCGACGGGCCGATCGCCGGATCCGGCGCGTGGCCCGCCCGGGTCAGGACGTCGGCGACGGCGGGCCCCAGATCCGAGTAGCGATCGTAGGCCTCGCCGAGCGAGTCGCGATCCACACCGGCGACCGCGGCGATCGCCGCGGCCATCGTGGCCCAGCCGAGACCGGTCGATCGCTGGTCCGTCTCGGCGAAGGCCCGGCCGGTCAGGAAGATCGCGGCGATCGGCAGGTCCTCGGGCCCCAGGGACCGGAAGTAGTCGCCGAGGAGGCCGGTCTTCTCGGACGTCCGCGTCGTGGCTGCGACGCGCTCGGCCACCTCGCTCCAGCGGCGCATGGCGGCGATGGTATACCGTGCCTCCGTGGCCGGCCGTCCTTGGTTTCCCGCATCGCTGGAGGGCCGCTCGATCGTGCTCCGGCGTCACGTGCCGGACAACCTCGCAGCGTTCAGGCGCTGGTACCGCGACCCCGACGTGGCCCGCCTCGCTCGCTACCAGGACGGGCCGATGTCGATCGAGGAGATCGACCGCTTCTTCCAGGCCCGGGCCCTCGGCGGCGAGTCGCTGGCGATGGCGATCCACGTCCGCGGCTCCGACCGGCTCATCGGGACCTGCGCCTTCAGCCAGCTGGACGCCGACAACGGATCGGTCCTCTATCACATCACCATCGGCGAAAAGGACGCCTGGAGCCAGGGCTACGGCACCGAGGCGACGGCGCTGATGGTCGACCATGCGCTGGGGACCCTGGGCCTGCACCGGATCGCCCTCTCGGTGTTCGAGTTCAACGAGCGGGCGATCCGCGCCTATCTGGCCTGCGGATTCGAGATCGAGGGCCGCGCCAGGGAGGCGATCTGGCGCGACGGTCGCTGGTGGGACGAGCTATCGATGAGCATCCTCGAGCCCGAGTGGCGTCGGCGGCGCGGAGCGGGGGCCCGGAGAACCGCGGCGTCGGCATCGGATGCCGGGCCGTCGGGCGAGCGCGACCGGGTCGGCGAGGCGGCAACCAGCGTCGCGCGGCGCGGGATCGCGGCGCGGATCCTGGGGCGGTGACGATGGGATCAACGGGACCTGCGGCCGAGGCCGCCCGGACCGCCTTCCGGGAGCTCATGGACGCCAAGGGCCATGCCGTCGAGAACGCCCGCGAGGCGGTCGCCGGCCTCGAGGCGGCGTTCGCGGCGGGCGCGCTCCAGCGCACGCCGCTCCTCGACCGGATGCTGGCCGACCTGATGGTCGCCCTGGAGCAGGACGAGGGCCAGAAGCTCGGCGGCAAGAGCGCCGAGGCCGCCCGTTTCATCCTCCGGGCGATCTCACGGGAGCTGGAGAACGCCTGACGCCCAGGGCGAGGCGGGGGTTCCGCCACGAGGTCGGCCGGTTCGGCCGGTTCGGCCGGATCGGTCGGCACGGGAGGCATGGGAGGCTCGGCCGGTTCGGCCGTCGTTATGCAGCTGGTGCATCGAGCAGACCCTGATCACGCTCAGCGCCGCGCCGAAATCGACCGAATCGCGCTTCTGCCATGCTCGGCCACGCCCGATCCGATGCACCCAGCGCATCGTGGGCGGGACCTGGACGCCGGGGGTTGACTTGCGCGCCCTCGCGCGCTCTCGCGCGACCCTCACGCCCGATCCGATGCACCCGGCGCATCGTGGGCGGGACCTGGACGCCGGGGTTGACTCGCGCCCTCGAGCGACCCTCCGGCCCGACCTCGCGTCCCTGCCGATCCGAAGCGCTGCCGGGCCCGCCGGGCGATACTGCGAGCCATGACTGACTTCCGCCTCGGGATCATGCTCGCCAGCGTGGAGCTCGCTTCGCCCATCGACGGCGAGACGATCGAGCGGCTCATCGGCGAGGTGAAACCACTCGTCGACCAGGCCTAGCGCCCGACGCCCATGGCCACGCCACCGACGTCGCCCACGACCGGCCACCGCGCCGCGACCGTTGCCTTCGACCACGTCTCGAAGCGCTACCCGGGAACGGCCCGAGACCATCGCGGGGCGGTCGAGGACCTCAGCCTGGAAGTCCCGGCGGGCAAGATCTGCGTCCTCGTGGGCCCGTCGGGCTGCGGCAAGACCACGAGCCTCAAGATGGTCAACCGGCTCATCGAGCCGACGAGCGGCCGGATCCTCATCGACGGTGGGGACGCCGCCGCTCGCAATGTCACCGAGCTCAGGCGATCGATCGGCTACGTCATCCAGCAGGTCGGCCTCTTCCCGCACCAG
>DASWGY010000058.1:0-7522 GCA_036393495.1 Candidatus Limnocylindrales bacterium
ATGTGGCGACTCGGCAGCCGCCGCGGACACGTTCGGTACGACAAGATGCCGCACGCCGGGAGCGAGCTCGCCAGGTGAGTGCCAGTTGAGTGCCAGGTAAGTGCCAGTTGAGTGCCAGTCGACCGCCGGGTGACGGCGAGGTGATCCCGAGATGAGCGGGCGATGAGCCGCCGATGAGCCGCCGATGAGCGAGCGACGCCGGCGGGCCACGGTGATCTTCACTGGCGGCACGATCTCGATGCGCCATGACCCGGTCGCGGGCGGCAATGTCCCGACCCTCTCGGGGGCCGACATCCTGGGTCGGACGCCGGGCCTCGACGGGCTCGCCGAGATCGTCCCGATCGACATGGGTCGGACGCCGGCCAGCCATTTCACGTTTGAGGGCCTGTTCGAGATCGCGGCCAGGATCCGGTCGGCCCAGGACGACCCGTCGATCGACGGCGTCGTGCTCGTCCAGGGCACCGACGTCATCGAGGAGACGGCGTTCTTCTGGGACCTCGTCCTCGATGCTCCCACCCCGGTCGTGGTCACGGGCGCGATGCGCTCGGCGTCCGAGGCCGATGGAGACGGGCCCACCAACCTTCGCGACGCGATCGCCTGCGCCGTCGATTCCCAGCTTCGCGGCGTGGGCGTCGTCGTCGTCCTGGCCGGCTCGATCGACGCCGCCGACGATGTCACCAAGACCCATGCCACCGCTCTCGACACGTTCCGGAGCCTGAATCATGGGCCGCTCGGTCACGTTGGGCCTGAGGGCGTGACGATGAATCGCGTCCGCGGGCCGCGCCGCCACGTGGATGCCGTGGCGGCGGCCGGGCGGGTTCGCCTCCTGACCGCCCACGTGGCAATGGACGGCTCGCTCATCGATGCCGCGGTCGCGGCCGGAGCGGACGGCCTCGTCATCGAGGCGACCGGGGCCGGCAACACGACCGGCGACGTCCTCGACGCCGGCGTCCGGGCGATGGAGGCGGGAATCCCGGTGGTCCTGGTGACGCGCTGCCCGGCCGGCGCCGCCGGCGCCGCCTACGCCTTCCGGGGCGGCGGCGCGACCTGGGTCCGGGCCGGTGCGATGCTCGCGGGGACGCTCACCGGCCCCAAGGCGAGGATCGCCCTGGCCCTGGGGCTCGGGGCCGGCCTGGGGCCCGATGAGCTCGCTGCGCTCCTGGCTGAGCCCGGCGGTCCTGGCTGATGCCCCTCGACGCCCTCGTGACGGGCGGGCGGGTGGCCACCTTCGGCGGTGACCACGGATTCGGCTGGGTCGAGGCCGTCGGCGTCCGCGATGGCCGAGTCGCGTTTGCGGGCAGCGCCATCGAGCTCGAGACCAGGGCCGACCCGCACACGATCCGGATCGAGCTGGAACCCGGCGAGATCGCGATCCCGGGCCTGATCGATGCCCACCTGCACCTCATCGAGGCCGCCGCCGCCGCCGAGCACGTCGACCTTACCGATGCGGTGACGCTCGAGGACGGGCTCGCCCTCCTCGCCGCCGCCAACTCGAGCCTGCCCGAGGGCGCCTGGCTCCTCGGTGCCGGCTGGGATCAGCGCCGCTGGGGGCGATGGCCGACGGCGGAAGACCTGGCGACGATCGCTCCCGACCGTCCGGCGGCCCTGTGGTCCTTCGACCACCACGCGGTCTGGGCCAGCCCGACGGCCCTCGCCATCGCCGGCGTCGATGCCTCGAGCCCCGATCCCGAAGGGGGCGTCGTCCGACGCTTCGCGGACGGCTCGCCCGAGGGCGTCCTCCTCGAGAATGCCGCTCCGCTCGTCACGGCGCGGATCCCCGATCCGGGCGCGGCCGAGCTGCGGCGCCTCGTGGCGACGACGGCCCGCCGCCTCGTGGCCCTCGGCGTCGTGGGCGTCCATGATCCCGGGACCTTCCACGGCGAGTCGGTGCTCGGCAGCCTCGACCTGTACGCGGCGATGGCCGAGGCCGGCGAGCTGGCGGTCCACGTCCACGCCGGAATCCGGGCCGAAGACCTCGATCCGGCCGCTGAGCGAGGGCTTCGCAGCGGCGACCTCCTTGGGCCGGGCCCCGACGGCCGGGCCCGGGTCGGCTGGCTCAAGCTCTTCGCCGACGGGACCCTCGGCTCGCAAACGGCGGCGCTCCTGGAGCCTCGGGCCGGATCCGACGACCGAGGCCTGTTCCTGACGCCACCCGACGTCCTCGGGACGCTCGCCGCACGGGCGGCGGAAGCCGGGATCGCGAGTCACGTGCACGCCATCGGCGATGCCGCCGTGCGGGCCGCCCTCGATGCCCTCGAGCCGACCGCCGGGCTGGTCCGCCTGATGCCCCGCGTGGAGCATGCCCAGCTGGTCCAAGCCGACGACCTGGGCCGGTTCGCGACCGCGGGCATCGCCGCCTCGGTCCAGCCCGTCCACCTTCGCGAGGATGCATCGACCGCTCGCCGAGACTGGGGCGAGCGGGCCGAGGCGACCGGCTACTCGTGGCGGAGCCTGGTCGAATCGGGCGCCATCGTCGCCTTTGGCACGGATGCACCGATCGAGCCGATCGACCCGTGGCCGGGGATCGCCATGGCCGTCCTCCGCCGCGACCCGGGCTGGGGGGCCGACGCGCCGGCGTTCGCCCCGGACGAGGCGCTGACCCTGGAGCAGGCCCTTCGGGCCGCGGCCGTCGGCCCGTCGCAGACGGCGCGCGAGCCGGACCGGGGCCGACTCGTGCCGGGGGCGCGGGCCGATCTCATCGTCCTTCCGGCGTCGCCGCGTGAGGTGGCCGAGGACGCGTCCCGTGGCTTCGCCGACGTCCGGCCTCGCCTCGTCATGATCGACGGCGAGATCGCCTTCGAGGCGTGACTCGTCAGCCGGGCGGGCCGGCCAGTCGCTCGGCTGCGTCGTGGAAGAGGCCGTTGAGGATCCGTGACGTCGAGGGGAAGGCGTGGATGGTGTCAGCGAGGACCTCGATCGGGATGGTGGCCTTGATCGCCAGGACGCACTCGTGGATCGCCGCCGACGCGTCGGGACAGGCCATCGCCGCGCCGACCAGCATCCGTGAGCCGCGCTCGACGAGGATCGCGACGTGGCCCAGCTCGGCCTCGACGCCGAAGCCCCGGGCCGAGGTCGCGAACTCCGCAACGAGCTCGAAGCAGTCCAGCCCGGCGTTCGCCGCCTGCTCCGGCGTCAGCCCGACCGACGCCGCCTCGGGGTCCATGTACGTCGCTCGGGGCAGGGCCCGGTAGTCGGGAGCGACGTCGTCGCCGAGGGCCATCCGGACGGCGATCTCGCCCTGGTAGTGGGCCTGGTGCGTGTGAAGCTCGGGGCCGGCCGGATCGCCGATCGCCCACAGGCCGTCGGCGAGGCGCAGCCGACCGTCACGCGGGAACGGCGTCCGCCCACTGGCATCGACGCCGTAGGCCTCCAGGCCGAGCTCGTCGAGGTCGAGGTCCCGCCCGACCGCGAGGAGGATCGCGTGGCCTTCGGCCGTGGTCCCGTCCGAGAGCTCCACGACGTGGGCCCCACGGGTCCCTGCGCCGGGCCGCACGGCCGCGGCCCGGACGTTGAGGCGGACGTCGACGCCGTCCCGACGGAGAGCCTCGGCGATGACCGCCGAGTTGCGCGGGTGATCGGTGGGCGCGAGGCGCGGCCCCGACTGGACGATCGTGGTCGGGACCTCGAAGCGGGCATAGACCTGGGCCAGCTCGCAGCCGCTCGGGCCGCCGCCCAGCACGAGGAGTGAGGGCGGAAGCTCCCGGGCCAGCGTGGCCTGCTCGTTCGTCCAGGCTTTGATCGCCTCGAGACCGGGGATCGGCGGGCGCCTGGACCGCGAGCCGGTGGCGATCATGATCTCGCGCGCCTCGAGCCGATGGACCTGGCCGTCATGAGCGACCTCGACGACGCCGCGAGCGGCGATCCGGCCGGTGCCCCGGTAGGTGACCGCGCCCGCGTCGCGAAGGCCACGGACGTGCGACGCATCGTCGGGCTCGGCGGCCGTCTCGGGCCGATTGACCATGTAGTCGCGTCGGCGCGAGGCCCGCGGCCAGTCGTAGGCGGCCGGATTGGCGTGATGCTCGGCGGCGGCGTGGAGGAGAGCCTTCGAGGGGACGCAGCCGATGTGCGGGCAGCTGCCGCCGAACCAGCGCCGGTCGACCACAGCGACGCGAGCCCCGCGGGACAGGGCCGTGAAGGCCGCCGATTCGCCGGCCGGTCCGGCGCCGATGATGGCGAAGTCATAGATCGGATCGGTCATGGGTCCCTCGTCGTGGCGGCCCCGGACGGGACCGGCGTTCCGCGCTGGCGGCGGGCCTCGAAGGCGAGAACAGCGGCGGTGGCCGAGACATTCAGGCTGTCGGCGAGCCCAAGCATCGGCACCCGGACGGCCGCCACGCCGGCGTCATCCCACACCCTGGACAGGCCGGTCGCCTCGCTTCCGAGGACGATCGCGAGCGGCCCCCGCAGGTCGGCGTCCGTGTAGCTCGTGATCGCGTCGACCCGCGCCGCCACGGGCCGGATGCCCGCGCGGCGGAGCCAATCGAGGGCGGCGGCCGCGGTCGTCGAGGCGCAGGGCACGCTGAAGGCGGTCCCGATGCTCGCCCGGATGACGTTGGGGTTGAAGAGGTCGGCGCCGCCGACGGCGATGACGGCGTCGCATCCGGCCGCGTCGGCCGTCCGCACGATGGCCCCGAGGTTGCCGGGCTTCTCGACATCCTCGGTGACGATGATCAGCGGGGATTCGCCGATCGCGAGATCGTCCAGCTGGAGCGACGGGGTCGAGGCGACGAGGACGACGCCGTCGGCCCGATCCCCGTAGGCCACGGCCGCAAAGGCGCGCTCCGAGACCTCGAGAACCTCGACCTCGGCAGCACGCGCGGCGGCAACGGCGGCGATGGCGTCCTCGGACCGGAGGAGGGGAGGACAGACGAATGCGGCTTCGATCGTGACCCCGGCCTCGAGCGCTCGGCGGCACTCCCGGCCGCCATCGACGAGGGTCAGCCCGGTCGCCACGCGGTCGCGCCGCTCGCGAAGGGCGGCCGCGGCCCGGATTCGCGGGTTGTGCGGGCTTTCGATGGCGATCACTCCGCCATCATCGCCGGTCGCGGCGGAGCGGGTCGACCCGGGCCGTGGCGCCGAGGTCGAGGACGGCGCCCGATTCTGCCTCGAGCCGGAGGGGCCGAGCCTCGAGATCGCCGGGCCCGACGTCCGTGGCCGCCGCCAGCGTCGTCGCCAGCCGTTCCGGGTCCCAGCCCATCGTGTGGGCAGTGAGCAGCCAGAAGGCGTCCGGCTCGGCGATCCGGGCGCAGGCATCCAGGAGCTCGGCGATCTGCTCGTCGAATTGCCAGGCGGAGCGCCCGCCACGGCCGCCGTGGCCGTACGAGGGTGGGTCGAGGACGAGGCCGGCGTAGCGCCGGCCGCGGCGCGCCTCGCGCCGGACGAAGGTAAGCGCGTCGTCGACGATCCAGCGGATCGGGCGGTCGGCGAGGCCGCTCAGCTCGGCGTTGCGCCGAGCCCACGCGACGGCCGGACGTGAGGCGTCGACGTGGACGACCCGGGCACCGCCTCCCGCCGCGACGAGGGTCGCGAGTCCGGTGTGGGCGAACAGGTTCAGGACCTCGATCGACCGGGTCGGGCTCTCGCCGATCCTGGCGCGCAGCGCGTCCCGCAGCCAGGGAACGTTGGTGAGCTGCTCGGGAAAGAGGCCGACCTGGCCGCCCGCCGCCAGGCGGGTCTCGAGGGTCAGGCCGGCGACGGACAGCGCCCGGATGTCGCGGCCGGCGTCCGGCCCGGGGGCGCCGTCGGCCGCCGGAGCGGGGGAGCCGTCGGCGGCCCACCAGCCGCTCCCGGGGTGGTAGACCGTGGCCTCGGACCAGCGCTCCGGGGCGCGCCGGGGCTCGACGTGGGCCGGTGCCGGCCGGTCCGCGAGGAGCTCGCCGAACCGCTCCAGGCGGCGGCCGTCGCCGGCATCGAGGAATGCGTAGTCGCCGTCGAGCACCTGCCCATCATCGGCCCGCGCCGCCGCCTGCGCGACCCCGATAAGCCGCGGGTAAGTGGTCGCTGCTAGCCTCGGCCCATCGACCGCCGCCCGCCACAGGGAAACGAGGGTCGGGCGTGAACCAGATCTCAGGGCGACGGCGAGCCCCGGTGCTCGCGCTGGCTGGAGTGCTGCTCCTTGCAATGGCGGCACCCGGGGTGGCCAATGCAGCACAGTCGGTGACGAAGGTACGGATCTCGGGAGCGGAATGCCAGGCCATTGTCGCGGCATCGGGGATGTCGGCCCGGAGCGTCTGCGCGGCCGTCGTCCAGACCGGCGGCGGCTCGGGCGACGTCCTCACCGCGGCGGCCTGCTACGTGCCCGCGGGCTACACCCACTGCGGATCGACCTGGGTCAAGAGCCAGTCGATCCTCCTCCTCTGGTCGGTGACCGCGACGGCGACCTACGTTCGGAACTCGTCGACGGGCAAGGTCTCGTGGCAGTCGGTCACCTGTACCCAGTCGGCGATTGGGTACACGGTGAAGATCAGGTGGTGTGGCCACTATCACAACGGGCTCCCGGACACGAACTACGGGTCGAACTTCGACGTGGCGTTCGTGTGGGAGGGGTCACCGATCACGGTGAGCCACGGCATGCGCGCCTCGATCAACGGGAAGACCGGCAGCTCGTGCTGCCTCCAGGGTTGGTAGGAAGGAGACGTCGATGCGCCTGAGTCGGGGCTGGATCATCGTGCTCGTGGTCGTGGCCGTCATCGTGGTCGGCTGGATCGGGGCCAGCGGCGTCCTCACGTCCGGCGGGTCGTAACCGGGTAGCGGCACGGCCCTCCATCGATCGGCGGAGGGCCGTGCTACCCTTTCCGGCCGCGGGCGGTTAGCTCAGTTGGTTAGAGCACATGCTTGACATGCATGAGGCCACTGGTTCGAGTCCAGTACCGCCCACCAGCCCGCTCCTCCCGCCGGGGGTCCCGTGAACGCTCCCGATCCGGTCGCCCTCGAGCACGAGAGCTGGATCGCCTACCTCACCGGCGTGATCGGCTGCACGAGCCGGGCGCTGGTGGATCGCGGGGGTGGCGTGGTGACGATCCTGTCCGGCCTGCCGTTCGACTGGTTCAACCAGGTCCTCATCGAACGGGCGGACGCGTCATCGACCGGTCTTCTCCGCGGTATCGCACTGGCGCGCGAGCGGGGCGACCCGTTCGTCGTTCGCCTGCGCGAGGGCATCGACGATCGCTTCCTTCCGACCGTCGCCCGAGCGGGACTCGTGCCCGCTGGGGAGGAGGCCTCGGCGACCGGGATGGTCGCGTTCCCGATCGACCGCGAAGCGATCGCGAGGCAATCGGCGATCGATCTGGAGATCCGAAACGTTACTGACGCCGCCGGCATCGACGCTCACCGGGATGTCGTCACGGCGGGATTCGGCTCACATCCGGCCGTCGCCGAGGGCACGGCGTGCCCCGACCTGCTGGGTCGGCCCGATTGCGTCGTGTACGTGGGCTACGCCGACGGGGTCCCGGTCGTGTCCGGGCTCGGCTGGCGGTCTGGACGGACCATCGGTGTCTTCAGCATCGCGACGATCGCCCCCGCG
>DASWGY010000059.1:0-1525 GCA_036393495.1 Candidatus Limnocylindrales bacterium
TCTCGAGGGGGCGGTCGATCTTCTCGAAGAAGCGGCGCTCCACGGCGCCCACGCCAGAGGACACCGTCATCAGGATGGGCGACAGCCCGACGGCGAGCAGGGCCGCCGCGACGACGACGACCAGCAGGATCGCGGGCGCGGCGGTGGGCTCCCTGACGCCCGCCGGCATGTGCCGCCAGGTCAGGCCGTCGGGTCGCTGCTGCCCGTCCCGCCCGACGTCGCCGTCCAGATCGGGACGCGGGACGAGCGCGAGACGTCCCGCCGAATCGTCGTCGTCCGGCTTCCAGGGGTCTTGGGCCACGCGCGCTTCCCCCCGAGGATCACGGGAAAGACGTTGGTACCCAGCGGCGTCCGGAAATCACGTCCCCTCGGCCGCCGGCTCGCCGCGAACGCCAGCAGGGCAACGGCCGCGGCGAGAAGTACGACGACGGGCCAGACGGCGCGCGGGTCCGCCTCGACCAGGGGCGACCGCCTCGTCAGGCTCGCGACGCGGCGCTCGAGGACGTCCGCTCGGGAGTCAGCTGCCGACAGCTCGCGTCCCATCGCACGGAGCGCGGCGTGGGCCTGCTCGGTCCGCGTCACCAGCGTCTGCCTCCGACGCGACTCCCGCCTCAGCTGCCAGCGAACCGTGTCCACACGCTCACGCATCCGTTCGAGTCGGCGCGAGAGCGAGGCCTCATATGGCGTGTGGTAGACCTCGACCCAGCCGAACGTGATGTCCGCGAGCGACGTCTCACATCCCGCGTTGCAGATCTGGACCGTGTATCCCCCGCTCGCGATGTCGGGGACGACGAACCGGATCGTCGCCACCCCGTCGGCCCAGGCCGAGCGTGGGCCCGAGATGGAGACGGCGCCGAGCGGCAGGGCGTGCGAGGGGATCGGTCCGGCGTCCAGCCAGGCGTTGGGCTTCGACAGCAGGTAGGCGGAGTACGGCCCGTCGTCGACCGTCCCCGTGTGCTCCACCTCGGCGAACTCGACGCGGCCTGTGGCGACCTCGCCCGGCAGGTACCACGCCCGGTCGAACTCGATCACGGCGCCGCCCGCTCGGGCGGCAGACGGAACGAGCACCAGGAGCAGCGCTGCGGCGGATGCCGCATGAGTGATGCGCCGGATCGCAGCTGTGTGGGACGTGGACGCCATCGCCGCCTCGCAACCGTCGGTGGATACAGCACCAGACGCGGTTCGGACCTCGCTGGTTCTCTGCGAGCGCCCGTTATCGCTCGGACCATTGGACCGGATCCGGTGGGCGTGGGACGTCCATGGCCGGGCTTCCGATGAAATGTCGGTGGGCCGTTCTACGCTTCGTCCGATGGGAAAGGTCGTCGACTTCCAGGCGTGGCGGCTCAGAAGGCAGGGCCAGCCGACCCAGCCCGTGCTGATCGATCCCGGGCCGGACCAGGCGGTGTCCGAGGAGCGGCCGGCCGCCGTGACCAGGCTCGACCTGGCCGTCCGGCGGATCGAGCGGGCGATGGCGTCGGGCCATCGGCGCATCTCCGCACGGGTCGAGACCGAGCTCCTGGCCATC
>DASWGY010000060.1:0-4940 GCA_036393495.1 Candidatus Limnocylindrales bacterium
GTGAATCGATCGGCGACCTCGGCCGGCACGTCGGCTTCGGCGAGGAAGTCGAGATCGCCGATCGTCTCCCGGCGGCGCCGGTAGGAGCCGGCGGGGACGACCCGGCGGACGCCATTGATCCCGGCGACCATGCCGGCGACCTGGTCGACGATGTCCCGGGCCTGGTTGAGCAGCAGCCGTCGCTCACGACGCTCCAGGCCCGCGATGCCTTCGAGGATGACCTGCTCCGTCCTGGTCGAGAGGCCCCGGAGGCCGCGCAGCCGGCCGGACTCGGCCGCCACCCTGAGCTCGTCCAGCGTGGCGATGCCGAGCGTGGTGTAGATCTGCCGGACGGTCTTGGGTCCGAGGCCCGGAACGCGCAGGACCTCGAGCAGCGTCGGCGGGAACTCGGCCAGCAGCCGCTCGTGGTAGCCGAGCCGGCCCGTCGTCGACAGCTCGGCCAGCTTGTCGGCGATGGCCTTGCCGACGCCCGGGATGTTCGGAGGCTGGCCATCCCGGTACGCTCGCGCGACCTCGATCGGCGCCCGCCCGATGGCGTCGGCCGCGCGGTGATAGGCCACCGTCTTGAAGACGAGCTCGCCCTTGACCTCGAGGAGGTCGCCGATGTCGTGGAAGACCTGGGCCAGGGCCGCGTTCGAGAGCAACGGCGGCTCGCCGTCGGCGGTCGGCGCCTCGTCGCCGAGCTCATCGGCATGGAGGTCGGCCGGGAGCTGCTCATCGCGCGGTTCGATCTCGAGCCTGTCCGTCACGTATGCACCACGCCGGAGTATCGCCGCTCAGGCGGCGATGACGCGATCTCTGCCCGCGCGCTTTGCCCGGAGGAGCGCCTGATCGGCCCTGGCCACGATCGCCGGGATCGGCTCGTCGGCGCCCCGGGCATTGGCCACGCCGACGGACACGCTCACGCCGTCGACGCCGTGCCGCCGGAGGTCGAGCTCCCGGACGGCCTGCCGGACGCGCTCCCCCACCTCGATCGCGACCTCCGGCCCGGGGTTGCGAAGGAGGACGGCGAACTCCTCGCCCCCCACCCGGGCGGGAACATCCTCCTCGCGGACGGCGGCGACGATCGCCCCGGCAACGGCCCGGAGGACCTCGTCGCCGACCGGATGGCCGAAGCGATCGTTGAGGCCCTTGAACTTGTCGATATCGACCATGAGGACGGCGACCGCGTCGCCGGCTCGCCGGCGGCGGGCCAGGAGCCCGCAGAACTCGTCGAAGTAGCGGCGGTTCGGGAGGCCGGTGAGCTGGTCCGTGGAGGCGTGGGCGGTGACCTCCCGGAATGAGTAGGCGCGGGCCATCGCGGCGGCGGCCTCGACGGCGGCCGCCTCGAGGAGCCGGCGAGCCGCCTCCGGCCAGGGTTCGCGGTCGCGCCGGGAAAGGACGATCGCCCCGACCACGCCGGACTCGATCCGGAGGGGCGCGGCCAGGGTGTGCGACAGGCCATAGACGCTCCGGACGCGGTCCGCGATCCGGCCCGTGCTCGCTGCCGTCCGAAGGGCGTCCGTCGGCCCGCCGGATGGAGCTCCGATGCCGATGACCTCGGAGCTCGGGGACAGCAGCGGTCCTGAGGATCGGAACGGGTGGGCGACACCCAGATCGTCCAGGACGGAGCCCAGCCATCCGGTCGCCCGGTCGATCCCCCGGCCGACCGCGCCCACCGCGACGCTGGGTCCGGCGAAGGCGGGCCCCGCGACGGCGGGCCCCGCGACGGCGGGCCCACGGTGAGCGTGCGGGCCCGGCGGTGGCCCTACGGGATCGATGCCCTCGACGTCCGTCGCCCGGGCGCCGATGCCTTCTGCTCGGCGGCTCGCCCCACCGACCATGGCCCCGACGGGGACCTCGGCCCGCGCTTCAAGCTCGATCGGGATCGGGATCGCCGGTGGCGGCTCGCGATCCAGATCCGGCTCCAGGTCGGAGAGCGGGAGCATCGTGCTGGAGCTCGGCACACCCGGACGACTCGTGACGAGCGTCGCCTCGAGGGCGGCCCCCTCGGGCTGGCGGCGGATGACGACAACGTGGTCGGCGCCGGTGCCCTCGGCCAGGTCGTCGACGATCGCGCCGACGATCGCATCGACCGAGACGGATCGCGACAGCCCCTGGAGGATCCGGGCGAAGTTCTCCGCCTCAGCCCGGCCGCGGGCCTCGAGGCTGGCGACCGCGTTGCGATGGAGGATCGCCGCGAGGGCGGCGATGCCGACTGCCCCGACCGGAATCCAGTCGAGGACGTCGCCCGAGGTGAGCGCCTGGGCGCCCGTGATCAGGCCGAGGAGCAGGAATGCGCCGGAGAGGAGCCACCACGTCCGGCGGATGGGACGGTCCCCCGCCGCTGGACGGTGCGGACGCGGTGTTCCGGTATGCACGTGACGCAAGCATGCGGCGGCCCGACCTTGGCGTCCAGCACCGCCACTGGTACCGGAGTACCGGTCGAGGCTGGTACTTCCGTACTAGGCGACGCGGTCGCGACCCGCGGGCTCCGCCAGCCGCTCGAGGCCCAGCTCCCGGTCGGCGCCGAGCTTGGCCGTGTACATCCGGGCGTCGGCGAGGCCGACGAGGTCCGTCGCCGTGCGGACATCCGGCGTGACCGAGGCGACGCCGATCGAGACGCTCACCGGGACCGGCCCGCGGCCGTCCGCGACGAGGGGGTTCAAGGCGAGCTGGTCTGTGATGCGTGAGGCGATCGCTTCGGCCGCCGTTTCGTCGGCGTCCACGGCGATCACCGCGAACTCGTCGCCGCCGTAGCGGGCCGGGACGTCGGACGCCCGGAGCGTCGAGCGGACGACCTCGGCCAGGTGGACCAGGCAGCGATCGCCGAACTGATGGCCGAAGGTGTCGTTGACGAGCTTGAAGTCGTCGATGTCGAGCATCAGCAGGCTCAGCGGCCGGCGCGCCCGGCGGGCCCGGACGAACTCCTCCCCGAGGAGCTCGTACAGCGCCCGGTGGTTGAGGAATCCGGTCAGCGGATCGCGATCCGCGAGCATGCGGGCCGCCTCGTACAGCCGGGCGTTCTCGAGGGCCATCGCGGCTTCGTTGGCCATCGTCCTGGCCAGCGCCAGCCGTCCCTCGTCGAAGGCCACGAGGTTCGCCGACATCAGCTCGACCAGGCCGACGGACTGGCCCTTGGCGATGAGCGGGATCATCGCCAGCAGGCGGTAGCCCTCGCCGCGAAGGATGGTCACCTCGGCCCGGTCGGCCGCCGGGTCCTCCGTGTCGATGATCACCGTCGCCTGGGTCTCCAGGGCCCGGCGCGTCTCGGGATACTCGGAGAGCAGGTAGAACGGCTCGGTGGTCCAGTTCGCGTTGGCGGGGTGTTGCCCCAGCGAGACGATCCGGTCGGCCCCGGTCTCCCACGAGCTGATGGCGCAGGCGTCCACGCCGAGGGCCGTCGTCAGATGCCGCGCCATGAGCGCCCCAACCTGGCGGGGATCGAGCGTCTGGGTCAGCTCCTGGCTCATCTCCAGGAGCCGTCGCAGCTCGGCGGCCAGCGACTCGGTCCGGGTCAGGAGGCGCGCGGACTCGACGGCGGTGGCGGCCTGGTCGGCGAGGATCGTCAGGACCTGCAGGTCGTCATCGTCGAACTTGTCGAGCCCGAGCTTGGACAGCGTGATCACCCCGACCACGGCCTCGTCATGGCGCATCGGGACGACGATCATCGATTCGGGAACCTCGTCCGTGCCCGGGATCTGGGCGCCGCGGGGGTCGGCGTTCGCATCGGGGATGAGGAGCGGAGTCCCGTTCGCGGCGACCCAACCGGTGAAGCCCTCACCGACCTTCGTTCGAAGGACCTCCCAATCGACGTTCTCGTACGCTCCGACCGTGCCCTCGAAGGCGATCGGGACGAGGTCCTCGCCCTCGAGCTGGTACACGCGGGCGTTGTGGTAATCGACGATCGAGCCGATCTCCTCGACGATCGCCCGGCCGACGGAGTCGACCGTCTTGGCCCGGTTCATCCGGGCCGACGCGGCCTGGACGACGGCCATCTGGGCCGCCCGGGCCTCCAGGCGCTCGAAGAGCTCGGCGTTCCGAAGCGCCAGGGCAACATGGACCCCGAGCGCCGTCATGATCTCGACGTCCTCGGCCGTCCAGTGGCGCGGGAGGAGGGTGGCGGCGGTCAGCGAGCCGATCAGGCGGCCGGCGTGGATGAGCGGGACGAAGATGTCGCCGCGCATCGGCAGACCGCCCCCGAAGCGCTCCCTCCAGCTGCTGGGCGGCAGGGACCGGACGTCGTCGCAGACCCAGGCTCGCCCGGCCGCGAGGGCGTCCCGGAGCCACGGCTCATGGATCATCAGCGGCGTCATGGCCGCGGCCCTGGCGTCATCGAAGCCGGACCAGCCGGCAAGCTCGAGGGTCTCGCCCCGGAGCGTCCGCAGCAGGATGAGGTCCGCGCCGGTCAGGCTCCGCGTCCCGTCGACCACCGCCCGGTTGAGGTCCTCCCGGTCGAAGGACGTGGACAACCGCTCGGCGACCTTCAGCAGGGACCGGTAGCGCTCGGAAGCCGCCTCGGGCTCAACCTCGCGGAGGGGCCCAAGGCGCGGATTCGCCGCCGGCCCGGCGGGGGTTCGGTTCACCACCTTCCGGGCACGATCAACGTTCGAAGACGCACGCGCACCCACGAGTGGAGCGTGGCAGGGGCCGGTGTGCCGGGGCAGCCGCCAAAGGTCCCGGTAAGGCCGCCGGAAGTACCAGCTCCTGCTCGCCCGGATGACCGATCCGCGCGGCGTTGGTCGTGGAACGGATTCGTCGCGCCTCGCGCGCTTCCACAGAGCCACCAGTTTGGACAGGCCATAATCACGGGCGGCACTGGCCGGTGACCGAAAGAGGGTACGGAGGCGGACTTGGATCGGCGCGTAACCATCGTCGGCGTGGGCTATGTCGGTCTCCCCCTCGCCGTGAGCTTCGCAGAGGCCGGGCTCGCCGTCTGTGGGGTCGACGCGGAGCCCAGC
>DASWGY010000061.1:0-5866 GCA_036393495.1 Candidatus Limnocylindrales bacterium
CAGCCTCGCCCTCCGGGCCGGGGCCGACGGCTTCCTGTCCCGCGATGCCGAGCCGGCCGACGTCGTGACCGCGCTGCGCTGCATCCGGCGGGGCGAGACCTACGTCGCCCCGGCCCTCGTCACCCGGATGGTCAACACCTATGTCCTGCGGAGCCCCGAGCACAGCCTCGAGGACGCCTATGACACCCTCACCGACCGGGAGCACGAGGTCCTCCTCCTGGCCGCGGTCGGCCACACCAACCGGGAGATCGCGCGGGCCTTGCACCTGAGCGAGCAGACCGTCCACAACTACCGCGCCCAGGTCATGGAGAAGCTCGGCTTCCACGACCGGGTCGAGCTCCTGAAGTTCGCCATCCGGCGGGGCGTCCTGAACGTCGCCGACCTCTAGGACGGACGGTTCAGGCTAGGAGCCGGCGGACGCGCCCTCCACGGGCGGTGACGCGTCCACGACGGTCAGCTGGCCGCCATACATGCCCATGGAGCACATGTACGCCAGGCGGCCGCTGGCCAGCGCGGGCAGCTCGATGACGTTCTCGCCCGGCCGGAGCGTGACCGCGATCCCGAGCGAGGGGACCTGGAGGAAGACGGCGCACGAGCCGGCGTCCCGGGACTCGATGACCCAGCGGGTGGGAATCCCGGCGTAGATCGCGACGTTCGCGGGCACGTAGCCGTTGCTGACCTGGGCGGTTCGGAGCGTCTGGACGCCGCCTGCGACCGAGACCGCCGGCGCGGCCGCAGCCACCGTCCCGAATTCAGGCAGCAGACCGGCGAGGCGCAGGCCGGCGGTTCCGTTGAGGAAGGCGAAACCGATGACGATGACGCCGATCGTCTGGAGGAACGCCGGCCGCGAGGCCTTCGGAAGGAGGGACGGGAGGCCACCGAGGGCGAGCAGCCCGGGCACCGTTCCGATGGCGAAGGCGGCCATGATCCCGCCGGCGATGGCCGGTGACCCGGTTGAGAGCGCGTACACCTGGACCGCCTGGGTGAACCCGCATGGCAGGAAGAACGAGGCGACGCCGAGCCCGGCGGCCCTCGCGTCCGAGTAGGTCGCGCCCTCGCCGCCTCCGCCGATGCGGGCGCCGAGACCACCCGGCAGCGTCGGTGACCAGGCGGCGATCCGCGGTGACACGCCGGTCAGGCGAATGCCGACGATCGTCATCACGAGGGCCACGACGATCATGAGCACGGCGATCGCGACCGGCGGCAGGACGACCCGTGACCCGAGGGCGCCGAGGGCCGCTCCGAGGAACGCGAAGCCGACGACTCGCCCGGCAAGGAAGGTCGCGACGGGTCGGAGCCGGGTGACCACCGACGGGTCGGGGACGTCGGCCCGGGCCGCGGCCGCGGCGGCCGACAGCGCGAGCACGAGCCCGCCGGTCAGGGCGATGCAGGTCGAGACGCCAGCGGCGAGGCCGAGCAGGCCGGCGACGAGCAACCCCCCGTCGCGGATGTCGCCAAACCCTGCGGTGATGCCGGAGAACCCGAGCATCTCGGCGAGGATGGCGATCGAGGCGATGAGGACGAGTCCGGAGCCGGCCGCCAGCCAGGTGTCGCGATCGGGCGTCAGCCAGGGCGTGTGCCCGACCTCGTAGCCCGCCGCCTCGATCGCCTCGGCGAGCGCGGCGCCCGAGACCGGCCCGCTCGTCACGACCTCGACTCGGGCGCGCGAGGCCGACGCGGTGGCTCGCTCGACGTTGCGGATCTGGCGAACGTGCCGTTCGATCCGGCGCTCACACGACCGACACGTCATGCCGGCGATCGGGACCACGATGATGCCGCCGGCCGCGGCCCGGGACTGGGCCGGGGCCTGGGTGCGCGGACGCCGGGGGACGCTCGACTTCATGGCCCCGAGTGTGGCAACCCTGGGGGCGAGAGCATCAGGGACCTTCGGCCCGTGGCGCAGGCCCGTTCGGCCCGCCGTCAGCGGGACGCGGCTGCGCCGGCTGCGGGGTCAGTCCGGACCGACTCGCCGGCGAGCCCGGAGGAGTCCCGTCCGGGGGCCGAGCGCGAGGGCCAGCAGGAAGGCCGCCGTCTCGACGAGGACGATGAGGGCGCCGCTCGCGGTGTTCGTCCAGAAGCTCAGGTAGAGCCCCACGATCGGCGCCAGCATCCCGATCGCGACGGCCGTGATCATCAGCCGCGAGAACCGGTCGCTCAGGAGCTGGGCTGTCGCCGCCGGGGTCACGAGCATCGCCACGACCAGGATCACGCCGACCGCCTGGAGGCTGATGACGATCGTCAGGGCGATGAGGCCCAGGAAGAGGTACTCGAGGGCGGCGACGGGCAACCCGGACGCGGCCGCGGCGAGGGGATCGAACGTCGAGTAGAGGAGCTCCTTCCAGAGCACGGTCACGGTGCCGAGGACGATGACGCTCAGGACGGCCAGGGCCGCGAGGTCCGTCGCGCTGATGCCGAGGATCTCGCCGAACAGGAACCCGAGCAGATCGCCGACGTAGTTGGGGATCGTCGAGAAGAGGAAGACCCCGAGGGCGAACATGCCCGCGAACAGGACGCCGATCGTCGTGTCGCCCCGGAGGCGGCCCCGCCGGGTGATCCAGCCGATGGCGAGGGCCGTGCCAACGGCCGCGATCGTGGCGCCGAGGTAGAAGGGCGCCTTCAGGAGATAGGCGATCACCACCCCTGGGAACGCGGCGTGACTGAGGGCGTCGCCCATGAACGCCAGACCGCGCAGGACCATGTACGTGCCGATCACGGCGCAGACGAGCCCGACGAGGATCGACGCGCCGAGAGCGCGGACGAAGAACTCGTAGCCGAGCGGCTCGGTCAGGACGGTCATCTGGGTCGCCCTCCGGAGCCCTCTTCGTGGTGGTGGATCACGCCCGCCGGCGCCTCATCGTGGTGATGGGCATCGTCGAGGACCATCGCCCGCTCGCCCACGAACAGGAGGTGGCCACCGTAGGTCCGCATCAGGACGTCGGCATCGAGGACCAGGCTGGAGTCGCCCTGGGCAACCACGGTCCCGTTGACCGCCACGATCGACCGGAAGTGCTGGGCCGCCGAGGCCAGGTCGTGGGTGCTGGCGATGACGGTCTTCCCGCTCCGGGCCTCGGCGTCGAGGACCGCCATGAGGTCCTCCTGGGTCGCGCTGTCGACGCCGGTGACCGGCTCGTCGAGGAGGTAGAGATCCGGCTGCGAGGCGAGCGCCCGGGCGAGGAACACTCGCCGCCGCTGGCCGCCCGAGAGGGCCCCGATCTGACGCCTGGCCTGGGCCGTCATGCCCACCTGGTCGAGGGCGTTGGCGACGGCCGCGTGATCGCGGCTGCCTGGCCGGCGGAGCGGACCGAGCCGCGGGTACCGGCCCATCATCACGACATCGCCGGCGGCAATGGGAAAGCTCCAGTCGACCGCCTCGGCCTGGGGCACGTAGGCGATGGCCCGGGCGTGCTCCCCCGGCCGCCCGCCGAGGACCGAGACGGTTCCGGTCCACGGCTCCAGGAGGCCCGCGACCACCTTCAGGAGCGTGCTCTTGCCGCCACCGTTCGGCCCGACGACCGCGGTCAGCGAGCCAGCCGGGAGCTCGAGGTTCACGCCCTCGAGGACGGGCCGGGCGTCGTAGCCGACGGCGACGTTCACGAGCCACACGCTCAACGGCGGTCCGGCCACGTGGCCCGTGGCGTGGCCCGGATGGTGGACGTGCTCTGCTCCAGCCGCTGCCTCGGGGCCGTCGTGCCCCACGAGCCGGACGGCCCCAGACGAGCCGACGGGGCCGCCACGGGTCTCGGGGTTCGCGGCCGTCCCCTGGGTGGGCTCCGGCGGTTGCGTCACCGCAGCGCCTCGACCAGCTGCTCGACGTCCCAGCGGATCACGGCCTCATACGACGTGATCGGGGGATCGCCGAGCGAATCGTCGTAGAGGTCGGCGACGACCGTCGTGCCGGTCTCGCGGGCCAGCTGTTCGACGAGGGCGTTCGGAAACTGGCCCTCGGAGAAGATCGCCTTGACGCCGCTCTCCCGGATCGCCTCGATGAGGGCGGCGATCTCGCCCGCGCTGGGGTCCTGCCCGGGCGCCTCGACCGCGACCCCGACGACATCGAGGCCGTAGGCCCGGGCGAAGTACGGCAGGGCGTCGTGGAACATCACGAACTGGCGGTCGGCTTCCGGGATCGTCGCGATCTGCTCGCGAACCCAGGCGTCGAGGCCGGTCAGGGTCTCGATGTAGGCGGCGCTCGAGGCATCGATGTCGGCGGCGTGCTCCGGGTCGGCAGTCCTCAGGGCGTCGGCGATCCGGGCCACGTACCGGGCCGCGTACGAGACATCCATCCAGAGGTGGGGATTCTCCTCCCCCGCCTCCTCTCCGGGAAGAAGCTCGACGCCGTCGAGATTCTCGCCGAGCCGCACGATCGGGGCGTCGGAGGACGCCGAACGCAGCGTCTCCTCGAGCCAGTCGTCTAGGCCGAGGCCGTTCATCACGAACAGCTGGGCTGCCGAGGCCGCGCGGAGATCGGCAGGCGTCGGCTGGTAGGTGTGGACGTCGGTGCCGGGCGGGACGAGGGCCGTCACCTCGACGCGACCGCCACCGGCGTTTCGGATCAGATCGCCGAAGACAGTCGAGGTCGTGACGACGCGAACCGGCGCCGCCGGGTCGATCGAGGCGGACGACGACGGCGCGCAGCCGGCGATGGCGACCACGAGGGCGATGAGAGCGGAGAGCGCCGCGAGCCGACCAGCCATCACCGTCATGTTGAGACTGAGTCGCAGTTACTGTCAAGGCGGGGCACCCGTCGACTGTCGATTCCGGCAGCCGGCGTTCGTCGTTGAGGTGACGGGCAGGTCCGGCGCCATGCCGGGTCCCGACGCCGACCAGGAGGACCCCGGAAATGGGTGCCAAGATCATTCACGTCGAGGTCGTCGGCAAGGACGGCCCAGAGCTCCAGCGGTTCTACAGCGATGTGTTCGGCTGGCAGCTCGACACGAGCAACCCGGGCGGCTACGGCCTGTACCGCGACGGCGAGATGACGGCCGGTTTCGGCGCTTCCCAGGACGGCGGCCCCGGCCACGTGACGTTCTACGTCAGCGCGGAGGATCCGGCCGCCACCCTCCGCCGCGTCGAGGAGCTCGGGGGGCGGGTGATCATGCCCCTCACCGAGGTCGCCCCCGAGATCACGGTCGCGCTGTTCACCGATCCCGAGGGCCACGTCGTCGGGCTGATGTAGGTCCGCGGCGCCGACTTCGAGAGGCCGGCCGGCGCCCGTCCCGGCCGGCCGGGCTCATCCGGGCCGGTGGGGCTCGTCCGGGCCGGCGGGGCTCATCCGGGCCGGCGGCCTGCAGGCAGGGCTTACCGCCGAGCGACCCGAGGACTACGCTTCATTGATGGGCGCGTCCCGCTCCTCCGGTTCAATGGATCAGCAGTCGCCGCCGGATCCGTCGGATCCGCCGGTCCTGACCGGCGAACAGATCGCGGCCATCGCCCGTTTCCCGGACCAGAACCCCAATCCCGTGCTCCGGATGACGGCTGACGGCCTTCTCCAGTACGCGAACGCGGCGAGCGCGGGAATCGTCTCGACGCTGGCGGCGACGGTCGGCGAGCCGATTCCCGACGAATGGCGCTCGAGGATCGAAGCTGCGGCGGCGTCGGGCATGCCGTTCGAGGTGACGGTTTCGACCGAAACCTTCGAGATCCTCGCCGTCGACGTCCCCGACTTCGGGTTCGTGAACCTGTACGGGTCGGATGTCACCGCCCGCAAGGCCGTCGCCCGCTTCCCTGACCAGAACCCCAACCCCGTCTTCCGCCTTGACTGGGACGGGCGCATCGCGTACGCCAACCCGGCCAGCGCGGACCTCATGGCCGGGATCGGCTGCGCGATCGGGGGCACGATCGAGGCGAGGCTGTGGGATGAGCTCAAGGA
>DASWGY010000062.1:0-8440 GCA_036393495.1 Candidatus Limnocylindrales bacterium
CCCGGGGCGGGGCAACCCCGCCCGCGACCCGACCCGACTGACGAGGGCAGACGAGCGTGTCGTTGCAGCGAAGCCGGCGGCTCATCCCGTACCTGCTCATGGCCCCCGGCCTGCTGTGGCTGCTCCTGTTCTTCGTCATCCCCAACGTCCAGATGCTCGTCTTCAGCCTGTCGGAGGGGACCCTCCGAACCGGCTTCACGACGCCGCCGGACGTCTGGGACGTCGAGAACTACACCGGCAGCCTGTCGCGGTTCTCGTCGAACTTCTCGAACTCGATCGTCTACGGCGGGCTGGCCACGATCCTGTGCTTCCTGATCGGGTACCCGCTCGCCTACGCGATCGCCTTCAAGGGCGGGCGCTGGAAGAACCTCCTGCTCTTCCTCGTCATCGCGCCGTTCTTCACGAGCTTCCTGATCCGGACGATCAGCTGGCGGATCATCCTCGGCAACGACGGCCCGTTCCTGTCGCTGATCCGTGACGGGCTCCATCTCGTCCCGGCGAACTTCAGCATCATCGGCACCCCGCTTGCCGTCGTGGGCGGGCTGACCTACCAGTTCCTGCCGTTCATGGTCCTGCCCCTGTACGTCTCGATCGAGAAGGTCGACCGCCGGCTCATCGAGGCGGCCCAGGACCTGTACGCCGGGCCGTGGCGGCGGGGCGGGCTGATCGCCGGGGCGATCTTCGGCGCCTTCGCCCTCGTCGCCCTCCAGATCGGCCTCGGCTACGGCGCTCTTGTCGGCGAGGATGCGGCGCCCCTGGCCGTCGTCGCGGCGGGCTTCGTCGGGGCGGTCGCGGGCGGGCTCGTGGGGGCGTTCCTCATCAGCCAGTCCTTCATCAGGGTGACCTTCCCGCTGTCGTTGCCGGGCGTCTTCGCCGCATCGATCCTGACGTTCATCCCGGCGATCGGCGACTACGTCAATCCGCAGCTCCTCGGCAGCCCCAAGACGCAGATGGTCGGCAACGTCATCCAGGGTCGCTTCCTCGACCAGAACGACTACCCGATCGCGGCGGCGCTCGCCTTCCTGCTCATGGCCGGGATCCTCGTTGCCATCTTCCTGTACGCCAGGCTCCTCGGGACCGAGGAGCTGACGGGCGGCACGGCATGACCGGCCCCGCCGCGGGCGCGGCCGTGACCGGACCCACCGCCGGGCGCCGGCTCGGAGCCTTCGCCGACCGCTGGCTGCTGAAGCTGTTCACGGTCGCCGCCATCGGCTACCTCATGGTCCCGATCGTCGTGATGATCGTGTTCTCGTTCAACAAGCCCGACGGCAAGTTCAACTTCGTGTGGGCCCAGTTCTCGCTCGACGCCTGGGGCAGCCCGCTGAACAGGCCGGGCCTGTCCGATGCCCTGTGGACCTCGATCCTGGTGGCGATCGTGGGGACGTTCTTCGCGACGATCCTGGGCACCCTGATCGCGCTGGCCCTCGTCCGCTACCGGTTCCGCGGCCGGAACGCGACGAACCTGTTCATCTTCGTGCCGATGGCCACGCCCGAGATCGTCCTGGGGGCCAGCCTCCTGACGATCTTCGTGTCGACGGCGACCCTGGAGCCGTTCAAGTCGATCATCCCGTCGGGGATCTTCTATCCGCTCGGGCTACCGACGATCATCATCGCCCACATCATGTTCAACATCAGCTATGTCGTGGTCACGGTGAAGGCCAGGATCCAGGGCTTCGACCGCCATCTCGAGGAGGCGGCCATGGACCTCGGGGCCAACGAGTGGGCGACGTTCTGGAAGGTGACCTTCCCGCTCATCCGGCCGGGCATCATCGCCGCGGCGCTGCTCGCCTTCTCGCTCTCGATCGACGACTTCATCGTGACGAACTTCACCTCGGGCCTCGTCAACACCTTCCCGGTCTGGGTTTGGGGCACGATCCGGAACAACCTTCCGCCGCAGGTCCACGTCATCGGGACCGCGATCTTCCTCATCGCCGTGGGCGGTGTCGCGTTCGCGACCTGGCTCCAGTCGCGGGGTGGTCGGACCGTGGCGATGCGGCCGCGCTGAGCGAGAATGACCCGATGACCGCGACGCCGGAGGCCGCCGCCGGGCACCTCTTCCCGGACCACACCGTCATCCCGCCCGTCTGGGGCCGGATCACGAACCTCGAGGTCGACCGGGGCGAGGGCTCGTGGCTCATCACTCCGTCGGGCGAGCGCTTCCTGGACTATTCGTCCGGGATCGGGGTCACGAACACCGGTCACGCCCACCCGCGGGTCGTGGCCGCCGTCCAGGCCCAGGCCGCGAAGCTCCTCCACGGCCAGCAGAACATCGTCTATCACGAGCCGGGCCTCCGGCTCTACGAGCGCCTCCGAGGGCTCATGCCGGGCGGCCCGTGGAGCGCGTTCCTTTCCAACTCGGGCGCGGAAGCCGTGGAGGCTTCGGTCAAGCTGGCGCGGGTCGCGACCGGCCGCCCGGTGATCATCAGCTTCCGGGGCGGGTTCCACGGCCGGACCGCCCAGACGATGGCCCTGACCACGGCCAAGGACGTCTACCGGGCGGCGTTCGAGCCGCTCCCGGGCAGCGTCCACCACACGACCTTCCCGTACTGCTACCGCTCGGCCAGTGGCTCCCACGCGCCGGACGCGGGCTGCACCTGCTCGTGGGAAGCGGACCTCGACCTGCTGTTCCACCAGGTCATCTACCCGAACCGGGTCGCGGCGATCATCGTCGAGCCGGTCCAGGGCGAGGGTGGCTACATCGTCCCGCCGCCGACGTTCCTGCCGCGGCTCCGCGAGATCACCCGCGAGCACGGCATCCTCCTCATCGCCGACGAGGTCCAGACGGGCTTCGGCCGGACCGGCGAGCTGTTCGCCGTCCAGCACTGGGGCGTCGAGTCGGACATCCTCGTCATCGCCAAGGGCATCGCCTCGGGCCTGCCGCTCTCGGGGATCCTTGCCAGGACCGAGCTCATGGATCGCTTCGCGCCGGGCACCCACGGCGGGACGTACGGCGGCAACGTCGTGTCGTGCGCCGCCGCCCTCGCGACCCTCGATGTCATCGAGGATGAGGACCTCGTCGCCAACGCCCGGGCCCGGGGCGCCCAGCTGGCCGGCGGCCTCCGCGAGCTGGCCGCCGACCATTCGGCGATCGGCGACGTCCGGGGGCTCGGCTGCATGGTCGCGATGGAATTCGTGAAGCCTGGAACGTCTCGGGGCCCGGCGGCGCCCGACCCTGACCCCGACCTCGCCAAGCGGGTCCTCGCCGAGGCCCTGGCCCGGAAGCTCATCGTCCTGTCGGCCGGCTCGTACGGCAACGTCGCCCGAATCATCCCGCCGCTCGTCACCACCGCGGAGGAGGTCGATCTGGCCCTCTCGATCCTCGAGGACAGCGTTCGCGCAGCCGAGGCATGACCGACGACCTCGAGCGGGCCGTCGCCGCCCTGCCGGTGGCGGCCCGGGCCCGGCTCCAAGCGTTCGCCGCCGAGTTCGAGCGGGTCGGCGCGACCCAGTACGCGATCTTCGCGACCGTGCCCGCAGATCCGGGGGCCCACGAGGAGGCCGTCGACGCGGCGGTGGCAAGCCTCGGCTCGGATGCCCGACGACAGAGCGCCCGGGCCGCCGCGGAGGAGTTCGTGACCTGGGCGACGGTCGGGTACTCCGGTCGGCTGTCGCTGCCGGACACCCTGCTCCTGTTCCAGTCGCTGCCGGATCGACCGGGCGACCGGGTCCGGTTTCGGCGGGCCGTCGAGGACGCGATCCTGGGGATCGTGGCCTGGGACGACCTGACCGACGACGAGCTGGCCGAGCTGCTCGGGCCGTTCGCCGAGATGGCCGAGGCCGCCATCGGCCCGATCGAGGGACGCCGCACGGCGGGCTGAGCCGGGCCCCGGCCCATGCTCCCAGCCGCCGAACGTCGCTCAGCCGTTCACGAAACCGGCCGTGTCGACGACCTCGAAGTCGCTGCCGTGGATCTGGCCGAGGTCGTGGAGCTGGTCGTCATCCCAGTGAGAATCCGGGGACCCGGTGATGTACCAGGGCGAGCCGTTATCGGCGAGGAGCATGCCGTAGCGCTGGAGCGCCCGGAGAACGACCTGCGCCTGGGGCCCGAAGCCGCTGATGTCGACCGACGCCTTGAGCCGGACTCGGAGGCCCATCGGCGGGCGGCTGCTGCACGCGCCGCTGCCGGCCTCGTGGCGGGCGGGGTAGATGTAGCCGTCGCAGGTCTGGGGGGCGGTGAACCGGATCGCGTGAAGGATCTCACCCGCGGCCACGTCGGACCAGCGGACGAGGCCCGGGAAGATCGGCAGGCCGGCCGCGTCGGCGCTCGTCCAGCCGTCAGGCCGGAGTGCGTTCGATCCGAGGTCCCATACGGCGCCCGAGCCGGCCTGCCACTGGCCACCGACCTTCACCGCCGCGAACAGCTCGTACAGACTGCAGTCGTTCGTGTCGATCATCAGCACGTGGCGGTCGCTGCCGCCCTCGATCTTCGGTGACGCCGGGATCGGGTAGCCGACGTGGTCGGATTCGTCGTCGTAGTCGAAGCTCACCATTGAGCGGGGCGTCGACGTCCCGACGACGTTGAACGGGATGCCGTAACCGCCGGCGTCGCTGAAGTCGGGGTGGAGCGAGGCGCCGAGGCCGATGGCCTCGAGCATCGTCGCGCTGTTCGAGGCGACCGGCAGGCCGTCGACCCGCCGGTTCCAGACGTTCGTCGCCGGGAAGATCTGACAGGCCGAGAGCGCTGGAATCGGCCCGGCCGTCGGTGGTGGCGTCGGTGGCGCCGTCGGTGGAACCGTCGGTGAGGTCGTCGCTGGTGGCGGGGTAACTGGGGCATGCGTCGGACGGGCTGTGGGCGCCGTCGTCGGGAGGGCCGGCGTCGCGGTCACGGTCAGGGCCTGGGTAGCCGTCGGCCCAGCGCTCGAGCCGGCGAGGCCGGCGCTCGGCATCGCCGTCGGGTTCAGCGACGGCCCGTGGCTCGTCGCGGCTGGGCTGGCGACCCTGGCCAGCGCCGGCGAAGACGCCGACGGCGTGGACGGCGAGTCGGTGGCGGCTGGACTCTCCGTGCCCGGCTGCGCGGCAATCACCGTGACGAGGATGGCGCCGAGCAGCACAACGAGCGACGCCGGCCCCTTCCCCCGGAGGTCCATGGCCCAAGCCTATCGAGGCGGCCCCCGCCTGCCGAGCCTGCCGATGGTCCGGTGCGGTCGGGCACCGGGCCACCTGTCAGTCGTCCCGGTCGCCGATGAACCGGATCATCCGGGCGAGATAGGCCTTGGAATCACGGGCCTGGTACGCGACGCACAGGGCGACGGAGAGCGCCATCGCGACGAGGCCGACCCCGATCGCCGGAGCCATCGGCGCGAGCTGGAGGGCGAGGAGGCCCGCGATGACGGCCGTCAGGACCGAGCACAGGATGCCGACGACGCCCGGCGTCGTGACGAACATGTGGAGCGTGGTCGGAGCACTCGTGACGTCGAAGGCGGCATAGGACTGGGCGAAACCAGCGGTGTCGAGGCTGATCCCGGCCACGAACTCCTCCTCGATCCCGGGTTCGAGCCGGGCGTACAGGCCGCGCAGCCGATTCATCCCGGCGACCCAGTACACGTCCTCGTTGTTCACCTGGACCAGGCGGACGAAGGTCGCCACGCCCAGGAACAGCGTGACCGACAGGACGAGCAGGGCGAAGACGACGAACTCGGGTCCGAATTGGGTCGCGGAGCCGACGAGGGCGAGAGCGACGGTCGCGGTGGAGAGAGACGTCAGGAACATGCCGGTCCGGGCGAACGACTCGTTCCAGCTCATCGATCTCGTGGCGAGGAGACTCCAATGCTCGGTGGCCAGGAATTGCGCCCGGCGGGCGGGCAGGGAGCTCGGCTCGGTCGGGCTCCCCGACTCGGTCGGGGTCCCCGGCTCGGTCAGGGTCCCCGACTCGGTCGGGGTCGGCAGTCCTTCAGTCATTCGGGCCCTCCTTCCGATGCTGCGAGGAGCTTCAGGCGCACAGTCTCGTGGATGAGCCCGTTCGTGGCGAGGGTCGTGCCGCCGTCGAAGATCCGCCGACCCTCGAAGTCGGTGACCCGGCCGCCGGCCTCTTCGACGAGCACGACCGGCGCGGCGGCGTCCCAGATCGAGAGGTCGAGCTCGAACATCGCCTCGAGGGCGCCGCCGGCGACGAGCGTGTAGGCCCAGAAGTCGCCGTAGCCGCGATCGCGCCAGGCCGCGCGGATGACGTTGCGGAACCCCGGCGCCAGGCCGGATGCGTCCAACCCCGCTGCGCTGGCAAACGACACGCTCGCCTCGCCGAGGTCGGCGATCGCCGAGGCTCGCAGCCGCCGTGGCCCCGCATCTCCCGGCTCCTGGCCCCAGGCTCCCCCGCCCCGCCAGGCCCACCAGCGCCCACCGAGCGCCGGTGCCGAGATCACCCCGGCCTGGAGCTCGCCGTCGCGCTCGACGCCGAGGAGCGTCGCCCAGATCGGGACCCCGCGCATGAAGTTGTGGGTCCCGTCGATCGGATCCAGGAACCAGCGGATCGAGGCGCCGGCGCCGTCGTCCCCGTACTCCTCGCCGACGACCCCGTGGTCCGGGAAGGCCTCGGCGATCCGCTCGCGGAGCAGCCGCTCGACGGCCGTGTCGGCCTCGGTCACGAACGACCGATCGGCCTTCCTGGTCGTGACCGGGTTGCCCCTGAACTGACGGAGGGCGATCTCATCGGCGGCATCGCACCAGCCGAGGGCCGTCTCCACCCAGCCGCGGAGCTCCGCGTCCGTGCCGCGCCGCAGCCCGGCGCTCCACTCCGGACCGAAGGACGGCGGCTGCTTCGGGCTCATGGCTCGATCATGACCGGATCCGCTCCCCGTCGGGGTCCCAGAGCGGTTCCCGGACGACCTCGCAGCCGATCCGATCGCCGAACAGCTCGACGTCGCCGCGGGTGCCGATGCCAGCGTCCGGGGGCAGGTAGGCATAGGCAATCGAGCGCTCGACGGCGAACCCATAGCCGCCGCTGGTCACCCGGCCCACGATCCGGCCGTCGATGCGGACCGGCTCGTTGCCGACCACAACCGAGCGGGGGTCGTCAAGGACCAGGCAGCGCAATCGCTTCCGCGGTCCTGCCGCCTTCGCGGCGACGAGCGCGTCGCGGCCGATGAAGTCGACGCCCTTGTCGAGCTTGACCGCGAACCCGAGGCCGGCTTCGTACGGCGTCTCCTCGGGAGTGATGTCGGACGACCAGACCCGGTAGCCCTTCTCGAGGCGCAGGGCATCGATGGCCCGGTAGCCGGCGGCGACGATATCCGGCTGCCTCGATTCGTGGATCGTGCTCCACAGCCGCGGCCCGAACTCCGCCGGGCAGTAGAGCTCCCAGCCCAGCTCGCCGACATACGTGACGCGCAGCGCGAGCACCGGGACCTCGGCGACCGAGATCTCTCGCGCGGTCAGGTATGGGAATGCCGCGTTCGAGAGGTCGTCCTTCGTCAGGATCTGGAGGATCTGGCGCGAGAGCGGACCCCAGAGCCCGAAGCAGGCGCGGGCCGACGTGACGTCGCGAACAAGGACGCTGCCATCGCCGCCATCGGCCGGCAGGTGCTTCCGGATCCAGCCGAGGTCGTGGTTGCCGAAGGCCGTCCCGGTCACGATGAGGAAGCGGTCATCCGCGAGGCGGGTGACGGTGAAGTCGCACTCGATGCCACCGCGCCGGTCGAGCATCTGGGTGTAGATGATCGTCCCGGGCGGGCGGTCGATGTCGTTGGCGCAGAGCCGTTGGAGGAACGCCACCGCCCCGGGCCCCTCGACCTCGATCTTGGCGAAGCTCGACTCGTCGAAGAGGCCTGCGGCGTGGCGCGTCGCGAGCGCCTCGGCTTCGATCGCCGGCGACCAGTGCTCACCGGCCCAGCCCCGCGGTCGAAGCTCCGGATGCCCGAGGGCCGCATTCGACTCGAACCAGTTGGGTCGCTCCCACATCGACTTCTCGCCGAACTCGGCGCCGAGATCGACGAGTTGACGGTATGCCGGCGATACCCGCAGCGGCCGGCCCGCCGTCCGTTCCTCGTTGGGATAGTGGATGTCGTAGTAGGTGGCGTAGGTCTCAGACGTTCGCGCGAGGGTCAGCGCCTGGCTCCGGTACTGGCCGCCGAACCGCCGGATGTCCATCTTCCAGAGGTCCAGGTCGGGCTCACCGTCGATGATCCAGCGGGCCACCTGCTGGCCAATCCCGCCCGTCCCGGCAATGCCATGGGCGCAGAACCCGGCGGCCACGAAGAAGCCCCGGACCTCGCTCTCGCCGAGGATGAACTCGTTGTCTGGGGTGAATGCCTCGGGCCCGTTGATCATCCGGGTTACGCCGGCGTCGGCGATCGCCGGGACGCGCCGGACGGCGCCCTCCATGATCGGCTCGAAGCGCGGCCAATCCGGATCCAGGAGCCGATGGTTGAAGTCCGGCGGAACGCCGTCAAGCGACCAGGGCGCCGGATCGCGCTCGTAGCCGCCCATGCACAGGCCACCCACCTCC
>DASWGY010000063.1:0-4055 GCA_036393495.1 Candidatus Limnocylindrales bacterium
CGGGAACGGGAATGGGCAGGCGACCGATTCTGGACATCGCGGCTACCAGACGTAGGCCAGGACTTCGCCGCCGAGCTGGGCCTTGCGGGCCTGCGCGCCGGTCATGATCCCCTGGCTCGTGCTGACGATGACGATCCCGAGCCCGCCCAGGACGCGCGGGATGTCGGTCTTGCGGGCGTACACCCGGAGGCCGGGCTTGCTGATCCGCTTCAGCCCGGAAACGACCGGGACCTTGCCGTCCACGTACCGGAGCTGGAGCCGGATCACGTGGCCCGGGCCGGCCTGCTCCTCCGACCAGCCGGCGATGAAGCCCTCGGCCTGGAGGATGCGGGCGATCTCGCGCTTCGTCCGCGACGCCGGCACGACCACCTCCTGGTGGCGGGCCCGCGAGGCGTTGCGAACGCGGGTGAGCATGTCCGCGATCGGATCGGAGATGTTCATCGTCGTCCTACCAGCTCGACTTCGTGACGCCCGGCAGCTCGCCCTGGAGGGCTCGCTCGCGGAAGCAGATCCGGCACAGCGCGAACCGGCGCATGAACGCCCTCGGCCGCCCGCACACGAAGCAGCGGTGGTAGCCCTGGACCGGGTGCTTCGGCGTTCGCTTCGCCTTGGCGATCATCGACTTCTTGGCCATTCGTCTCCCCTCCCCGCCTACGAGGCGAAGGGCATGCCGAGGAGTTCCAGCAGACGCCTGGATTCCTCGTCGGTCTTCGCCGTCGTCACGATGCTGATCTCCAGCCCGCGGAGCCGGTCCACCTTGTCGTAATCGATCTCGGGGAACGCGATCTGCTCCCGGAGGCCGATGGAATAGTTGCCTCGCCCGTCGAAGGACCGGCCGGGGATGCCCCGGAAGTCACGGATGCGGGGCAGGGCCAGGAGCGTGACCCGCTCGAGGAAGTCCCACATCCGCTGGCCCCGAAGGGTGACCTTGAGCCCGATCGGATTCCCCGTCCGGACCCGGAACTGGGCGATCGAGCGCTTGGCCTTCGTCACGATCGGCTTCTGGCCCGTGATCGTGGCCAGGTCCTTGGCCGCGGCATCGATCGCCTTGGCGTTCGTGAGGGCCTCCCCGAGACCGACGTTGACGACGATCTTGGCGAGTTTCGGGATCTCCATCGAGTTGGCGTAGCCGAACTGCTTCTGGAGCGACGGCACCGCCTCGGCGACGTACTTGTCCCGGAGGTTGCTGGCGATCACGTGGTCACCTCCAGGGCCTCGCCGCAATGGCCGCAGACGCGGATCCGGTGCCCGTCCTCGAGGCTGGTGTGCCCGATCCGGGTGGGCCGGTCGCACTTCGGACAGACGAGCATGACCTTCGAGACGTCGAGCGGCATGGCGATGTCGAGGATCCCGCCCTGCTGGACCTTGGGCATGCGGTCGGTGCGGCCCGATGTCTGGCGCGGCTTGGTGTGACGCTTGGCGATGTTGAGGCCCTCGACGACGACGGACGTGCCGCTTGTCGGCGTCCCGCGGCGGTACGGGACCCGGAGGGCGCCCCGGCTGGCCGTCCGGCGGATGACCCGCTCGACGACGCCGCGCTTGCCGGCGTCCTTGCCGGTGATGACGACGACCGTGTCGCCCTTGCGGATCTCGGGGACGCGGGTGCGGTGGCCGTGCTCGTGAACCCGGGCTGCCATCACAGCACCTCCGGAGCGAGGGATACGATCTTCATGTAGTTCCGGTCTCGCAGCTCGCGGGCGACCGGACCGAAGATCCGGGTCCCGCGGGGATTGCCCTGGTTGTTGATGAGGACGGCGGCATTCTCGTCGAACCGGATGTAGCTGCCGTCGGGCCGGCCGTACTCCTTGGCCGTCCGGACGATCACCGCCCGGACGACGTCGCCCTTCTTGACCGCGGCGTTGGGGATGGCCTGCTTGACGCTGGCGATGATGACGTCACCGACCCCGGCCGTCGTCTTGAGCGAGCGGCCCATGACGCGGATGCACTGGATCGTCCGGGCCCCGGTGTTGTCGGCGACCCGGAGACGGGATTGGGGCTGGATCACGCGTCCTCCCCGGGCGAACCCTCACCCTCGGCGGGCGATGCCTCGTCATCGGTGGCGGGTTCCTCCGCCGCGGGCTCGTGCCGGCCGCGACCAGGATGGGCAGCGGCGTGAATCGCCTCCGAGACCTCGGCCTCCTCGGCGACAATGTCGGCCGCGGAGCCATGATCACCGGCGCGCGCCAGGACCTGGACGAGCCGCCAGCGCTTGGTTGCCGAGAGGGGCCGCGACTCCTCGATGATGACGGTGTCACCGAGCTGGGCATCGTTGAGCTCGTCGTGGGCCTTGAACTTGGTGGTCAGGCGGATCACCCGCTTGTAGAGCCGGTGGCGAGCCAGCCGCTCGACGGACACGACGATCGTCTTGTCCATCTTGTCGCTGACGACCCTGCCGGTCTTGGTCTTTCGCTGGCCCCGAACGGGGCTGGTCATCTCAGTCATCGCTCGATCCCTCAGGCCGACTTCCGGCCGGCCGGAGCCGTCCGCGCGGTGAGCCGCTCGCGCTGGACCGTGAGGATCCGGGCGATCCGTCGGCGGGTCTGCGGAATCGTGCTCGTGTCATTCAGCTGTCGGGTGGACAGCGCGAACCGGGCGCTCCAGAGGTCCTGCTTCGCGTCGCGCAGGGCGGTCTCGAGCTCAGTGTCGGAGAGCTCCCGGATCTTACCGATGTCCATCGTCGGGGCCCTCCATCAGGGCAGACTCGCGGACGACGACGCGCGTCGCCACGGGCAGCTTGTGGCTCGCGAGGCGCATCGCCTCGGTCGCCTCGTCGCGGCCGACGCCGGCCATCTCGAACAGGATCCGGCCGGGCTTGACGACCGCGACCCAGTGGTCCGGCGCGCCCTTGCCGGAGCCCATCCGGGTCTCGGCCGGCTTCTTGGTGACCGGCTTGTCGGGGAAGACCCGGATCCAGATCTTGCCGCCGCGCTTGACCGAGCGGGTCATCGCCCGCCGGGCGGCCTCGATCTGGCGGCTGGTGATCCAGGCCGGCTCCGTCGTGGCCAGCCCGTACTCGCCGAAGGCGACGAAGTGGCCGCCCTTGGCGACGCCGGACATCCGGCCTCGCATCACCTTGCGGTGCTTGACGCGTCGCGGGAGGAGCATCGGCTAGACCCCCTGCCCCAGCGCGACCTGGGGCGGCGCAACGGGCCGCTCGGGGGCGAAGTCGCCGCGGTAGATCCAGACCTTGACGCCGATTCGGCCGTACGTCGTGTGGGCGTGGACCTGGCCGTAGCTGATGTCGGCCCGGAGGGTGCCCAGCGGGATGCGGCCCTCCTTGTCCCACTCGCGACGGCCCATCTCGGCCCCGCCGAGGCGTCCGGCGACCATGATCTTGACGCCCTTGGCACCGGCCTTCATCGAGCGCTGGATGGCCTGCTTCATCGCCTTCTTGAAGGCGATCCGCCGGCTCAGCTGCTGGCTGATGTTGATCGCGACGAGATAGGCGTCGAGCTCGGGCTGCCGGATCTCCTTGATCTCCAGCTTGACCTTGCGCTTGGTGAGCGCGCCGATCTGCTGGCGCAGGATCTCGACGTTCTGGCCGCCCTTGCCGATCACGATCCCCGGCTTGGCCGTGTGCACGGTGACCGTGACCTGGCCGAAGTTGCGCTCGATCTCGAGGCCGCTGACGCTCGCGTTGGCGAGCCGCTTGCTGACGAGCTCGCGGATCGTGATGTCCTCCTTGAGGAGGGTCGTGTACTCCTTGTCCTGGTACCACTTCGCGGTCCAGGTGCGCGTCACCCCGAGGCGGAAGCCATACGGGTGGACCTTGTGTCCCATGATCAGTCCTCCCGGTTTCCGACGGTCACGGTGATGTGGGTCTGGGCCTTGTGGATCGGGAAGGCCCGACCCTGGGCGCGGGGCCGCCAGCGCTTGATCGTCGGGCCCTCGTCCGCTCGCGCGTCGAGGACGACCAGCTCGTCGGCCGCCATGTTCAGGTTGTTCTCGGCGTTGGCCGCGGCGCTCTTGAGCACCTTGGCGACGTCCTTGGCGGCGTGCTGGGGCATGAACCGGAGCAGGGCGGCAGCCTCCTCCACGGACCGGCCCTTGATGAC
>DASWGY010000064.1:0-15856 GCA_036393495.1 Candidatus Limnocylindrales bacterium
CATGGACACCAGGCCGGTCCCGAAGAAGACCGAGCCGGGAGCCGGCTCAAGGAGAATGAACGAGGCCGCCTCGCCACTCCCCGACCGGCTCGGGCCGGGGCCGGACCGCGCCAGCCAGCCCCCGATCACGGCGCCGACCACGATGAGCGCCAGCACCGCGAGCACCACCGCGGCGCTCCGCCGTCCGCCGGACGGCAGCCGCGAGCTGGAAAGGAGCTCCCGCATCGGGCCAGCCTACGCCGTCGGGTCCGGGCCCGAGGCCGCCTCGGGCCGGCGGTCAGCGGTCTCCCGGCCGCCGACCCACCACCCACCACGCGGCCGGGAAGGCGGCGGCCGCGAGGACCACCTTGAGGAGGTCGCCGGACAGGAACGGCACGAAGCCGTCGGCGATCGCGCGGTCCAGGGACGTGCTCGCGACGACCATCCACCACGGGACGGCCATGACGTAAATGCTCAGGTTGCCGATGACCATCGCCGCGATCGAACCGAGCAGGTGGCGATCCCAGCCGAGCTCGGCGAGCCGCCCCACGATCCCGGAGGCGACGATGAACCCGAGGAGGTATCCCCCACTGAGCCCGACGAAGACGTCGACGCCGAAGCGCCCGCCGGCGAAGACCGGCAGGCCGACGAGGCCGAGGGCGAGGTACAGCGTCGACGACGCAACGCCCCTGCGAAAGCCCAGCGCCCCGCCCGCCAGGAGGACGGCGAAGGTCTGGCCGGTGACCGGGATGGGATTGTCTGGCAGGTAGAACCGGACCTGGGCGGCGAGGGCGATCAGCAGCGTTCCGGCCAGGATGAGGGCGATGTGCCGGACCCGTACGCCGATCCCCTCCGAGAGCCGGATCGGGACGAGAAAGTCGGCAATGGTGATGCCGCGCTCCTGCGCCGGCAGGCGATTGAGCCTGGGCACGGTGATCGTCATCCCTCTCCTCCGCGAGCGAGACGCCGGTCGCAGCCGGTATCGACGCGCGGGCCGAGTCTAGCAGACGTTCCGGCGGCCTCGAGCCACCTCGGATCGGCGCCGCCACCGCCTCCGACGAGACACGGATCCCGCCGCCGCGGGCCGGCTATTCGAACTTGAGGGCCCGGACGATCGAGATCCGGGACGCGAGGCGCGACGGGTACCAGGCCGCGATCGCCGGCCCCGCGAGCCCGAGGACGGCGGCGACCGCGATCGACGGCCA
The DNA here is from genome assembly GCA_036393495.1 of Candidatus Limnocylindrales bacterium. Taxonomy (GTDB): domain Bacteria; phylum Chloroflexota; class Limnocylindria; order Limnocylindrales; family CSP1-4; genus UBA5189. The sequence continues at coordinate 1,185 of DASWGY010000064.1, forward strand.
GGGCAGCCCCGCCGACGCGACGAGCCCGCCGCTGAGGAACAGCAGGACCGCGCCTGCGCCGAGGCCCACGACCGAGCCGAGCACGGCCCCGACGAGGCCCAGGACGGTCGCCTCGACGACGACCATCCGGGCGGCCTGGCGGCGGGTCATTCCGATCGCCCGGAGGACGCCGATCTCGCGGACCCGTTCGACGACGCTCATGGCCAGGGTGTTGACGATCCCGAGGCCGGCGACGAGGACGGCGATGAGGGCCAGCGCGTCGAAGATCCCGAACACCCGGCCGAGGGCGTCGGTCACCGCGCCCTGGACGCGGGCAAGCGGGTTGGCCTCGAGGGCCAGGCCCCGGGCCGCCGTCTCGAGGGCGGTCTGTGCCGCCGCACCGGACCCCTCCTCGAAGCGGATCGCGAAGACGTCCGCGCCCGGGACGCCGATGGGCCCCGAGGCATCGGCCCAGCCAACGAGGATCGCCTCGCCACCGCCGCCCGGGATCGACCGGGCCACGACCCCCGCGATCCGAAGATCGAGGGTCGCCCCGCCGCCGAGAGCCAGGGTGATCGTGTCCCCGAGGCCCAGCCCGAGGCGCTCCGCCGCAGCCACCGGAAGGATGGCCGCGCCACCGGCGTCGAGCGCCGGCAGCGCCGCCGCTCGGTCGCCCTCGACGAACGTCAGCCGGCCGTCGGCCAGGAAGTCGGCCCCGACGATCGCCGCGGCGTCGAAACGGAGTCCCCGGATCGCAAGATCGAACGTCGCGATCGGCGTCACCGAGCGAACGCCCTCGACCGCGGCCAGCGTCCTGCGATAGGTCTCGTCGTCGGGCGGGACCGGGAAGATCGAGGTCACCACCTCGTCGCCCGGGATGACGTCGGCCAGCCAGGCCGTCGCCGCGCTTCGCGCTGCCTGGGCCGTCCAGCCGAGAGCGACGATCATCGCCAGCCCCACGACCAGGGCACCGAGCGTCAATGCCGTGCGGCTCCGATCGCGGGCCAGGGAGCCCCGCGCGAGCCGCTCCTCGAGACGGACGACGGCCGCCAGCGGGCTGCCGAGGATCCGGGCCAGGGGCGGCAGCAGGAACGGCGTGGCGAGGGTCGCCGCGAGCAGGACCGCGTAGACCCCGAGGGCCCGGTCGGCCCCGGTGGTACCGGCGGCCGGCGGCCAGGCCAGGAGAGCCAGGACGGCGACGGCGATGAAGACGAGGGCAAGCCAGCCGAGCCGTGCCCGGCGGATCGAGGGCAGGTCGAGCCGGGCGCGAAGGGCCTCGACGGGAGAGATCCGGGCCGCCTGGATCGCCGGCTCCACGGCCCCGGCGAGGGTGATTGCGAGCCCGACGAGGAAGGCGATCGCGAGGCTGCCGCCATCGAGGCCGCCGACCTCGGCGGGGAAGCCGGTCAGGGCACGGACGGAGCCGGCCATGAGCGAGCCGAGCAGGGTCCCGACGGCGAGCCCCAGGCCGGAGCCGGCGATCCCGATCACGAGCGCTCCGACGAGGACGAAGCGGACCACCTGGCGCCGCGTGGCGCCCGCCGCCCGCAGCAGCCCGACCTCGCGGGCTCGCTCGCCGACGGTCATCGACAGGGTGTTCACGATGAGGAACGAGCCAACGAAGAGGACGATTGCGGCGACGAGCGCTGTCGTCGCCTGGAAGTCGGCCGTCGACGCTCGGAGGCCCTCGGCGAGGTCGGCCGGGGCCGACAGGACGTACGGCTCGAGCGTCAGCCGCTCGGCAAAGGCCGCACCGACGTCGCGGCTGCTGGCACCGGCCGCGAGGCCGACGTCGACCCGGGTGACGCCCTCGAGGCCGAAGGCCGAGGTGGCGACATCGAGCGGCACGATCACCGTCCGGCCGCCGGCGCCGGCGATCGGTCCGGGGCCCGCGATGATGCCGATGACCCGGAGGTGGGTCAGCCCGCCCGCACCCTGGAGGACGATCTCGCTGCCGCGGACGTAGCCGTCGGCCTGGGCGAGCGCCTCGGTGATGAGCGCCGACGGTTCGTCCGGACGGGAGAGCCGGCTGCCCTCGATCATCTCGAGCTCGTGGAGACGGGACCAGCTCACGGGTTCGATCCCCACGACGGTCACCGCGTCGCGGACCCCGCCGACGGTGCCCGGGCTGCCCGGCGCGAGGAAGGTCCGGCGCTCGATCGTCGGGGCGACGACCGCGACCCCCGGCGTGCCCCGGACCGTCTCGACCGTGGCCGTCGACAGGCCGCCCTCGAGGAACGCGGAGACGCGCAGGTCGGCGCTCCCGACGACGTCCCGGACCGTCCGCTCGACCGCCGCCTCGATGCCGGCGCTCATCGTCAGCGACGCGGTGAGGACGCCGACCCCGAGGGAAACCCCGAGGATCGTGAGGATCGAGCGCAGCGGCCGCGCCGCGAGGGTCCGCCAGGCGAGCCGATCGAGGCCCACCCGAGCTAGAGGCCCACCTGGGCGAGTCGGGCGATGAGCGGGGCCGCGGAGTGGTCGGCCCGCCGTCCGAGGTCGATCTCGTCGCGGATCCGCCCGTCACCGATGACGAAGACCCGGTCGGCGTAGGCGGCCGCTCGAGCGTCGTGGGTCACGAGGACGATCGTCTGGCCGCCGCCGTCGCAGGACTTCCAGAGCGCGTCGAGGAGCTCACCGCCGGTCGTGTAGTCGAGGTTGCCGGTCGGCTCGTCTGCGAGGAGGACGGAGGGCCTGGTCACGAGGGCGCGGGCGACCGCGACCCGCTGCTGCTCGCCGGCCGAGAGCTGGTCGGGACGGTGGCGCTCCTTGCCCTCCAGCTCGACGAGGGCGATGACCTCCCGGATTCGGTCTCGCGGCTCGCCCCGAGAGGCGTCCTGGCCGGCGATCGTGAACGGCAGGGCGATGTTCTCGCGGACGTTGAGGAGGGGGATGAGGTTGAAGGCCTGGAAGACGAAGCCGGTTCGCTCGCGGCGGAGGCGAGTCGCGTCGTCATCCGACAGGTGGCTGATGTCGTCGCCTTCGAAGACGACGGAGCCGGTCGTCGGCTGGTCGAGCCCACCAAGGAGCTGGAGGAGGGTGCTCTTGCCCGACCCGGATGGGCCCATGAGGGCCACGAACTCGCCGGGCTGGACGGCGAGGGAGACGCCCTTGAGCGCTTCGACGCTCGATTGGCCGAGCTCGAAGCGCTTGGTCAGATCGTGGGCCTCGAGGATCGGGGGCATCGCTCCTCCGGGTCCGGACTGGGGGTCGAGGGCCAAGGTCGGGGCCAGTGTAGTCGCGAGGTCGGCGCAGGGGGGGCGGGGGGGGCGGGCGGTCAGTTGCCGAAGTAGCCGCCGGCGACATCACCCACGATCGTCTCGACGAGCCCGGTCACGATCGACTGGTCCACGACCTGCATCGGGCCGGACTCGGCCCCGGGGAGACCGGAGCGGGCAAGATCGAGCGGCAGCATCCCGAGAAGGCCGGCCAGCTCGAGGGCGTCGGGGAAATCGGGCACCGGCGTCGGCGACGGGGTCGGGGCTGGAGTCGGTTCGGGCGTGGGCGACGGGGTCGGGGTCGGTGCCGGCGTGGGTTCCGGGGTCGGGGCGGGCGTCGCCGGCCTCGGTGTGGCCGGCCTCGGGGTTGCGGCGGGCGGTGGGGCCGTCGGCTTCGGCGTGGGCTTCGGGGTCGGCTTGGGTGTCGGCTTCGGGGTGAGCTTGGGCGTCGGGGCCGGGGCGGAGCTGCACTTGTCGGCGAACAGGACGGTCCACATGTGCTTCCCGTCGGCACCCTTGTAGGCCCCGATCCCGATCACGTCCCAGCTACTGCCGAGGATGTTGGCCTTGTGGCCGGATGAGCCCATGAAGCCCTGCTGGATCGTCTCGGTCGCGATGTCGTCGGGGAAGTTGTTCGTCCCGATGTTCTCGCCGGCGACCTTGTAGCAGTAGCCGGACGCCGACAGGTAGTCGAACACCTTCTTGCCGTCGGGCGGGATGCTGTGGCTGAAATAGTCGCGCTCGATCATGTCCTTCGAGCGCCAGCGGGCCATGTCCCGGAGGGCCGGATCGACGGTCAGCGCCGGCAGCCCGGCGTTGGCGCGCGCCTGATTGGTGAGGGTGACGAGGAGCGCCTCGTCCTCCGCCGAGAAGCTGTTGGCGTCCCAGGCGAAGACCGATGTCGGCAGGGCAATGGTCAGGGTCAGGGCGGCCACGAGGGCCAGTCCGGCGAGGGACCGGCGAGGCCGGGTGACTGGAGCGTGTCGGGGCACTGGCTGGACGGTCATGGCTCCGGGCCTTCGTGATCTCGGTCTGTTCGAACCGGGCGGCCTCCACCGAGCCGGTCGTCGATCACGCTATGGCCGGGTCACCCGGCCGTCCGCCGCTCCATGGTCCCGGGTCCGTCCGGCGGCCGTACCACGCGGGTATCCCGAACCCCACCCGTCCACACCGGACTCCCCACGCCGGGTGAAGCCCGATGGAGGCTCGCGCCAGCGACCTCCGTGGGAATCACACCTGGCGCGACTGCGAAGGTGCCCTCCGAGCTCCTGCGGCACCGGCCACCGGCGTGCAAGCGGCAGCCGGTGCCGCCAGGAACGCGAGCAGCTCCCCAGGAGACACGAACGTCGTCTCGAGGCCGGACCGGACGTGCTGGACGACACCCCGCAGCCCCCGGTCCCCGAGACCGGCGTGCTGCCCGGGCGCCGCTGACGGCGCCGAGTCGTCCTCCGACCAGATCCGAACCACGAAGACGTTCACGCTGCCCCATGCTGCTCGGCGGGTGCCGCCGCGACCCCCTCGCGGATCGGGCACGCCTGCGGTCGGAACGATCCACACGCCGGTTCTGACGACGTTCAGGAAGTATTCAGGTTCCGCCGGACGCTATCTGAGGACCAGGGGTGGGCGGGGCGTGGCCCGGTCGCGAGCATCGGGCTGGCTCGCGTGCGCGCCCGGCGGGTCGCGAGCGCGCGGATCGGCCCTGGTGCGAGCGTGACCAGCGTGTCCCGGCATCACGGCTAGCCGGGGAAGGGAGCCGCCTCCACGCCGAGCTCCTCCATCCGGGCGAGGTACGTGCCGTAGGCGCGGCGGGCGTCGGCCGGATGGCCCCCGGCCGCGAGGGCCCCGACGAGGCCGAGGTGAGCGCGCTCGTCGAACTCGTCATGCTGCAGGACGCGGCGGAGATATCGAGCCGCGGCAGCATGGTCGGCGTCCGCCGTCGCGAACCCGGCGAGGGCGTGGCCGACGCTGATGTACGTCTGCCGGCACTCCTCGCGCAGGCCCGTTGCCCAATCCTCGTAGGCATCCTCGACGAGGTAGTCGCCGCGATGGACGGCCTCGGCTGCCCGGAGCCGTTCGACCGCCTCGGGGCTGCCCGCAGCGGCGAGGGCCAGGCCGGCCGCGGCGTCGGCCAGGAACGCGTCGAGGTCGATCGCCAGCCGGCCCGGCTCGAGCCACGCGGCGACACGGTCCGCGGCGACGTAGTGGCCGGCGGGGTGGCGGTGGTCGGGGTCCAGCGTCGAGCGCACCGTGGAGAGGGCCACCGACAGGCGCCGCGATGAGCGTCCCTCGCCGTCAGGCCACAGGACCTCCTCGAGCCGTTCGCGGGGCACGTGCTGGCCTCGCCTGGTCAGGAGGATCTTGAACAGGTCTCGGGCCTTCTTGGAGCCCCACGCCGAGGTCGAGATGGGGCGGCCGTCGCGGATGACCTCGAAGCCGCCGAGGGTGCGGACCTGGATCGTCGGGCGTTCTGGAGCGTCGGGTGACGACCCGCCCCCGGCCGGTCCGATCGCCGGTGACACCGCCCGAGGCGTCGCAGCCGGAGCCGGTGCCGGTGGCGGAGGATTCGCCGCGGGCAGGCGATCCAGGGACGCCCCGGCCGCCTGCAGCGTCCGGGCCGCCTCCAGCGCCTGGGCCGCCACACCGGCCGGCTGGGCCGGATCGAGCCCGGCGAGCCGCAGCTCGACGCGGGCAGCCGGGAGGGGGCAGCGAAGGTCGCGCCAGATGAGCAGCGCCTCCCGAAGGGCCGCCGCCGTGGCGTCGGGGTTCGGGGCGGCGGCCGCCTCGAGCTCGAGCGACTGGGCCAGGCCGGCCCGATCCCGGCGGCTCCGAGCCTCGGCCGCAGCTGCCGCGGCCGCGGCGCGCGCGTCCGACATTCGACCGCCGACGAGGGCGACATGGCCGCGGGCGAGGAGGCTCCGGACCAGGCCGATGCCGGGACCGAAGTCGACGGCCCGATCGGCGAGTGCGGCGGCCCGCGCCGGCTCGTCGACGGCGATGAGCTCGGCCAGCCCGGCGAGCGCCGGACGGCTGCCCTGCACGTCGCCGACCCGATCGGCGATCGCGATCGCCTCCTCGAATGCCCCGCGGGCCACGGCGAAGGCGCCGCGCTCGGCGTGGACATCGCCGAGATGGCCGATCGGATAGCTGACGAGCCGGGACTCGAGCCGGTCATAGAGCTGACGCGATGCCTCCAGGTCCGCGATTGCCTCGTCGAGCCGACCGAGACGGGCCAGGGCGTCGCCGCGATTCGACAGGGCCAGGGCGTGGAAGGCCGCGAAGCCGGTGACTTCGGCCAGGGCGATCGCGCCGCCCAGCTCGTCCAGGGCGTCCTCGTAATAGCCCTCCTCGACCAGCCTCGAGCCGCGATTGGCCCGGATCCGGATCGTCTGGAGGACGTCACCGCAGCGCGTCGCGTGGTCGTGGGCCCGGAGGTAATAGACGTCGTTCGCGCGCCGGTCGCCATCGAGGGCCGCGACCATCGCTGCGGTCGTGTAGGCCGCGGCCAGCACGTGATCGTCACCCCACTCGACGGCGCCCTGGAGGGCCAGGGCCGCCTCCGACCGGCACGCCTCGGGACGGCCCTGGAGCCAGTGCGCGGCCGCCATCCAACTCCTGAGCAGGGCGACGTCGCCGAGGTCCTCGCCGGCACCCACCCGGCCGCGCCGGTACGTCGCGAGGGCCTCGTCGAGCTCACCCCGGAGGTGATAGATCAATCCCATGCGCCAGGCGACCCCGGGGTCGATGTCCGAGCCCGGCGGGGCGATCGCCCGGAAGCACCGGAGGGCGCCCTCCCAGTCGCCGCGGACCTGGCGCGCCTCGCCGTCGACACGCTCGATCCCCGGTGTTCGAAGCTCGGCCGGCAGGCCGGCTGCCGCGGCGCCGACGATCTCGACGTCGCCGCCGACGAGCATCTCGCTGCCGTGGCGTTCGATGATCGCCGCGATCTCGGCCGGGGCCTCGATCGACGTCCAGGTCGCGATCGCGTCCCGATGCAGCCCCGCAGCCCCGAACCAGCGCGCCGCGGCGGCGGTCGACGTGGCCCGCCGGCCGGCGGCATCGGGGCGCCCGAGCAGGTGGCTGCGGATGAGTGGGTGGAGGGTGAACCAGCCACCCTCGCCCAGCGGCTGGACGAACAGCCCCCGGGCCTCGAGCGAGTGGATCGCGGCATCCGGCTCAGCGATCCCGAGCGCACCGCACAGGGCGGCATTGAAGCGCACCAGCGGGGCGACCGTCTCGAGCAGCTCGCGGACCTCCGGCGCCGCGCGACCCAGGACCTCCTCGGCCAGGTAGGTGTAGATGGCCCCGGCCGGACGGAGGAACCGCTGGGCCGCGGCGGCGCGGTCGACCGCGGGGACGTCGACGAGGGCCTCCATCGCCAGGCGGACCGCGGCCGGCCAGCCGTTCGTGACCCGGACGAGCTCGTCGACGACTGCGTCGTCGGCGGCCCCGAGACCCGCCCGCAGCAGGGTCGCGACCTCCTCGCGATCGAAGGCGAGGGTGGTCCCGCCCAGGACCACGGCCTGTCCCTGCCCGCGGAGCCGTTCGATCGAGAAGGGCAGCGGATCCCGCGTCGAGATGACGAGGTGGAGCGGGGCCGGTGCCTGGCGCCCGAGCGCCTCCACGAGCCAGGCCCCCGGATCCGACTCGCCCAGCTCCTGGAAGTCATCGAGGACCAGGACGAGGTCACGAGCCAGGTGCGACGCCAGGGCGTCGGCGAGCAGTGCGGCGCAGGCCCTGGCACGGGCCCGCTCATCGCCGGTGGCATCGGGTCCCAGGGTTCGCTCGAGCAGGCCGGCCGTCGCACCGGACAGGGCCGGGACGCGGAGGCCAAGCGCGTCCAGGAGGCCGGTGGCCAGGCGGGTGAGGTCGCCATCGGACTCGGTGCAGGTGTACCAGGCGGCGCTCCGCGAGGTCGCCCAGCCGGCCAGGAGGGTCGATTTGCCGGCCCCGGCATCGCCCATGAGGACCGTCAGCCGGCGCCTCGCGGCCTCGTCGAGCCGGCGCTCGAGCCGGCCCCGCTCGATCGTGGACGCGGCGACGGCCGGCGGCACCGCCTGCACGGAGGGTGGCAGCGCCCTCGATCGGGCCCCGCTCGCGCTGGTTGTCGTGCCGGTCACGTCGATCGTCCCCCGAACCTCGCCGCGGGCGCCTGTGCGGACCCCAACACTACGACGGTTGACCGAATCACGGCCGCGGCTGAGGCGCGGCCGAATCCGGGTACACTTCGCGGGCCCTCGATCCAGCCACGTGGATCGGGCCCCGAGGTGGCCTTAGCTCAACCGGCAGAGCATCGGATTGTGGCTCCGAAGGTTACGGGTTCAAGCCCCGTAGGCCACCCCACCCACTCCACGCCCCGAGCCCGACCGAGCCGCCGCGGCGTCCGGGCCGATGGTGCGCCCATGCACCAATGGTCCCGATGGACCGATGGGTCTATCAGACCAGTTCCGGCGATCCATGCGCGTGATTGAATGGGTCCCCACTCCTCCTGGAGCCACGCGAACGAAGGGGGCCAGCCACGTGACACAGGGTGCGGGGACGTCCCTCGCCGCAACCCGTCAGCTGGCGGGAACCGTCCTCGTCGTCGAGGACGACGCCGCCAACCGGGCGCTGCTGACGCAGCTCCTGAGGTCCGAGGGCTTTCGAGTCGACGCGCACGAGAACGGCGAGTCCGGCCTCGCCGCGGTCGAGTCCGTCAACCCCGATCTCGTCCTGCTCGACGTCGGCCTGCCCGACCTCGACGGCCTCGAGGTCACGCGCCGGCTTCGGCTGGATCCCCGGTACGTCACCCTCCCGGTCCTCCTCCTGACCGGACGGACCCTGCCCTCGGACGTCGTCGACGGCCTGAATGCCGGCGCCGACGACTTCATCACCAAGCCCTTCTCTCAGCCGGAGCTCCTGGCCCGGATCCGGAGCGCCCTCCGCCTGCGGCGAGCCCTCGTCGGGATGGAGGCCGCCCATGCTGTCGTGACCGCGCTTGCCAACGCGGTCGAGGCCAAGGACACCCAGACCGAGCACCATTGCGAGCGCCTGGCGCTCCTGGCCGGCCGACTCGGACGACGCCTGGACCTGCCTCCAGCCGAGCTCGATGCCGTCACCTATGGCGCACTCCTCCACGACGTCGGCAAGATCGGGGTCCCGGATACGATCCTCACCAAGCCGGGACCGCTCGACCAGGACGAGTGGGAGCTGGTCCGGCGACATCCCGAGATCGGCGAACGGATCTGTGCGCCGTTGCGGTCATTCGGCGCGTTCGGGCCGATCATTCGCCACCACCACGAGCGCTGGGACGGTGCCGGCTACCCGGGTCAGATCCGGGGCGAGACGATCCCGATCGGCGCCCGGATCGTGGGCCTCGTCGACGCTTTCGACGCGATCACCCATGACCGGCCCTACCGGCCGGCCCGAACGGTCGAGCAGGCCCTCGACGAGCTGGCGCGAGGGGCCGGCGCCCAGTTCGACCCGGAGCTGACCCGCGTGTTCGTGGACGAGATCGCCCGGATGTCGGGCCAGCTCCCCGACCCCCCGCTGGACACGTTTGCCCTCTTTGCCCGCCGCCTCCGCCCGGATGGGCCCGGCCTCCTGGCAGTCCGCGGCCCCGCCCGGGCCGGGGGCTGACGGTCGAGCCGTCCGGGATGGACGCCCTCACGATCGCGATCGAGGTCGCCTTCGGCCTCGTCTTCCTGGCCGCCGTGCGGGAATGGCGACAGCGACGCGACGCCCTCAGCCTGGACATCGTCCTCGTCTTCGGAGCGCTGACGGTCATCTTCGTCGTTGGCATCATCGGGTTGCTCCTCGACCCGCTTCCGCCGCCAGTCACGGCCGTGGCGATCCTCACCCTCCTCGGCCAGCCGGGGCTCACCCTTCGGCTGGCGGCCCATGTCCGGCCGATCCCGCGGGGGCTGCTCGTCGCGGCGATCGGCGCCTGGGCCGCCACCGCAATCCCGATCGCCGTCCTGGGTTCCGGCGCAACGCCGACGCCGCTCCTCGTCGCGGCCATCGCGACGTTCGTCATCACCGACGTCACGGCGGCCGGCTATCTCGCCCTCACGGCTCGCCACCGGACCGGCGCCGCCGCGATTCGTCTCTGGGTCGCCGCGGCAGCCACAACCCTGTTCGCGCTGGCGATACTCGCCTCCGGGGCCGCGTCCGCGGTCGGTGCCGGCGGCGAGGCCGGCCAGACCATCGCCGGGGTCCTGGCCCTCCTCGCGGCCCTCGGCTATGTCGGCGCGTTCGTCCCACCGCCGCTGCTGCGCCGCGTCCTCCAGGCCCAGACGGGCTACAGCGGCCTGCGGGAGCTCCTCGCCGCCGACCGCGGCACCAGCGGCGACCTGTGGCGGACGTTCCTCTCGATCGCCTCGGGCGCGACCGGCGCCGTCTGCGCCGTCGTCGCCTCTGGCCCCGGCGGCGATCGCCGGATCGCGATGGTGACGGGGGCCCGCGAAGCCCTCATCGGCCAAGCGGTGCCAGACACGCTCGCGACCCTCGCCGGGCGGGAGGCACCACTCAGGGAATTCTCGGCGCTGGAAGGGCTGGCCGATGTCGCCGAGGCCGCCGCGGCCGTGGGCGCTCGCTTCGGGCAGACGATCCGGCTCGGCCCGGAGGCCGACGCCCCGCTGGCGGCCGTGTTCACGACCCGCCCGCGCCTGTTCGGGGACGAAGATCGGCTGCTCCTCGGCTCCCTCGGCCAGCAGGCGGCGGTGCTCGTCGAGCGCCGGGAGGCCGTCCTCGCTGAGCAGGGCCTCACCGACCAGCTCAGCGCGACCGTCGAGGCGCTCCGGTCGGCGAGCCAGGCGAAGAGCGACTTCCTCGCCAGCATGAGCCACGAGCTCAGGACGCCCCTCAACGCGATCATCGGCTTCAGCGACCTCATGCGCCACGAGGCGAGCGACGCGGACGGGAACGTCACCGTGCCGCTCGAATGGGTCGAGCACATCAAGAGCGGCGGCACGCACCTCGTCGAGCTCGTGAACGACGTCCTCGACCTGTCTCGGGTGGAGGCCGGCCGCCTCGAGCTCGATCGTGAGGCGGTCGAGGTCCAGCCGGCGGTCGTCGAGTCGGTCGCGGGGTTGCGCCCGCTGGCCGACCGCAAGGGACTGGCCGTCGAGATCTCGATCGCCGCCGGCGAGCACGTCGACGTCGACCGGGGGCGCCTCCGGCAAGTCCTGTACAACCTTCTCTCGAACGCGATCAAGTTCACGCCTGAGGGCGGCCGGATCACGATCGAGGGCTCCCGGAACGGAGCGGAGCTCCACCTCTCCGTGGTGGACACGGGCATCGGCATCGCCGTCGCGGACCAGCCCGTGATCTTCGACGAGTTCCGCCAGGCCGGGCCCGGCGCGCAGCGGCAGGACGGGACCGGCCTCGGCCTCGCGCTCAGCCGCCGCCTGGTCGAGGCCCACGGTGGCCGCATCGAGCTCCAATCGACGCCCGGGACCGGGAGTCGCTTCACGGTCGTCCTGCCGATGATCGAGCCGGAGACGTCCGACGGGACCGGCGAGCCGCTGCCCGACGAGCCACGTCCGGCCCGAACCCCGGCTCCGGTCCCCGCGCTCGCGCCCGACGCGACCGGGGCGTCGGTCCTCGTCGTCGAGGACGACCCCAGCGCCGTCCGGCTCCTCCACGCCTACCTCGAGCCCGAGGGCTACCGGGTCCGGGTCGCCCCGAGCGGCGAGCAGGCGCTCATCGATGTCCGCGAGGAGCGGCCCGCGGCGATCCTCCTCGACGTCCTCTTGCCGGGCATGGACGGCTGGGAGGTGCTCCGCCACCTGAAGGCCGATCCCGAGCTCCGCAGCATCCCCGTCGTCATCGTCACCGTCGTCGACGAGCGGGATGTCGGCCTGGCGCTCGGCGCCGTCGACTACCTCGTCAAGCCGATCGACCGCGAGGCCCTCGTGGCGAGCCTCGAGCGGCTGGCCCTGACCTCGACCGTCAAGTCGAGGACGGTTCGGATCCTCGCCGTCGACGATGAGCCGGCGGCCCTCGACATGCTCAGCCAGACGCTTCGGCCGGCCGGCTTCGACATCGTCCGAGCCGAGAGCGGCATGGCCGCGATCGCCGTCGCCCGGGCGGAACGCCCGGACCTGGTCATCTGCGATCTCGTCATGCCCGATCTCGACGGTTTCGGCGTTGTCGCGGCCCTCAAGGCCGACCCGGCCACTGCGACGATCCCGATCATCATCCTGACCGGCTACGACCTCACGGCGGAGGACAAGCGCCGCCTGAACGGCAAGGTCCTCCGGATCGTGTCGAAGGGACCGGAGGCCCAGGCGGGCCTCCGCGCGTGGCTGGTCCGGGCCGCCGCGGTTGGGCCGTGACCGAGGCGACGCATGCCGAGCCGACTGGTGCCGGGCTGCGAATCCTCCTGGTCGAGGATGAGCCGGCCAACCGCGCCCTGATCCGGGCGATCCTGGGTCGAGCCAGGGACCCCGCGCTTCGCGACCACGTCCTGCACGAGGCCGCGACATCGGCCGACGCCACGGCGATCCTCGCGACCGAACCGCTCGATGTCGTCCTCCTCGACGTCCGACTGCCCGATGGCAGTGGCCTCGACCTCGCCGCCCAGATCCGGGGCTCGAGCGGCCCGGCACCGCGGATCGTCATCATCAGTGCCAGCGTCCTGCCGGCCGAGCGGTCACGGGCGATCGAGAGCGGGGCCGATGCGTTCCTCGGCAAGCCGTTCAGCGCGGCCGAGCTCGTGGAGCTGCTCGTCGGGCTCGGGCCCGACCGCGGCGTGGAGTCATGACTGCCGCGCGATGACGAGAACTCGAGCCGCGTGGCGGGCCGCCGCCACGACGAGCGGGGCATCACCGTAGGCGACGGCGAGGCGCCAGCGGTGGGGCGCCCAGCGGGCCCAGCGGGCTCCCACGGTCGAGGCGTCGGCCGGCACCCACCGGCCGCCGTGGAGCCCGGCGCGAGTGTCCAGCGGCACCTCGGCAGCCCATCGGGCGAGCGTAGTCGGGACCAGTTGCTCGAGGGCCTCGAGGCCCGCCGGACCGCCCGCCGGGAAGCGCCCGGGGAGCCGGCGGGCCGCGAGACGGACGGCCGGAGCGACCAGCCGCGGGTGGGGCGGATTCACGAGTCCGGTCGGCGCCGTCCGGCCGCCCGCGAGACCTGGGTCGATCGCCGTGGCGGCGGAGCCGAGCACCTCAGCCAAGTCGAGCCACTGGATGAGCCTCCCCTTGCCGAGGAGGAGGTCGCTCGTCGCGTGGATGGCGAGGTGGGCGCCGAGAGCAGCCACGGTCGGCACGATCGCCGGCTCGCCGAGGATGGTCGCCTCGACGGACCCCGACCAGAGGTGCCCGGTGAGATCGTCGTCGTCCATCCAGGCCCACAGATGGCGCCTGACCTCCGTGTGCAGCTCGATGCGGCGGGGATTGTCGGGGTCCTCGCCGTCGACGGCCACGACCGTCTCGTTGCCGGCGATCTCGAACGTGTCGTGGGTCGGCCGTCGCGTCCGGTCGAGCCGGCGCCGGTAGCCGAGTGAGGTCAGCGTCGCCCGGGCGGCAACGCGATCACCGGGACGGACGAGGAGGTCCAAGTCCGCCATCGGGCGTCGAAACGGATCCGAACCGGGACGGGTCGCGAGGATGGCGCCCTTGAGGGGCATGACCGGCAGGCTCGCGGCGCGGAAGGCCCGGAGGACTGCCTGGAGCTCGCCGAGCAGGCGCTCGATCCGGAGCCGGTTGCGCTCGTCCTGGGCGGCGAGCCAGGCCAGCAGCGATTCGGGGACCAGCCGCGCGACCGTGGCTGCCGCGGCCGGATCGCGGACGAGGACCGGGGAGAGACCATGCGCGGTGATGAGCCGCCGGAGGGCGGGCTCGGTTCGCGCATCGGGCCACGAACCTGGCCTGCCGTCTCCGATGACCGTGGCTGCGACGGCTGTGGGAGCGCCGACGTCGAGCCAGTCGCCGAGCGCCGCAAGGAGCGGATCGGCGAGATCCCGCGGAACCCGATGAGGGCGGATCGCGTCGCCGCCGGGCGCCATCGGAGCAGCGCGCCCGTCAGCCACGGCCAGCAGCGCCTTCAGGGCTCGTTCGTTCGATCGACGTCTCGCTCCCGCTCGAAGTCGCCGTGCCCGCCCGCAGCCAGGCCATCGCCCACAGGCCGACGACGAGCCAGGCAAGCGTCCGGCCGGGTCCGCCGACCCACGGGTAGTCGTCGAAGAGGGAGACGATGGTCAGGGCGGCGAGGGCGGCCGATGCTCCGGCGAGCTCCGCCGTCCAGCGCCGGCGGGCCCCGGCGAGGAGGACCCACGGCGCGGCCATCAGCCAGAGGTACGCGACCCCGCCGGCCACGCCGAGCTCAGCAGCGACGGCGAGCGGCACGAGGTGGGGCGAGTAGAGGGCGAACGGGAAGTCCGGCTCGATCTGCCGCATCGCGAGTGGCAGCGCGCTCGCCCCGGCCCCGGTCAGCGGGCGTTCGAGCAGGACCTCCCAGCCGAGCCGGATCTGCTCAACCCGCTCGTCGATCGACCGC
>DASWGY010000065.1:0-11929 GCA_036393495.1 Candidatus Limnocylindrales bacterium
TCAGGTTTTGACGACCCGCTCCAGCTCGCCGATCAGGATCGTCGCCCCGGCAAACCGGACGGTCGCAGCCTTCCAGTCCTCGAGCCGGCCGTGCAGGTTCAGCGGGATCTCCACGTCGCGGGCCTCGGAGCTCCGTTCGAAGGCGGACAGCACCTCGTCGAGCCGGTCGTCCTCGACCGCCATGACGAAGGTCGCGCTGGCCTCGCCCAGGAACCCGCCGACCGATGGGAGCCGGGTGAATCGGTGACCGCCCGCGAGGAGGCCCTCGGAGACCTTGTCGACGTCGAACTGGTGAACGAACGCGATCAGCAGCTTCATCGCCAATCGAGTGTACCCGTCGCCAGCCGCGTCATCTGGGCCGAGATCGATCGCCATGCCGGCGCGGGACCGGATTTCCTCACCTGCCAACCGGTGTGGTACGGGATCGTCACTTTCCGGCGGAATAGGCTCAGGCACGAACCCGGGTGGTGCCTGAGGGCGAATCCGCCGCCTGACCGGCCTGCGGCGCATCTCGTACCACGGCGATTCGTAGCTGAGGGAAACGGGGGCGCGGGGCGGCGGGCGTGGCGGGGGCCGAGCGATGGGCGGGCGGGCGGGGTTGCGGTGGGCGTGGCGGGGGCCGGGCGCCGGGCGCGGACGCCGGGGCGCGGGCGTGGCGCGTGGGCGTGGCGCAGGGGCGTGGCGGCCCGGCGCTCCTACTCGAGCTCCACCTGCTCGTGCCAGACCGGGACGTGGACGTCGAAGCCGAGGGCCCGGACCTTGGGCTCCAGGGCGATCTGCGCGTCGGGGTCGCCGTGGACCAGGAAGACACGCCGCGGATAGCCGGGGTCGCCGGCGCGCCGGCCCTCGCCGAACCGCACGAGCCAGGCGAGCAGCTCCGATTCGTCGGCGTGGGCCGAGAACCCGCTGATCGATCTGATCGTGCAGCGGACCTTCCTGACCTGGCCGTCGAGCTTGACTGTCTCCGCGCCGGCCTGGAGGTGCGCACCGAGCGTGCCCTGGCCCTGGTAGCCGACGAACAGGAGGGTCGCCTTGGGGTCGTCGATGAGCTCGCGGAGGTGGGCCACGACGCGGCCGCCGGTGAGCATCCCGTTGGAGGCGATGATCATGTACGGGCGAGGTGAGCGGGCGATCGCCTTCGACTGGCGGACGTCGTTGGTGATCCGCTGGTCGGGGTAGTCGAGGGGCGTCTCGCCCGAGGCCAGGAGCGTCGCCGCCTCTGCGTCGTACATCTCGGGGTGGCGGCGGTAGATCGCCGAGGCCTTCGATGCCATCGGCGAGTCCAGGTAGAGCGGCAGCGTCGGGATCTCGCCCCGGTCGATGAGACGGTCGAGCTCGTAGACGAGCTCCTGCGTCCGGCCGATGGCGAACGACGGGACCAGGAGGACGCCATCGGCCGCGTCCACCTGCCGGACGGCCTCGGCAAGGATCCCGATGGCCTCCTCCGATGGCTCGTGCTCGCGGCCGCCGTAGGTCGATTCGACGATGACGTAGTCGGCTTCGGTGAGGGCCGTAGGATCGCGCAGGACCGGCGACCCGGGGCGGCCGAGGTCGCCCGAGAAGACGAACGTCCGCTCCTCGCTCTCGTCGGTCTCGCGGACCCGGAGGCGAATGATGGCCGAGCCGAGGATGTGGCCGGCATCGAGGAACGTGGCCTGGATGCCGGGTGCGACCTTGACCTCGCGGTCGTAGCGGACGACCTTGAAGAGGGGTGGCACGGCGGCCGCCTGCTGCTGGGTGTAGAGCGGGGCATCGAGGTCGATGATGAGCTCGGGGCGCTGCGCCCGGAGCTCGGCCTCCGGATCGGCATCGGGTGCGCGAGGAACCCATTCGCCGGCCGGCTCGATCGTCGTCTCGACATGCTCGCCGGTCGCGACAGAGCCGACGGCGAAGACGAGCTTTGCGGTCTCGGCGACCAGCGCCGCCTCGGCGCCCGCCTCCCCGTGGTTTCGCTGCGCCTGTTCGATGGCCTCGAGGTAGTCCGCCGCCCGCTCCCGGTCCTCGACGAGCGCCTTATCGGGATTCCGCGCTTCCCAGCGCGACCCGCGCTTGGCGAATTCCTCGTGCAGGCGGCCGCTGTCCAGCAGGACGAGGGTCGCCAGCTCGGCGGTCGCCGAGGTCGCCAGGATCGGGCCCTGATAGCCCTCCCGGACGGCGATCGGCAGCAGGCCGCAGTGGTCCAGGTGGGCGTGCGTCAGGAGGATCGCGTCGAGGGTCGTGGGATCGAAGCCGAGCGGGATCCGGTTGCGGATGGACTCGTTGGGGCTGCCCTGGAACATCCCGCAGTCGACGAGGACCCGCGCCCGCGCCGTGGTGAGCAGGAAGCGCGAGCCGGTGACGGTGGTCGCGCCGCCGAGGAAGTGGAGGTCCATGCGCGGAGTGTGCCAGTGCCGGCCGACCGCGGCTGCGCCATCCGCCCTAGGATGCCGGCGTGGAGCTCGACGACCGGCAGGCGACAGGCGACCCGGACCGCCGGACCGCCGAATCAGCTGACCGCTGGGCCGCCGACCCGGCGTTCGCCGAGCTCGAGGACGCCTACGGGGCCTACCAGGAGGCCTGGGGCGCCTGGATGGTCGGCCATCACCGCGGCGCCCCGATTGATGGCGCGAGCGACGATGAGCGCGCCCTGGCCGCGGCCCTGGTCGGAACGCGCCGCCTCGTCGGCGAGCTGATCGCCACCATCGATGTCGGGCGGCTGGAGCCGGCCGATGCCGCCGCCCTCGCCAACATCCGGGCGAGCCTGCCCAATCTCGACGCCTGGCCGGCGCCGCTCGACGGGCTCACCTTCGGCGACACGACGGTGGCCGCGGTGGCCGGCTCGGCGGGGCGGCCCGAGGGCGGACCCGGCGACGAGGCCGGGGTCGCCGGCCTGCGGCGGGCGACGTTCGAGGCCTGGGGCGCCGCGATGGCCGGCATCCGCGTCGACGGCGAGCGCCTGGACCGCCTGTCCGCGACCGCGCGCCTTGGGCGGGAGCCCGACCAGGCCGCCCGGCGACGCCTGTTCCTGGCGATGGCCCCGGGCTGGGCGGTGCTCGACGGGCCCGGCGGCCCGAAGGACCCGAGCGGTCCATACCGGCGCCTGCTGCGGGCATCGGCCGCCGGCTGGCGACGCGACGGCTCGCCGGTCGCGGCCAACGCCGCGGCGCTCGGGATGGACCCCGACGCGGTCGAGCCGACGATGCGGTCGATCCTCGCGGCGTTCCGGCAGGTGGCCATGCCCCCCGAGCTCGTCGAGCCATGGGACTACCGCTACGTGACCGGCGGGCTGGCGCGGCGCCTGGACTCCGAAATCCCGCTGCCCCGGCTTCGCCCGATCAACGATGCCCACCTGGCGGAGATCGGGGCCGATCCCGCCGGCCTCGGGATCGTCTACGACATCGCCCCGCGCCCGGACCGGCCGGTGATCCCGACGGCCTTCACCGTCAGCCTGGACATCGCCCGGCGGACCCGGGACGGATGGCGTCCGGCCCGGCCTTGGGTCTTCGCCACGTACGACGAGGGCGGGCTCGGCAATCTCGAGGAGCTCCTCCACGAGAGTGGCCACGCCCTCCACTACGCAGCACTGCGAGCGCGGCCGGCGCTCTTCTCCTGGCCGGCCGAACAGACCGCGTTCGTCGAAGCGGTCGCCGATGTCGTCGGCTGGACGGTCCACGAGCCGGCGTTCCTGGCGCGGCACCTCGGGGCGGCCGTGTCGGAACGGGAATCGGTCATCGCCCGGTACGTGGCGGTGATGCTCGATGCCTGCTGGACGCTCTTCGAGGTCGAGCTCCACCGGCACCCAGACCGCGCCCCGAACGATGCCTGGGCCGAGATCGTCGAGCGTGACCTCGGGGTCGTCGGACACCCGGAGTGGTCGTGGTGGGCGCATCGTGGCCAGCTCATCGACGGTCCCGGCTATCTCGCCAACTACGCGCTCGGCGCGATCATGGTGGCCGCCGTCCGGGCCCGGATCCGGGAGCTGCGCGGTGACTGGGCGACCGGCGATCCGGGCTGGTACGCGTTCGTCTCGGAGCACCTCCTGCGGTTCGCCGGGGCCCGGACGCCACGCGACATCCTCGTCGACTTCCTGGGTGGGCCGCTGACCGCAGATGCCCTGTTGGCAGACCTCGAACGGGCTGCCTGACGCGCGGCCGCGAGAGGCGAGAATCGAGACTCGCGACGCCAGGTTGGCGCGAGCGGGCCCCGCTGGCTAGGCCTCCCGACGGCGGGCGAGCAGGACCGTCGCGAGGATCAGGCCGCCGATCGCGGCCACCAGGAACACGCCGCCGAACACCCCAAGGTCGAGATCGGCCGGACCCTCGTCCGGGCCGGCCCCGAGCGGCGGACGGACGTCGGCCGGCCGCATCGCATCGAGATCGATCGCCTCGACGAGCGTCGTCCCCGAGCAGGCCGAGTCCTGCAGCTCGCCGTCGCGGACCGTCAGGCCGAAGACGTACCGCGAACCGACGAGGTAGGTCCGATCGACGGAGGTCGCCACGTCACCCTCGGGACCGCCACGGACGACGACCTCGACCGGCTGGTCGGGACCCACCCAGACCTCCTCGACGTGGACGGTCGCCCAGCGGGCGTTGTTGGCAATCGCGGTCACGCTGCCGAGCAGGACGACGTCGGCCGCCGCCCACGGGGATTCACCCGGCACCGGCGGGACGCACGATGCCGCCGCCCCGGTCGGGGCAGCCAGCGACAGGCCGGCCAGGACGATGCCCACGAGGAGGCGGGCCGCTCGGGCCGATGGGGTCGGCCGGGTCGGCCGGGTCGATGGCAACGGGCGCAACCCCGAGGCGGTTCGGGACGCAGGCATGGCGCTCCTCCGGACTCTTGGAGCCGGGACGCCGGACGACCCGAGGAAGTTCCGCGTTCCAGGGGCCCGAATTCGCGGCGGGCCTCCCTCAGCCGATGGGCAGGGCGTCGACCGCAACGGCGACGAAGAGCAGCGTCAGGTAGGTGATCGAGTAGCGGTAGAGGCGGATTGCCTGGGCGGTCGAGGCCTCCGGCGCCGAGCCCTCGCGCCAGAGGCGGAAGGCGCGCCACAGGAAGCCCGCGCCGAGGATGACCGCGGCGGCGAGGTAGACGAGGCCCATCTGGGCGACGACCGCGAAGACAAGCGAGATGGCCACGAGGAGGACTGTGTAGAGGGCGATCTGGCGGCTCGTCTCGGCGATCCCGCGCACGACGGGCAGCATTGGCACGCCGGCTGCCGCGTAGTCGGTCCGGATCCGGAGGGCCAGGGCCCAGAAATGTGGTGGCGTCCAGTAGAAGACAAGCAGGAACAGCATCAGCGCCGGGAGGCCCACACCGCCCGTCACGGCCGCCCAGCCGATGACCGGGGGGAGTGCCCCGGCCGCGCCTCCGATGACGATGTTCTGAGGCGTGCTCCGCTTCAGCATGATCGTGTAGACCACGACGTAGAAGGCGATCGCCAGGAGGGTCAGGAAAGCCGCCACGAGGTTCACGAATGCGGCCATGAGCGCGACCGAGATCGCGGCCAGGACGATTCCGAAGACCATCGCCCGCTCCGGCGTCACCTCGTGGGCCGGCAGCGGCCGGCGCCGGGTCCGGACCATCCGCTCGTCGATGTCGCGGTCCAGGTACTGGTTGATGGCGTTGGCGGCGCCCGCGGCGAGAGTCCCTGCGATGAGCGTCCAGGCGGTCAGGCGGAGCCAGTCCAGCGGCTGGATGCCGGGCACGTCGCGGGTCGCCAGGACCATCGCCGGGACGGTCGTGATGAGGAGGAGCTCGATGATGCGCGGCTTCGTGAGGGCGATGTAGGCCCGGATCGTGTCGCCAGTCGTGCTCGAGCGCAGCGCCGTTGCGCCAGCGTCCGGTGTTGCGCCGACATCCGCCGTGACCGCCGCCGGATTCGCCGTGATCGCCGCCGAGCCCGGCACGCCCGATGGGCGACCTCCCCCGCCGTTCTGTCCGCCGGTCACCCCAGGGGAGAGCACGGCCTCCGCCCGCGCCGCGTAGAAACTCTCTGCGGCCAGGGCCACCGTGCCCGCCCAGATCAGCGCCCCGAGGGCGAGATGGAGCGTCTGGCTCCAGTCGGACAGCAGGGTCAGGACCTGCAGCCCGCCGACGACGACCTGGACGAGATACAGGACCAGGACCCCGATCGCCATGGCCCGCAACCCCGGCCTCGAGCGCTGCGTCCGCCAGGCCACGGCCGCCACGGCCGCGAGGATGACGAGGACCGCCGCGGCCACGTAGCGGTGGAGGGCGTGAGTCGCGTACAGCGCGGCAACGTCGTCTGGCAGCGACGGGTCGAAGGGATACAGGCCGCCCGACATCAGTGGCCAATCGAGGAAGACCAGGCCCGCGTTCCGGGCCGTGACGTTGGAGCCGAAGAGGAGCAGGACGAACGTCGCCGCGGCCCCGAAGGCCGCGAGGAGGGTGAACGCCTGGCTTCCGCCCCGCCCGGACAGGCGGGCCGGATGGGATGCCCTGACGAGGAGGAAGACGAGGACCCCGACGAGGGCCATCGCCGCCGCAAGGTGGGCGGTGACGCTCTCGCCGCTGTTGCCCAGGCGAACGGTCTCACGGCCGAGCCAGGCCTGGAACCCGACCAGCCCGACGGCCGCCAGCGACGGCCACAGGAGCGACGCCCGGTCCCGGTGATCGAGGATGGCGACGGCGGCCATGCCCAGGATGAGGACGCCGATGACGGCCGCCACCGTCCGATGGATCCATTCCAGCCAGACCTGGTAGCCGGCGTCGAGGCCGGGCAGGAACTGGCCCTCGAAGCAGCCCGGCCAATGAGGGCAGGCCAAGCCGGAATCGGTCGCTCGGACGAGGACGCCGATCGTGACCAGGATGAAGGTCGTCAGGACGGTGGTGGCGGCGAGGCGCTGAAAGCGGGTCACGGTGCTCCACGCTGGACGGGGATCCGGGCGGGTCGGCCGCGGCGCTTTGCGGCCCCGCATGACCGGCGGAACGCGGCGCCCATTCTAGGCTGCCGGGCGGCTTCGAGGCTCCCCGGGGCCTGTCGCCCGGCCTCGGGCTCCGCCCGTTGCTCGGACTGGCACTCCGCACGGCGCCTCGCCGATCCGGTAGCGTCGATCCCTGGTCCGGGCTACGCTCTCCGCGATGTCCACGGCCAACCCTCGACAGCCCCGACCGGCACGCCTCCTCGTCGTCCTCCTGGGCGTCGCAATGTGGGCCGCCAGCTGTAGCGGCGCGACGCCTACCCTGACGCCCGCTGCGCCGAGTGCAACTGCGACACCGGGCGCCTGTCCGGTGGCGCCGACGCCCCCGCCTGACCAGGAGGGCTGGACGGCGGCGGCGTCGGAGCCGTCTGTCCTCCCCGTGATCGTCAACAGCGGCGGCAGCCTGACCTGCGGTCCGAGCCGCCTGCTGCTCACGATCCTCGACGCGGGCAACGTGGCGATCGCCAGCCCCGAGAGGAGCCTCTCGGTCGGCCTCTTTGACCTCGGCCGGGACGGAGCGACGCCGACCGAGACGGTCGACGCCACGTTCGTCTGGGGAATCGAGGGACAGCGAGGCTTCTACGTTGCCCAGGTGACCTTCCCCGAGGCCGGCGAGTGGGGCGCCGAGCTGACGACGGCGCTCGGCGCGGCGGCGCCCGAGACGATTCGGCTTCGCTTCCAGGTCAACCCCGACTCGCCGGTGATCCAGGTCGGTGAGCCGGCACCGGCGACCGACACCCCGACGGCCGCATCGGTCGGTGGGGACCTCGCCCGGATCTCGACGGATACGGCGCCCGACCCCGCCTTCTACGAGACCTCCGTGAAGGAGGCGCTGGCCGCGCACGACCCCTTCGTCCTCGTCTTCGCCACGCCGAAGTTCTGCGCCTCGGCGCAGTGCGGCCCGACGCTCGACCGGGTCAAGGCCCTCGCGGCCGACTACCCGGACGTCACGTTCATCAACGTCGAGCCGTACGTGATGGAGTTCCGGGACGGAAGTCTCCAGCCGGTGCTCGACACGTCCGGCCCCCAGCCGGTCCTCGTCCCGGCCGGGCCGACGACCGAGTGGGGCCTCCTGTCCGAGCCATGGGTCTTCGTCGTCGATCGGGATGGTCTCGTGACCGGGTCGTTCGAGGGCGTGATCGCCGACTCCGAGCTTGCCGCCGCGATCGAGGCCGTCAGGTAGGTCCGAGCGTCCGATCGAGGCTCGGGACCGGGCCGTCCACGATCCGGATCGCGGTCGCCTGGCCGTCCTCGTCGCGCCAGGTGACGACCACCGGAACCCCCGAGGCGATGTGCTCGACCAGGTGTCCCGGCGGGAACTCGGTCGCGTTCTGCAGGGCGCCCACGGCGAATCGGCGAGTCTGCCCGCCCGGCTCGCGAATCGTGAATGACCGGACGTCGGTGAGGGAGCTCGAGTCGACGGCGACGACGACGCCGGTGGCCGTGCTCGTGGCCGGGGCCCTCGCCAGCACGGCGACGATGCCGGCCAGCCCCACGAGCGCGACGATGACGACGAGACGGCGGACCGCCGACGGGCTCAGGAGCCCACCCCCGTGCTCCCCGGCGCGTGGAGCGGGGTCCCGTCGGCGCAGCGCGGGCAGGTCGCAGGACCCGGCTCATACGTCGGCAGGTCCATCGACCACAGGGCTCGGAGCGGGTAGACCCGGCCGCCGGCCGGCGACGTCAGCGATTGCCTCCCTCCGGAGCGATCGACGAGGACGGCGCACTCGATGACCTCGCCGCCCATGGCCTCGACCGCAGGGAGCATCGCCACGAGCGAGCCGCCCGTGGTGAGGATGTCGTCGACGAGCAGGACCCGCTGCCCGGGCTCGATCCGGAAGCCGCGGCGGAACTCACGACGGGCAGCGCCGTCGGCCGCCCTGATCTCCTCGGCGAAGATCGCCGGGGTCCCCAGCTGTCGTCCCGTCTCGAAGGCCAGGATGATGCCACCCGTGGTCGGCCCGGCGACCAGGTCCACTCGCGACGTGCCGTCCGGGTCTCGATGCCTGGCCGCCCAGAAGGCGCACAGCTCGCTCGTCGCGGCGGGACTGGACAGGACCGCGAACTTCTCGAGGTAGGCGTCCGAGTGGCGCCCACTCTTGAGCAGAAAGTGACCGTCGCGCAATGCCCCGGAGGCCCGGAACAGGGCCTCCGTTCGGCTCGCGATCGCGGCCCGCGCCTGGAGCTCGAGGGCTGGCTTGAGCGTCGTCATCAGCCCCGAGTGTAGAGGGGCACGTGGCGTCCCGCGATCAGCCTCCGGCGGCCGGAGCGGCCGGCTCGGTCGGCGGGACGGGTGGCACCGCGGGCGGCAGCGGGGGCATTGGCCCAGCCCCGGAGCCACCGGCGCCGGCCGACCCGGCCCGGCGACGGGCCACAAGGTACACGAGGAGGCCGATCAGTCCGACCGCCAGGAGGATTGGCAGCCAGACGATCCCGAACCAGATCCCGGCGGTCGCCAGGCCCTGGAGGATCTCGACCAGGTTCGCCGTGGCCCGATCGACCTCGGCGCCCGGATCGAACTTGTCCTGGGCGACCGTGACGGCCGCTTCGGGCCGCAGCCCGTAGCGCACGGTGAGCGTCGAGAAGGCGGCCTGCTCCTCCAGGTGCTGCCGCTCGCCGGTCGCCTGCTCGATCTCGCCCCGGACCTTGGTGAGCTCGGCCTGGACCGCGAGGACATCGGGGATCTTCGTCGCCTGGGTCATGATCGCCTGGAGGGCCTCCTCGGTCGCCTCGAGGTTCGCGATCCTCGCCCGGAGATCGACGACCTGGCCGGTCACGTCATCGGTCGTCGTCCGCTCGGCGACGACCTTGATCGCCAGCTCGCGGAGCGCCTTGAGCGCCGCGCTCCACTGGTCGGCCGGAATCCGATACGTGATCGTGGCGCTGAGGTCGTCGCCCTCGCCGACCTGCTCCGAGCCGCTGACGTAGCCGCCCAGCCCGGTGATCGTCGCCTCGGCCGCGCTGACTGCGGCATCGACGGCCTCGACCTGGAGGTCGAGCGTCCCGGTCTTGATGATGAGGAGGTCCGGCCGGATGGCGTCGAGCGGGGGCCTTTCCGTACCCTCGGTGCCGGGCCCGGCGTCCGGCTCGGACACCGGGGCCGCCGTGGGCCCGGCCGCGTCGCGCCCGATCCCCGCGCCGACGGTGCTCAGGGTGGTCGGCGCCGAGCCAGCCCCGCAGCCGCTGACGAGGATGACGACCGCGAGCAGCGCGGCCAACCGTGGGAGGGGGCCCTGAGAGATGCCGATCGTCGGCTTCATCGTGCGTCGCTCCAGTCCATCGCGGTGCGATCGCCGGCCAGGCAGGCCAGGTGCTCCGTGGACGCGGCCACCGACGCGCCGGTTCCGTCCAACCGTGGGCCAGTCGTGATCGCCACGCAATCCGGAGAATCACCCATCGCCAGCGGGCCGTGGCACGGGCTGCTAGGGCCGGTATTCGACGCCCTTCGTCGACGGCGCCCCGGCCTTCTTCGGGAGGGCGGTGCCGATGAGCGGCCGGTACGACGCCAGCCCGCGCGACCGGCACGTGGCGGCAAGCTCGTCGACGAGGCGCACCGGCAGGGTCGGGTCGGCAAAGATCGCCGTCCCGACCTGGACCGCGACCGCCCCGACCGCCAGGTAGTCCAGGACGTCGGCCAGCTCCGTGACCCCGCCGATCGCGACGACCGGGATCCGGACGACCTGGCAGACCTCGTACACGATCCGCAGAGCGACCGGCTTGATCGCCGGCCCAGACAGGCCGCCGTAGACGTTCCCGAGGAGCGGCCGTTCGCGAGTGGGACCCACGGCGATGCCGGACAGGGTGTTGACGGCCGTGAGCGCGTCGGCCCCGGCGTCGGCGATGGCCCGGGCGATCGGACGGACGTCGGCCACGTTCGGCGAGAGCTTCACCAGGAGCGGCAGGTCCGTTGCCCGTCGGACGGCGGCGGTCACCTGGGCCGCGGCATCGGCATCGATGGCGAATTGGAGCCCGCCCCGGCCGACGTTCGGGCACGAGATGTTCAGCTCGATGCCGGCGATCCCGGGCACCCCGTCGAGCCGCTTCGTGACCTCGACGTAGTCACCGACCGACTCGCCGGCCACGTTGACGATGACCGGGACCTTCCAGCCCGCCCACGTCCCGGCGTACTTCTCGACGACGGCATCGACGCCGGGGTTCTGGAGCCCGATCGAATTGAGCATCCCGCCCGGCGTCTCGGTCACCCGGGGCGTCGGATTGCCGATCCGGGGTTTCAGGGTGGTGCCCTTGCAGCAGATCGCTCCAAGGCGGTCGACGTCGACGACGTCGCCGTACTCGATGCCGTAGCCGAAGGTCCCCGAGGCAACAAGGATCGGGTTCGGGAGGACCAGCCCGCGGCCGAGATCGACGGCCAGGTCGACAGCGGTCGACTGCGCCTCCACGCCCTCGGTGGCGGCCATGGCGATCGCGGCGGTCGCGGTCGCCCCGGGCGGCCTCGGCCTCACCGGCTCGAACGCCGACTTCCGCTTGCGCACCGTCGGTGTTCGGCGTTGCGGCGCCGGGACGGAGCTCGCGCCGGCCGTCACGACCCGTCGCTTCGCCTTCATCGAGCCCAGCCGCCTTCCCAGTCGATCTCCTCGGACGCGAAGACCGGGCCTTCCCGGCAGACGCGCTGGGGAGCGCCGGTCGTGGTCATGACGACGCAACCGAGGCAGGCCCCGACTGCGCAGCCCATCCGCTGCTCCATCGAGACCTGCAGGAAGGCCTTCCGCCGGGCTGCCGGCGAGCTGGCCGGATCCGCCCTGCCCGCGCCTCGCTTGCGGCCGAGCTTCGCCACTCCTAGGCGGCCACGCCTGGTCGCGGCGAGTCGCGCGAGGGCCCGGAGCATCGGCTCGGGACCGCAGGCGAAGGCCTGGTCGGCCCAGGCCTCGTACTCGGGCACGAGCTCGGTGACGAAGCCGTGGTGGCCCATCGACCCGTCGTCGGTCGCGACGACGTACTCGAGCTCGTCGGGCAGGAGCGAGGTCGGGTAGACGTCGCGGGCGCTG
>DASWGY010000066.1:0-3020 GCA_036393495.1 Candidatus Limnocylindrales bacterium
GGTCCGCCACTTCGAGGTCGCCGATCCGTCGCTCGAGCAGGTCTTCATCGAGCTCGTGGGCCACCCGGCGTCGGAGGACGAGACGCTCGCCCCGGCCACCGCGCCCGAACCGGCCGCCGCGCCCGAGCCGGGCGCCGGCGAGGGCGAACCGGCCGAAGGCGTCGAGGAGCGGGTCGCGTGATCGGCCGCGAGGATCCGATCCTCCCGAACGCCCGGATCGTGGCCCGGCGCGAGTTCGTCGAGCGTGTCCGCAGCCGCCCGTTCTTCGCCTCGACCGTGCTCCTCGCCGCGCTCGCCGTCTTCGTCGCCTTCCTGCCGGTCATCATCCGGGTCCTCGACCGCGACACCACGACGACGATCGCAATCGTCGCCGACGACCCGGTCCTCGCGACCCAGGCCGCCACGGTCATGGCCGACGTCCTGAGCCTCACCTCGGGCGGGACCGGGCAGCCGTACGAGTTCCCGATCACCCAGGATCGGGCAGGGATCCAGGACGCGGTCGCCAACGGGACCTATGCCGGCGCCATCGTCGCCACTCGAGACGCGAGCGGCCGGCTCGGGTTCACCTTCCTGACCGGCCAGGGCATCGGCGCCGACCGGACCCAGCTCGTCCAGGTGGGGGCCTTCGGCGTGGCGATCCTCGATTGGTCGATGCGCACCGGCGGTGAGGGCTTCCTGTTCCCGACCCTCGACGTCCTCGCCGCCGCCGGGCCGACCGCTGGCGGCGCACCGCTCGGAGCGGTCGACATCGCCAGCCGGCAGCTCCTCGGCACGGTCCTCGTCGTGGTCCTCTTCCTGACGATCGTCATCTACGGGATGTGGGTCGCCGCCGGCGTCGCGGTCGAGAAGGAGACGAGGGTCATGGAGCTGCTGATCAGCGCCGCGTCCCCGACCCAGCTCGTCCTCGGCAAGGTCGTGGGGATCGGTGTCGCCGGCCTCGTCCAGTACCTCGCGATCCTCCTGCCGGCGCTCGCGGCGCTGGCGCTCCAGGATCCCGTCGCCCGGGCCGCCGGGCTGCCCGGTGGGGCGGGCTCGCCGCTGGCCGGCATCGAGCTGTCGCTGTTCGCGGCGTACGGGGCGTTCTTCGTCCTTGGGTTCACGCTGTACGCCCTCATCTACGCGGCCGCCGGCTCCCTCGTGAGCCGAGTCGAGGACCTCCAGGTCATCGCCTTGCCGATGAGCCTCATCGGGATCGCCGGATACCTCCAGGCGATCGTTGCCCTGTCGGGCGGCGTGGGCGGGCTGCTCCGGTTCTCGTCGCTCGTGCCGTTCTGGAGCCCATTCGTGATGTTCACGCGCCTGACGGTGGGCCGGGTCGAGCCGTGGGAGCTCGTCCTCGCCTACGGCCTGCTCGTGGCAGCGATCGGGCTCGTGGCGGCGCTCGCGATCCGGGTCTACGCGGCGGGCGTCATCCTCTACGGCCAGCGACCCGGCCCCGGCCGGCTCCTCCGCGCGATCCTCGTCCCGGAGGGCTGAGTCCCGCTCGGACAGCCGCCCGATGCTCGTGATGAGCAGGCATGCCTCACGTCAGCCACCGACGGGCTCATCCAGGCCGAGCGGTAGCCGGCGGATCAGGGCGAGGACCGGCGCGGCACCGGCGGCTTCACCGGCCGACTCGGCGGCGATCGCGTCGGCGGTCGCGTCGACCTCGAGCGCACCTCCAGCCTCGGCTGCCGCCCTGCCACCCACCGCGACGAATCGCCAGAGTCGGCTCCGGACGCCGGGCAGGTAGGGGCTGGAGCGTTGGCGGGCAAGGATGCCGGCGAGACCCTGGGCCGCGACCGCGGCGAAGAGCGCCCGACCTTCGCCCGGGATGGCCGGGACCGCGAGGACCTCGTCACCCGGACGCAGGACCCGCCGAAGCTGGTCGCGGCGACGCTCGAGAGGTTGCGAGATGAACGGCCGCCCGTCGAGGTGCAGGAGGTCGAACGCCAGGAACGCGACCGGGCGGCCCGCCTCGCCCGCGAGGCGCCGGGCGAGCTCGACGGGGTCGGCCCGCCCGATGCCGTCGACGACCACCAGCTCGCCGTCGAGCACCGCCGAGCGGGCGGCGACCCGCACGCCGAGGCCGGCGAGCTCGGGCGGAATCAGGGGCAGCTCGTCGCCGCGCTCGTCGCGGAACGACACGTCGCCCGCGCCAGGAACGTCCGCCGGGCCGATGATCGCGAGGGCCCGCCGGCCGCCCCAGGCCGGCTCGAAGAGATGGTCCGCCGAATCGAACGGTTCGGGGAGGGGCCGGGCCAGCATCGGGCGGAGCGTGGTGGGCGGGTTCGGGAGCCCCGGCTCGAGCCGCAGCGACAGCTGGTCGGACATCGCCCGGCGATGGTAGCCGCTGGGGTTGCCCGCGTCCCCGGAACCCGCGAGCCGCCAGCTCGCTCCGGCCCTCCCGTGACGCCCAGTCAGCAAACCTGACGCCACCGCCATCGATCCGGGCTCCTCGGCCCGGAAGTCGCCCGAAACGTGACCGCCGATCACGAAATCCCTGGCTGGGCTGCCTGTCGGGCAGTTGATGCCCGCGTCGAGCGCGATTTGGTGACTCTCCGTCACGGATAAGCCGGTAACGACTCCCGGGTGCCGAGCCTCGTCGCCGCGAGCCTCGATCGGCGCTATCCTCACCGTCCCATGGCCACCGCCCAACGCCCCGACACCCTGTCCCGCGAGCGAGCCAGCCAGCTCGTGCGCGACTGGGCCGGCGGCCGGCCAGGGCCCCTCGGCGCCGTCCTGGGCCGGCTCACCGCCGTTGACCAGGTCGGTGTCGAGCTGCGAGTCGACAGCCTGAAGCGCCGCTCGATCAAGAAGGCCTCGAAGCTGTGGGCCCTCGACCTCGCGATCCGGATGATCGATCTCACGACCCTCGAGGGCAAGGACACGCCCGGCAAGGTCCACGCCCTGTGCCAGAAGGCAATCCATCCCCAGCCCGGCGATCCCACGATCCCGTCGGTCGCGGCGATCTGCGTCTACCCGGCGATGATCGCCGACGCGAAGGAGGCCCTCCACGGCTCGAGCGTCAAGGTCGCCAG
>DASWGY010000067.1:0-8911 GCA_036393495.1 Candidatus Limnocylindrales bacterium
CGGGGGCCGGAGGGTCTGGCCTGATGCACAGCTCCCTGATCGGCAAGGTCGAGAAGGCGAATCGCTACGCTCGTGAGCTCGATCGGATCTCGATCGATCGCATCGCGCTCACGTTCCGCGGCGACAACGACACGCACCACATCACCCTCGACGCCGGTCAGTGGCGCTGCAACTGCCATTACTTCGAGAGCTGGGGAGCCTGCGTCCACCTGCTGGCCCTCCAGAAGGTCTTCGGGGTCATGCTGCCCGACGACGCCCAGGTGTCGATCTTCGCCCAGCCCGCGGCGGCGCCCAGCGCCTGACCCCGGGAGCCGGCCTGCGCGGCGCGGCTCCCTGACCCCGCAAGCGCCACAGCGACCCGTCCGCGAGGGGCGGGGCCCGTCGCGTCGCGGGGGTCGCCGCGTCCGGGGGTCGCCGCGTCGCGGGTTTCGCGGCGAGGGCGGGTCTCGTCGCGTCCGAGGGCCCCGCGTCCGGGGTCGCGGTGATACGCTGGCGCGGTTCGCTCAAGAACGACCCCGCGACGTCGCGAAGCCGGTGTGATTCCGGCACAGTCCCGCTACGGTGAACCGTCGCCAAACGACGGAAGTCCGGTCGCCGACCCGCGGTGGATGCACCGACCTTCGAGAGAAAGGCAGGCACCGCCGATGACCCCCTCCGACTGACCGCAGCCTGGTCTGCCGTCCCCCTCGCCCGGGACCGCCCCGGTCCCACCTTGTCGGAGACCTCCTCATGGCTGCGTCGTTCCGCCCGCGCGCGCGCCGCGCGGACCCGTTCCTTCGCCTCGTCATCATTCCGATCCTGGCGTTCCTGGCCGCCTGCGGTCCCTCGGCGGTCGTGCCGACGGCACCGCCCGGCTCGACCTCCTCGGCCGCCCCGCCCGAGACCGCGACGCCGGCCGCCCCGACGGCCACGCCGGCGCCAACCTTCCCGCTCACGATCACCGACGACGAGGGCTCGTCCGTGGCGATCCCGGCCGAGCCGGCCAGGATCGTGTCGCTTACCCCGGCCGCAACCGAGACCCTCTTTGCCCTCGGCGCCGACGACCGCGTCGTGGCCGTGGTCGAGGACATCGCGGGCTACCCGCCCGGAGCCGAAGACCTGCCGGTCGTGGCCACGTTCCAGGGCGTCGACGTCGAGCAGATCGTCTCGCTCGAGGCCGACCTCGTGATCGCCGGTGGCGGCAACCCGTCGTTCACCCCGATCGCCGCGATCGAGCAGCTTCGCCGGGTCGGGATCCCGGTGGTCGTCCTGTATGCCCGGAACATCGACCAGGCACTCGCCGGCATCCGCCTCGTCGGGCTGGCGACCGGGACCTCGGCCACGGCGGACCGGCTCGCGGCCGCGATGGCCACCGAGATGGCCCAGCTCGGCGCCGCAACGGCCGTGCTCGAGCACCCGAAGGTCTTCTACGAGATCGACGCGACCTCGAAGATCTACACGGTCCCCGAGACCTCGCTCTACGCTGAGATGCTCATCCTGGCCGGGGCCGATCCGATCACGACCGATGACAGCTATGAGATCTCGCTCGAGGAGCTCGTCGCCGCCGACCCGGACGTGATCCTTCTCGGCGATGACGCCGACTACACGACCGCCGCCGACGTTGCGGCAAGGCCCGGCTGGGGGGACATCACGGCGGTGAAGGAGGGCGCGGTCATCCCGATCGCGGCCTACGTCCTCGTGACCCGGCCCGGCCCGCGCCTCGTGGAGGGCCTCCGGGCGCTCATCGAGGCCCTCCATCCGGAGGTCCTGCGCTGACGATGTCGACCGGCGAGTTGGCGCTCGCAAGGGGAGCACGTTCGATCGGTCGGCTGGGCGTGGCCCGCCGGCCGATCGCGCTCGCGATCGTGGGCCTCGGGCTGCTCGCGATCGCGCTCGTCGCCGGGATCGCGGCGGGGACCGTGGCCATCGCGCCCGGGGACACCCTCGGGATCCTCGGCCGCCGGGTCCTCGGGCTCGATATCGCCGCGACGTGGCCCGCGACCGCCGAGACCATCGTCATCGATCTCCGGCTGCCCCGCGTCCTCACGGCCATGGTCGTCGGCGGCGGCCTGGCCGTTGCCGGGGCGGCTTTCCAGGGGCTCCTCCGAAACCCGCTCGCGGACCCGTACGTGCTGGGCACCGCATCCGGGGCCGCGTTCGGCGCGTCGATCGCCGTCCTCATCCCCGTCCGGGCCCTGATCCTCGAGTTCGGGCTGCTCCACGGCCTGGCGTTCCTGGGGGCGCTCGGGGCGGTCTTCGTCGTGTACCGGCTCTCGCGGATCGGGGCCACGTCACCGATGACGAGCATGCTTCTCACCGGCTACGCCGTGGGCTCGCTCCTGGCCGCGGGCCTGGCCATGGCGATGTACCTGTCGGGCGCGGGCTTGCGCCAGATCTTTGCCTATCTCCTCGGTGGCTTCGATGCCGCATCCTGGGGCCGGCTCGCCGTTGCGGCGCCGCTCATCGCCCTGGCGTCGATCGGGGTGCTGCTGCGGGCGCGTTCGCTCAACGGGATGCTCCTGGGCGAGGAGGCGGCGGCCCACCTCGGCGTGGACGTCCGTCGCGAGCGGGCGCTGCTCCTGGCCCTGGCTTCGCTCGCGACGGCGGCGGCCGTGGCGGTCTCCGGTCTCATCGGGTTCGTCGGCCTCGTGGCCCCGCACGTCGTCCGGCTGGTCGTCGGCCCGAACGCGCGGGTCGTGCTGCCCCTGGCGGCCCTGCTCGGGGCGAGCCTCATGGTCGGCGCGGATCTCGCCGCCCGCCTCCTCGGCGACATCCCCGTCGGGGTCATCACGGCGGTCATCGGGGCCCCGTTCTTCCTCGTCCTGCTGCGCAAGGCCCGATCGGGCTACGAGCTGTGATCCGGCTCGACGGCGTCACGGTCCTGTACCGGGAGCGGGCGGCGCTCCGCGACGTGACGCTCCAGGTCGACCCCGGCGAGCGAGTCGCGGTGATCGGGCCGAACGGGGCCGGGAAGTCGACCCTCCTGCGGGTGATGGCCGGCCTCCTGCGGCCGGCGGCCGGAACCGTCGAGCTGGCCGGAACCGCGATGGCCGACCTCGACCGCCTCGGGGTCGCCCGGCGCCTGGCCGTTGTCCCGCAGCTTCCGACGCTGCCCTTCGCGACCTCGGTCGAGGAGGTCGTCGCGCTCGGACGATTGCCCCACGAGCATCCCGTCAGGGGCCTGCGACCCGGCGACCGGGCAGCCGTGGCGGCGGCCATCGATCGGGTGGGCGTCGGCCACCTTCTCGGACGAGACGCGCGCGAGCTGTCGCTCGGCGAGCGCCAGCTGGTCCTCCTGGCCATGGCCGTCGCCCAGGAGGCGCCGGTCCTCGTCCTCGATGAGCCGACCGTCCATCTCGATCTCCGCCATCAGGTCGAAGTCATGGGCCTCCTCGGCGACCTCAACACGCGAGACGGGACCACGATCGTCGCCGTCCTCCACGACATCGGGCTGGCGGCGCACTTCTTCTCTCGTCTGGTGCTCCTCGATCGAGGCCGGGTCGTCGCCGACGGATCGCCACCCGACGTGCTCACCGCGGAACGGATCCGGGAGGTCTTCGGGGTCGACCCGGGGTTCGTGCGGCTGGGCCGAGCCTGATCCCGACCTGAGGCGGGCGCCGTCGCCCGGACGGAGCCCGGTCGCCCGGACGGAGCCCCGGTCGCGCGTGCTACGCTCGGTGCGTGATCCGAGCGCGCGGGGGCCACGCGATGACGCGTTCGGCCCGGCATCCCGACCCGGTATCGGCAGGCGTCGCCGTCCTGGTCGTCGCCATGGTCGCCGCGGCCTGCATCGGCGGCGAGTCACCCGGCCCAGGTTCGGCGGACCCGTCCACGCCGGCGACCACCTCGGCGCCTTCCGAAAGCGCCGAACCGACGGGCCCCGACGGCCCCACCGACAGCGCCGGTCCCACGGGGATCCCCTCCAGCAGCGTCGAGCCGAGCGAGACGGCGGCCGGGACCCCGAGCCCGGGGACGACCGGCGTTCCCGGGACGCCGGCGTCGGCCTGCAGCGGCAGCGACGACAACCGGATCTTCTTCGACCAGGCGGCGCTCGCGATGAGCTGGCCGGTCTACTGCGCCGTGCTGCCGGACGGCTGGTTCCTCGACGCCGGCTCCTACCGGCTCGCCGACGGCGGCCACCTCGAGGTCACCTATCGTGGGCCGTCGGGCGCGCATCTCGCGCTCGTCGAAGGCGCCATCTGCGAAGACCAGGACGTCGACACGTGCGCCCCGCGAGATGCGGTCATCGGGCCGGCCACCTTCGGCGATCGCGAGGGCGAGCTCGGGCGGCTGGGAAACGGCCTGGTCCTCGACGTCGATCGCGGCGCGACCCCAGCCTGGCGGGCGACAGGCCTCGGGCTGATGGAAGACGCGTTCCGAGCCCTCTGCGCGGCCCTCTTCCGAATCGAGGGCTGAGCCCGCGCGGTCGCGCGCGTCCCACGTCACGCGCCGTCACGCGCCGACCCCGCCGGGAGCCGCATGATGCGCAGGTGCGCATCGCCGACTTCGAGCTCGAGCGTTTCTTCGCCCGCTGGGAGTTCGCCGTCCGGCACGTGCTGTGCGCCAGCGATGTCGAGGCCTGGCCCATGGCCGACGTCCTCGCGCTCGCCGACGACGAGACGGCGACGCTGTGGCGCAACCTCCGCCTCGGCTATACGGAATCGACCGGCCATCCGCTCCTGCGGCGCGAGATCGCGGCGCTCTACGAGTCGGCCGACGCCGACGACATCCTCGTCACGGCCGGTGCGGAGGAGGGGATCTTCGCCCTCGTCAGCGTGCTCCTGAGCCCCGGTGATCATGCGATCGTCACCTGGCCCGGGTATCAGAGCCTGTACGAGGTCGCCCGCGCGGCCGGCGCGGACGTGACCCTCCACGAGCTCCGCGAGGCCGACAACTGGGCCATCGACATCGAGGCCCTTCGGGCCCAGGTCACCCCGAGGACCCGGCTCATCGTCGTCAACGCGCCCCACAACCCGACGGGGATGCTGCCCGACGAGGCGACCTTCCGGGGGATCGTGGAGCTCGCAGCCGAGGCCGGCGCGATCCTGCTGTCGGACGAGGTCTACCGCTACCTCGAGGTCGACGAGGCCGACCGCCTGCCGGCCGGCGTCGATGTCGCCCGGCACGTCGTGTCGCTCGGGGTCATGTCGAAGTCGTTCGCGATGGCCGGCCTCCGGATCGGCTGGCTCGCGAGCCACGACCGCTCGATCCTCGACCGGGTGGCGCGGCTGAAGGACTACACCACGATCTGCGCATCGGCGCCCTCGGAGATCCTCGCCCTCATCGGGCTCCGGGCCCGCGAGGCCGTGCTGGCCCAGTCACGGTCCATCGTCCTCGACGGGCTCGGGGTCATCGACGGGTTGATGGACCGCTGGCCCGGGGTCCTGAGCTGGGTCCGGCCGCGGGGCGGCTCGATCGGATTCCCGCGCCTGCGGGCGGACCTCGATGCCGACGGATTCGCGGCCGAGCTCGTGGCGGCCGAGGGCGTCCTCGTCCTGCCCGGGTCGCGCTTCGGCCACCCGGGCACCCACATCCGGATCGGGTTCGGACGGGCCGACGTCCACGACGCCGTGGCGGGGCTCGAGCGTCAGCTGGCCAGAATCGCCGGCTGAGGGACCTGGGCGCTCGGCTCGAGGCTGGGGCGAAGCAGCCCGGGGGCATCGAGGGTGATCTCGATGACGACATCCTGCTGGCCTCGGAGCCGCCGGACGAGGGTCGCCACGGGACCGGCGATCCGGTACCTGGCGTGGAGCCGGGCGAGCATCGGCGCGAGGGCACCTGGGCCCAGGACTCGGGCCGTGCCCGGGGCAGCCGCGCCGAGCCGCCGGCCGCGTGAGTCGGACGGGGCGATCTCGACGATCGCGGTGTGGGCGAGGCGCTTCAGCTTGCCGGCATCGGACGCGGTGCGGACGAGCAGCCGGCCGGCGTCAGCGACGAACAGGACCGGTGTGCCGACCGGCGTGCCGTCTCGCCGGAACGTCACGAGGTCGATGAACCGCGCGCCCGCGAGGGCGGCGGCGTCCGACGCGGGTCGGGCGGCGCGCCGGGGGTCGGCGGCAGCGATGGCGTCGATGGATTGGGCCTGGGCGGTCATGGCGGTGGACGCTCCTTCTTTCATCGGACATCTCGTCCGTTCGAATGTGTGTGGAGCATTCCACACGACGCATTGTCTTGTCAAGTATGATGTCGGCATGCCACGTCGCTACGTCCAGCGGGTCAGGGCCGAGGCCGCCCAGCAGACGCGCCGCGCGATCCTCGACGCGGCCCGGACCGTGCTGCTCGGCGAGGCCGGCATGGAGCTTGCGGTGGGAGGCGTGGCGGCAGAAGCCGGCGTCGCCCGCTCGACGGTCTACACGGCCTTCGAGTCGCGGGCCGGCCTCCTGGCGGCCCTGGCCAACGAGACGCTCGAGCGGGCGGGGCTGGCCGAGGTGATCGCCCAGTACCGCAACCCGGACGCGGTCGAGGCCCTCGAGCGCAGCCTTCGGGCGAGCTGCCGGATGTACGCCTCGGAATACCCGGTCCTGGCGCGGCTGGTGGTCCTCGCCGCGGTCGACCCTGAGGCCGCCGCGCCGCTCGCCCGATCGCAGCAGGACCGGGCCCGCGGGATGGCGGACCTGGCCGAGCGGCTCGAAGCCCAGGGCCGGCTTCGGCCCGACCTCGACGTCCACGCCGCCGCCGACATCCTGTGGCTCCTCACCGGCTTCGGCTCATTCGACGAGCTCCACAGCGGTCGAGGCCTGTCCGCCGATGCAACCGCGGATCGCCTTCTCCGAATCGCGCGTGGCGTCGTCATCGCGGAGGCGTAGCTGCCGGTACCCTGTGCCGATGCCGCCCCAGAGGCCCTTCCAGTTCCTCGCCTCGCTCCAGGAGGTCATCGACGGACCGAGCCTGGCCGACAAGGCGCGCCGGGCAGAATCGCTCGGCTACCACGCGTATGTCGTCCCCGATCACCTCATCTCGCAGCTCTCGCCGGTCCCGGCCCTGACGTGGATCGCAGCCGCGACCGAAGGCCTCCGGATCGCGGCCTTCGTCTTCAACAACGACCTGCGCCACCCGGCGGTCCTGGCCCAGGACCTCGCCACGCTCGACGTCCTCTCGGGCGGCCGCCTCGACGTCGCGATCGGGGCCGGCTGGAACAAGCCCGAGTACGACGCGATCGGCCTGTCCTTCGACCCCACGCCGGTCCGGCAGGCGCGCCTGGCCGAGGCGATCACCGTCCTGAAGGGCGCCTTCGGTGACGCGCCGCTCACGTTCCGGGGCGAGCACTACGCGATCGCGAACCTCGACGGCCAACCGAAGCCGGTCCAGCGACCCCACCCGCCGTTCCTCATCGGCGGTGGCGGGCGGCGAACCCTCGAGCTCGCGGCGCGGGAGGCCCAGATCGTGGGCCTGGCGCCGCGAATCCTGCCGGGCCAGCGCTCCGACCCGCAATCGCTGACATTCGCTGCGACGGCCGAGAAGATCGACTGGGTCCGGGCCGCTGCCGGGGACCGGTTCGCCGAGCTCACGTTCAACATCTACCCATCGACCGCGCCGATCTCGGTGACCGACCATGCCCTGGCCGAGGCCAGGGACCTCGCCGCGAGCCTGGCCGGCCGGACGGCGATCGACGTGACGCCAGAGGAGCTGCTCGAGGCGCCCCACATCTACATCGGCTCGCTCGACGCCCTCGAGGCCAAGTTCCGCCGCCTTCGCGACGAGCTCGGCATCACCTCGATCATGCTCGGCGATCTTGGGGAGCTCGATCCGCTCGTCGAGCGTCTCGCCGGGACGTAGCCGGGACGTAGCGGGGGAGTGGCCCGGGACGCTGGTCAGGCGCCTCCCCGGCGTCAGGCCCGCTTGCGCTCCAGGTCCAGGAATGGCAGCGGCACGACGGTCGCGTCGACGCGGCCGCGGCGGCCCTCCACGGTCCACTCGACCTGGAGCTTCGTGCCGACCGGCTCGTAGGCGGCGGGCACGGACGCGAGGCCGATGGCCTGCTTCAGGATCGGGCTCCAGCCGTGGCTCGTGAGCTTGCCGATCTGGGACGGCCCGACGCGACCGTAGACCGGCACCGCCGAGCGGTCGACGTTCGGCGAGATCGAGGGTGGCAGGTCCTGGGCCGAGTAGAGGCCCTCGATGCCGTACCAGTCGAGGGCCACGCCGACGAGGCGCCGCGCCGGGCCGCCCTTCGCGGCCTCGCGCTGCAGGGCCAGCTTCCCGACGAAGTCGCCCGCTCCCAGGTCGACGAGCCGCCCGAGGCCGATCTCCGCCGGTGAGTAGCTCTGCTCCGGGTTGAGCGCATGCCTCGACGAGGTGTAGTCGACCTCGAGGAGGATGAGCCCGGCCTCGAGCCGGACGACGTCGAGGGCCAGCATCCCGGCCGGCCGGATCCCGAAGTCCGCGCCGGCTTCGATCAGCGCGCCCCAGGCCTCGACCGCCCGCTCCGCGGGGATCCAGAGCTCGTAGCCGAGGTCGCCGGTGTAGCCCGTCCGCGAGACGTCGACATCGATGCCGGCGAGCGTGGCGGCTCGCCGCCGGAAGTAGCGGAGATCGGCGAACGACTCGCCGGTCGCGCGCTCGACGACGGCTCTCGAGAACGGGCCCTGGAGGGCGACCGCGGCCACGGCCTCGCTCTCGTCCTCGATCGATACGTCCAGGCCCCGCGAGTTCAGCGACAGCCACCGGAACTGTGGGTCGGCCGCCGTCCAGCGGTAGTCCGTCTCGCCGAGGCGGTGGACCGTGCCGTCGTCGATGACCTTGCCGTGCTCGTCGCACCACGGCGTGTAGAAGACCTGGCCGACCCGGAGCTTCGTCGCGTCGCGGGTGATGACCCGGTCCACGAGCCGCGGCGCGTCGGGCCCGGACACGCGGTACTTGAAGAGCGGGGTGACGTCGATGAGGGCGGCCGCCTCGCGGATCGCGTTGTACTCGATGTCGTGGGCATCGGCGT
>DASWGY010000068.1:0-9089 GCA_036393495.1 Candidatus Limnocylindrales bacterium
GCTCGAGGTCGGCGACCGGCTCGCGACCGGCGTGCTCGGGGCGGAGGCCGGCGAGGTCGCGGTCACCGATTCGACGACGGTCAACCTGTATCGGCTGGCCTCGGCGGCCCTCGATGCCCGGCCGGGTCGCCGGGCCGTGGCCATCGCGCGGTCGGAGTTCCCGACCGATCGTTACGTCGTCGAGGGCCTGGCCGCGGCGCGTGGCCTGACGATCCGCTGGATCGAGGACGACCCGATCGAGGGCGTCACGCTGGCCGACATCGATCGCGTCCTCGATGACGACCTGGCGCTGCTCCTGCTCTCGCACGTCAACTACCGTTCCGCGGCCATCGCCGATCTCCCGGCGATCACCGCCCGGGTGCGGGAGGTCGGCGCGTTCGTCGTGTGGGACCTGTCGCACAGCGCCGGCTCCGTGCCGATCGAGCTCCGGGCGAGCGGCGTCGACCTCGCCGTCGGGTGCACCTACAAGTACCTGAACGGCGGGCCTGGGGCTCCGGCGTACCTGTATGTCCGGCGCGAGCACCAGGCCGAGCTCCAGCCGCCGATCCAGGGCTGGTTCGCCCAGGCCGACCAGTTCGAGATGGGCCCCGCGTTTCAGCGTCGCGACGGCATCGCTGGCTGGCTCACCGGGACGCCCGGGATCCTCGGCCTCGTTGCGGCCGAGGCGGGCATCGCCCTGTCGGCCGAGGCCGGCGTGACGCCGATCCGGGCCAAGGGGATCGCGCTCACCGAGTACCTGATCGAGCTCCACGACGCGTGGCTTGCGCCGCTCGGCTGCGCGCTCGGCTCACCGCGGGACCCGGCCCGTCGCGGCGCCCACGTCGCCATCCTGCATCCGGACGCCGAGCGCCTGACAGGCGCGCTCATCGAGCGCAGCGTCGTGCCCGATTTCCGGGCACCGGACTCGATCCGATTCGGCTGCTCGCCGCTCACGACGTCGTTCGAGGACGTCCACCGTGGGCTCGAGACGCTCCGCGAGCTGCTCGCGTGATCGTGATCGAGCCTCGTCAGGGCGGGGCGGCGCGGCGGCCTTGCGTGGCCCCGGTGCCTCAGCCTCGCGTGGCCCCCGATTCGCGCCACTCGTCGAGGAACCGGATCTCGAGCCACTCGATGTCATCCGCCGGGGTAAAGCCGAAGACCTGGCCGTAGAACGACAGCTCCGCGCCGAACGACCTGATGATCGCGTCGCGGCCTCGGAAGCCGTGGTCCTCGCCCGGGAAGAGGACGAAGCCGTGAGGGACCCGCCGCTCCGCCAGCGCGTCGACGATCGCCTGGGCTTCGGATGCGGGCACCACCTTGTCCTCAGCCCCCTGGAGGATGAGGACCGGCACCGTGATCCGATCGACGTGCAGTGATGGCGAGCGCTCGATGTAGCGCGCCTCCATCGCCGGATGCGGGCCGATGAGCCGTTCCAGATACCGCGATTCGAACTTGTGCGTGTCGCGCACGAAGGCCCGCAGATCCCCGAGCCCGTAGGCCGACATTCCCGCGGCGAACGTCCGTCGGAAGGCGAGGGCAGCCAGGGTCGTGAAGCCGCTCGCAGAACCGCCTCGGATCGCCAGCCGCGCCGGATCGGCGAGGCCCTGGCCCACGAGCCACTCGGCAGCGGCGACACAGTCGTCGACGTCGAGGATCCCCCACTCGCCCTGGAGCGCCCGCCGGTAGGTCCGCCCGTAGCCGGTCGAGCCACGGTAATCGACGTCGAGGACCGCGTAGCCACGACTTGTGACCAGCTGGATGCCGGTCGCCCAGCCGCTGAACGCGGCCGCCGTGGGACCACCGTGGGAGGTGACGATGAGGGGTGGCAGCTCGTCGTCCGGGCCGCGGAAACGCCGGTTCGCCGGGGCGTAGTAGTTGGCATGGGCGGACTGGCCGCCGGTCGTCGGGAATTCGACGTGGCGTGGAACCGAGACGTCGGCCGGATCGGCGACCCGCGGCGACGCCCGCCGCAGGACCGTCACGGCGGTCGTCGACAGGTCGAGCTCGATGACGGCAGCCGGCTCGAACGGCGAGGCTGCCCGCATGACCGCGACGGTCCCGTCGATGGTGAGGGACCCGAGCTCAGTGAACGGGACCTCGATCGTCGCCGACGATCCATCCGGCGCGATCCGGTAGAGCCGGTGCCGGCCGCCGCTCCGGCCGATGGCCAGGATCTCCCCACCTGGCAGGAACGCATACTCAGCGTTGCCGAAGATCCAGTCCGGCGTGGCGAACTCGACGGCCATCGGCGCCACCGGCTCGATGCGCCCGCCCCGGTACCGCTGGAGGTTCATCCAGCCGTCCGGCTCGGCCACGAAGTGGAGAACGCCGTCGGGCGACCAGCGGGGCTGGCTGATCCAGTCGGACGGCCCGCCGGCGACGGGCATCGGCGGCCCGATCGCCCCGCCCTCACCGACGGCGGCGAGCTTGAGCTCCGTCCCGTCGAATGGCAGGTTCGGGTGCCGCCACTCGACCCAGGCGAGCGTCCGCCCGTCGGGCGAGAGGCGCGGCGCGGCGTAGAAGTCGGCGCCCGCAGCGATGACCTCGACCTCACCCTCGGCGAGATCGACGATCACGAGCTCGTTGACCCACTCGCCGTGGGCCGCCACGACCTCGGGCTCGTGGTTCTCGCGAACCGCGTAGAGCCGGCCCCGGGGGGCGTCGTGCTCGAGGTCGGCGAACCGCCATGGCCGGTCCGGGGTGAGGGGTGAGATGACCCCCGGAGCGGTGATGCGGTGGAGGCGCCCGGTCGTGAAGTCGGACACCACGACGAGATCGCCCGAGATGAGCGTCGCGGCGCCGCCGTACTCGTGGACCCGGGTCCGGGCGTTGAAGCCGTCCGGCGTCAGGCGGATGGTCGTCCCGTCCGGATCGCGCCGGACGAGCACCTGGCGGCCGGACTCTTCGGGCCGCCCTTCAAGCCACCAGCGGACCCCGCCAGATCCGCGGATCTCACTGAGGAACACGACACCCTCGGTGAGCAGCTCGATCGGGAACGGGGAAGCCCAGCTGCCATAGGGCGCGGTCGTAGGCTCGATCATGCGGTGGCGTGCTCCATTCGCGGGGCTGGGCTGGCGACCTCGGGCCTCAGGTTCCCTGCCTCCACGAGGCGACGTAGGCCGCCTGCTCCGGGGTCATCGCGTCGAGGGTGATGCCCATCGCGGCGAGCTTGAGCCGGGCGACCTCGACATCGATCGCCTCGGGCACGACGTAGACCTGGTGCTCCAGCTCGGCGTGGTGGCGGGCGGCGTATTCCGCGGCGAGAGCCTGGTTGGCGAAGCTCATGTCCATGACCGCGGCCGGGTGGCCCTCCGCGGCTCCAAGGTTCACGAGCCGTCCCTCGGCCACGAGATGGAGGCGCTTGCCGCCGATCTCGAACTCCTGGACGTTGTCGCGGACCTCGCGGACGTGGCCCTCGGCCATGGCCCGGAGCGCGGCGAGATCCAGCTCGGCGTCGAAGTGGCCGCTGTTCGCCAGGACGGCGCCGTCCCTCATCGCCTCGAAGTGCTCGCGCCGGAAGACGTTGACGTTGCCGGTGGCGGTGACGAACAGGTCGCCCCAGCCGGCGGCCTGGCCGACGGTCATGACCTGGAAGCCGTCCATGAGCGCTTCGAGGGCCCGCACCGGGTCGACCTCGACGACCGCGACATGGGCGCCGTGACCGTGCATTCGCGACGCGATCCCGCGCCCGACCCAGCCGTAGCCGGCGACGACGACGTTCCGACCGGCGATGAGCAGGTTGGTGGCCCGAACGATGCCATCGAGCGTCGACTGGCCGGTCCCGTAGCGGTTGTCGAAGAGGTGCTTGGTGAGGGCCTCGTTGACCGCGATGACCGGGTAGCCGAGGGCGCCGTCGGCGGCCATCGCCCGGAGGCGGATGACGCCAGTCGTCGTCTCCTCAGTCCCGGCGAGGACCTCCCTGACCTGCGTAGGCCGATCGCTGTGGAGGAGCGACACGAGGTCGCAGCCGTCGTCCATCGTCAGATGGGGGTGCGTGTCGGCAACCGCGTTGAGGTGCTGGTAGTACGTGTCGCGGTCCTCGCCCCGCCGGGCATGGGTCGCGATGCCGTACTCGGCGACGAGGGCGGCCGCGACGTCGTCCTGGGTCGAGAGCGGGTTCGAGGCCGCGAGGACGATGTCGGCGCCGCCGGCCTGGAGCGTCCGCATGAGGTTCGCCGTCTCCGATGTGACGTGGAGGCAGGCGCCCACGCGCAGGCCCTCGAGGGGTCGCTCTTCGGCGAACCGCTCGCGGATCAGGCGGAGGACCGGCATCTCCCGCTCCGCCCACTCGATCCGTCGGACGCCCTCGGCGGCGCGGTCGAGGTCGGTGACGTCGTGCGCGGGCGATGCGCCCTGGCGTCGGACGGCGGTCATCGCGGCGGGCGCTCCTTTCCTGGGCTGAGGCGGCGGCGGACGGCATCGATCAGCTCGGACCACGGAGATCCGATCCGGTGGGCGAGCCGCTCCTCGAAGCGGACGTGCTCGGCATAGCCGAGGTGGCGATAGGCGCTGATCGCGGGCGGGTTGTCCGCCCTGACGTTGAGGACGACATGGTCGCACGACTCGAGGAGCTCCGCCGTCACCGCCCCGGTGACGGCCGTGGCGTAGCCGCGGCCGCGGAAGTCGCCGTGGGTCAGGACGTTGCCCACGACGGCCAGACGGG
Organism: Candidatus Limnocylindrales bacterium; assembly: GCA_036393495.1. Lineage (GTDB taxonomy): Bacteria > Chloroflexota > Limnocylindria > Limnocylindrales > CSP1-4 > UBA5189. The sequence continues at coordinate 4,643 of DASWGY010000068.1, forward strand.
TGGCGGGGCTGGTCACGTGGGTCCCGGCGGCGGCGACGAGCCGGCCCCTGACGCGGAGGCCGTAGTACACGCCCTCCGAGATCGCCTGGGGCGGCAGCCAGGCGCCGAAGCCAAGCTGGTAGAGGCGGTTGAGCTCGCTGGCGTCGGACGGGACGAGGCGCTCGACGCCGGGGTCGCCGGCCGGCCGGAACCGGCCTCGATCGACCCACATCCGGACCATCTGGGGGCCGCTGTCCAGGCGATAGGCCGTCGCGATCGTGGGCACCGCCGCCGGCAGCGCGGCGATGAACGCCAGCCGCGGCCGGATGACGTTGCGGAGGACGGCCACGATGCCATCGTCGCGGCCCATCGTGAACAGCGGCTGCGGCGACGCCCCGGAGTACTCCATGACCAGGGCGATGATCGAGCCGCCGCTCCACGCCGCTGCCCAGCGGGTCTTGCCGAACTCCCGGTCGTCGAGGTCGCAGATGGCATACGCGGCATAGATCCGGTCGCGCTCCAGGAAGCCGCGCAGGAGCGCCCGGTCGGCCGTCGCCGCCGCGCTGATCGCGGTGTCCCCGCGGGGGATCGCGACCGACGCCATCAGCCGGCGCCCGAGGCTGACGCAGGAGGCGACGCCGGTCCCTGTGGTGACACCGGCGCGGGTGGCGACGCAGGTGCCGGCGGCGGTGGCGACGACGCCGCTGCGCTTCTCTCCCCCGCCGTGGGGCTCCCATCACCTGCGGCCGGGCTGCCCTCCACCGGCGCCGCCCAGGCCACCGGCGAGGGCACGGGACCGCGACGCGCCGCGCGCGCCGCCGTGGCTGCTGCGAGGGCCGCCTCGAACGGCGGCCGGAGGACGCCCTCCTCGGTGACGATGCCGGTGATGAGCTCGGCCGGCGTGACGTCGAAGGCCGGATTCCAGACGGCCGTCCCGGCCGGCGCGATCCGCCGTCCGCGGACCTCGATGACCTCGCGAGCGGCGCGCTCCTCGATCGTGATCGCCGACCCGTCCGGTGTCGCCAGGTCGACCGAGGAGATCGGGGCGCAGACGTAGAAGGGCACGCCGTGCCGGGCCGCGAGGACGGCCAGCGGGTACGTCCCGACCTTGTTCGCCGTGTCACCGTTCGCGGCGACCCGATCCGCGCCGACGAGAACGGCGTCGACCCTGCCCGCCGCAAGGAGCGCCCCGGCCGCGACATCGGGGATGAGCGTATGGCGGACGCCGGCCTGGGCCAGCTCCCAGGCGGTGAGGCGGGCGCCCTGGAGGTAGGGCCGCGTCTCGTCCACCCAGACGTGGATCGGCCGCTCGGCGTGGTGGGCGGCCTGGACGACCCCGAGGGCCGTCCCGTACTGGCCGCAGGCCAGGGGCCCGGTATTGCAGTGGGTCAGGACGTTGAGCTCACGATCGCCGGTGTCGGGCAGGGCTGCGAGGCCGTGCTCGGCCAGCCGGCCGTGATCGTCGTTGGCCTCGAACACGATCCGGTCGGCCTCGGCCCGCATCGCCGCGGCAATCTCGACGCCGGTTGCCCCGGCGGCCGCCGAGGATTCGTAGGCGGCCATGACCCGGTCGACGGCCCAGCCCAGGTTGACGGCGGTCGGGCGGGCCTCCCGGAGCGACTTCGACGCGGCCTTGATGATCGCTTCGCGCGACCGCGGTGGGGCGTTGCGGGCCAGCCAGCCGCCGATGGCCATGCTGAGGGCGGCGACCTGCCCGATCGCCGGCGCGCCGCGAACCGCCATGTCGCGAATGGCTCGCGCCCCGCCGTGGGCGTGCCGGATCGGGATCTCGACGAGGGCGTCGGGCAGCTCCCGCTGATCGATGACGAGCAGGACATCGTCGTCGTCGAAGCGGAAGGGCGTCCGGAAGCCGGTCGGGGCCTCCGTCTCCGTGCCGGTGGCCCGATCGGGCACGGCCTTGGCCGCGGACGAACGAGCCCCACCGGGCCTTGTTCCGCTGCGGGCGGCGCTTCCGCCCATCGCCGAATCGACGGTCCCGAGGAGGGCCTGGGCCTCGGCCGCCGAGCGGTCGCGGACCTCGGCGACGGCCCCCACCACCTGGGCGGCGCTCGTCGCGATCTCGCTGGCGAACTGCCGGAAGAAGCGGCGGCGGGACGGGTCGGACGGTGCGTCGCTCATCTCAGGGTTGGGTCGCTCGGGGGACGTACGGGGAGCATGGTCGCCCTGGCCCGGCCTGGCGCTCGATCAGTAGCGGATGACGCTCGTGACCCGACGGCCCTCGAGCCGCTCGCGGCCGTGGAGGAAGTCGAGCTCGACGAGGAAGGCGAGGCCGGCGATGTCGCCCTTGAGGCGCTCGACGAGCTCGATCGTGCCCTTGACGGTGCCACCGGTGGCCAGCAGGTCGTCGACGATCAGGACCCGCTGGCCGGGCTGGATCGAGTCGCGGTGGATCTCGAGGGTGTTCGAGCCGTATTCGAGGGCGTACTCGACGCTGAGGGTCTCGGCCGGCAGCTTGCCGAGCTTGCGAACCGGGACGAGACCGGCCCCCATCTCGTAGGCCATCGGGGCACTGAAGATGAAGCCCCTCGATTCCATCCCGACGACGATGTCGATGTTCTCGTCGCGGAATGGCTCCATCATCAGGCCGATGGCTTCGTGATACGCCCCCGGGTCCTTGAGAAGCGTCGTGATGTCGTAGAAGAGGATCCCCGGCTTCGGGAAGTCCGGGATTTCGCGGATCTTCGCGCGAAGCGTCTCGGCCGACATCGATGCGGGGTCCTCCTGGGCGAGGTCTGTCGGGGGCCGGATGTGCCGCCCACGCGACCGGTCGAGTCTACCGCACGGGGCCCTGCCACTCGGGCGGGACCGGGGCGGCGGGAACGGCGACGCCACGACGCGCGTGTCATCGCTGTCGAGGCCCGTGACGACCCGGTCGTCATATCCGGGGTTACGGCGGCTACAAGCGGTCAGATTCAGGCCCTTCCGGCGTGCCGTGACGGCATCATCGTCACCAGGCAACTGATTCGTCGATAAGAACTTCCATCCTGACCCAGACCGAGGCCTGTGGCCCAGGTAACGCCGGATTTGACGATGCCATCGTCACGGCGACCGGTAACCCCAGGGGGCAGATGCCCGCGCCCGCCGCGACGGTCAGCGCGTACCGCGGACCGGGCTTCGCGCCGGGCGGTCAGGTGGCGCGGTCAGGTGGCGCGGTCAGGCGCGGTCAGGTGGCGCGGTCGCGCCGCGCGGTCAGGCGGCGACGTCACCAGCCTCGCCGACCTCGGATTCCTGGATCGCCGCAACCGGTCGGTGGTGGAGCCGCGGCGCCAGGAGGAACCCGAGGAAGGCCACCCCGACGGCCACCGCGATCGTCACCCCGAGGCCCGGCCCGGGACCCGCGCCGGCCCGCAGGGAGGCGGCCAGAATCGCACCGGCAATCCCGGCCCCCAGCGCCGTCCCGAGCGCATCGGACAGCGACACCGCGGCTGTCACGGCGCCCTGGGCATCGCGAGGCGCATCGCGCAGGACGATGATCGCGAACTGCGAGTAGGAAAGGCCCATCCCGAACCCCGCCACGGCAAAGGCCGGGATCGTGACCCAGGCCGACACCTCGGGCAGGAGGGCGGGGGCCACGCCGGCCATCCCCAGAGCCACGATCGGAAAGCCGATCCGGACGTAGCCCTCGGCCCCCACCCGCGCCACGGTCCGGGCCTGGAACCACGAGCCGGCGGACCAGGACAGAGTCGCGGCGGTCACGGCGAGGCCGGCTTCGAGCGCGGACCAGCCGCGGACCTCCTGGAGGAGCAGCGTGACGTTCACGTCGACCGCGAAGAAGGCGAAGGTCAGGAAGCCGCGGAGGAGCACCGCGGCCGGGTAGCCGCGGGCGAGAAGGAGCGTCCCCGGCGGGGTGAGGCGCCGGAAGGCGACGAGGGTGATCGCCAGCCCGGCGATGGCGGCGGCGGCGAAGGCCAGCGGCTGCTCGCTCAGGAGGCCCGCCATCAGGAGCCCGGCACCGAGCGTCACCACGACCGCCCAGGCGTAGCGCCGTCGTCGCTCGGCCCGGGCCGCGTCGAGGGCGGCGTCGATGACCGCGACACCGGCCGCTTCGCGGGAGTCCTGGCTTCCGCCGTCGGCCTCGCCCGGAGCGTCGGCCTCGATGCCGCCGGCGCGATCCGCCGTGCCCGGCTGGTCCGGGATCCCCCGCATCGCCTCGAGGGCAATCGATCCGGCGATGACGATGAGGGGCAGGAGGCCCAGGAAGACGATCCGCCAGTGCCAGAACTCGGCCACGAAGCCTGCGACGACCGGGCCGAACAGGCCGGGCAGGACCCAGGCGGCCGAGAGGATCGCGAACATTTGGGGCCGGAGCCGGTCAGGCATGCTCCGCCCGATCGCAACGTAGGCGACGGGTGGCACCGCGCCGGCCCCGAGACCCTGGATGAACCGCCCGACGACGACCGTCTCCATCGTCGGGGCGAGGCCGCAGACGAGCAGCCCGATCCCGAAC
>DASWGY010000069.1:0-4665 GCA_036393495.1 Candidatus Limnocylindrales bacterium
CGAGGTCTGTCGCGACAACGGGATCGAGATCCCGACCCTCTGCTACGAGCCCAAGCTGCCCGGCTTCGGGGCCTGCCGGATGTGCGTCGTCGAGGTCGAGGGCGAGGAGCACCCGCCGATCAGCTGCTCGCGGGCGGCCGAGGACGGGATGAAGGTCCAGACCCAGACCGAGGACCTTCGCCGCCTCCGCCGGACGAACCTCGAGCTCATCTTCAGCGACCACAACGCCTACTGCCTGCCGCCATGCCAGAACAAGTGCCCCAGCCACATCGACATCCCGGGCTTCCTCGCGGAGAACGCCGAGGGCAACTGGCGCGAGTCGACCCGGACGTTCAAGCGGACGATCCCGTTCCCGTCGGTGCTCGGGCGGGTCTGCCCGGCGCCCTGCGAGGAGCACTGCCGGCGGGACGAGGTCGACGAGGCCATCGCCATCCGCGACAGCCACCGCTACGCCGGCGATCAGGTCATCAAGGCGATGCTCGACGACGGGCTCGATCCCCCGGTCCCGTTCGAGGTCCAGCCCGCGACCGGCCGGAAGGTCGCCGTCATCGGGTCCGGGCCGGCCGGCATGGCCGCGGCCTACTACCTCCTCATCACCGGCCACGAGGTCACCGTCTTCGAGCGCGACCCGGCGCCCGGCGGGATGCTCCGGTACGGCATTCCCCAGTACCGCCTGCCCAAGGTCGAGGTCCTCGAGGCCGAATACGAGTCGGTCACGCGGCTCGGTGGAAAGATCGTCTGCAACCAGGCCCTCGGCCGGGACTTCAGCCTCGACGACCTCCAGTTCCAGGGCTTCGACGCGGTGCTCGTGGCGATCGGCTGCTACGACACCAACAAGCTGGGCATCCCCAATGAGGACGCCGACGGGGTCATCGACGGCCTCGAGTACCTGCGGACCGCGACGCTGGGCCTGGAGTACCCGGGCCACGCCGGCAGCCGGGTCGTCGTCATCGGCGGCGGCTTCACCTCGATGGACTGCTCGCGGACCTCGGTCCGCCAGGGGGCCAAGGAGGTCACCCTCGTCTACCGCCGCGATATGAAGGACATGCCCGCCGCGGGTGAGGTCCACGAGGCGATCGAGGAGGGCGTGACCGCCATCTTCCAGGCCGGCCCCACCCGGATCATCACCGACGCGAAGACCGGGAAGGTGAGCGGGGTCGAGTTCATCCGGATGCAGCTCGGCGAGCCGGACGCGTCCGGCCGGCGCCGCCCCCAGCCGGCGCCCGACACCGAGTTCACCGTCCCCTGCGACCGGGTCCTGCTCGCCATCGGCCAGGGGCCCGAGCTGGACTGGATCGGCGCGGGCTCCACGGGCCCGACCGCGACCCGCAACGGGCGCCTCCAGGCCGACGCGGTGACCTTCGAGACCGGCCGGCCGGGGGTCTTCGCCACCGGCGACGTCCGGATCGGCGCGGCGACGGTCGTCCAGGCGGTCGCCGAGGGCCGGCGCGCCGCTTACGCCATGGATGCCTTCCTTCGGGGCCACGACCTGGCCTCGATTCGGACTCGCCAGACGCTGGCCGAGCCGCAGCCGGAGTTCCTCTCGATCACACCGTTCACGGCCGAGGTCAAGGAGCCGCGCTACCGGATGAAGGCCCTCGACGCCGAGGAGCGCAACCACAGCTACATCGAATACGAGATCCCGTACTCCACCGCCGAGATCGTGGCCGAGTCGACCCGCTGCCTCCAGTGCACCTGCGAGGCGATCGGGTTCTGCGATCTCCGCCGGCTCGGGATCGAGTACGGGACGACCCTCCAGACCCTCGAGCCGCAGCACGACCGCGGCGCCGGGTTCCGGAGCGTGACCGAGAACCGCTTCACCGGCATCAACCACGACTACATCCGGGACGACTCGCACGCCTTCATCCTCCGCGAGCCGTCGCGCTGCATCGACTGTGGCCGCTGTGCCCAGGTCTGTGCCGAGGTCGTCGGGGCAGCCTGCTACGACTTCATGCGGATCGGGTTCGACACGCTCGTCACCACACCGCTCGACATGAGCCTCAACGACACCCCCTGCGTGTCCTGTGGCCGCTGCGCCGAGACCTGCCCGACGGGCGCACTCATGCCCAAGCCACGGGTCCTGACGAAGTACGAGGTCGACGAGAGCCGCTGCATCCTGTGCGGCATCTGCGTCGATGCCTGCCCCTACGACGCACTTCGTGACGGCGGCGAGTTCGAGCTCAGCCACACCAGCCGGGCGGAGCCGATGATCGATCTCATGGCCCTCGCCGAGGTCGATCGCGAGACCGAGATGACGTACGTCCACAAGGAGCGCGACTGGCTGCAGCGAGCGGCGGCGGAGGGCCGCTTCGTGGATCGCGGCAAGCTCCTGCCGGTCCTTCCGGCGAGCCTTGCGCCCGGCAACGGCAACGGTGGCAACGGTGGCTCGGCCGTGGTGCCGGCCAGCCACGACAGCGGCGGCGCGGGCGGGACGGGCGTTGGCGCCCACCACGCGGGCGCGGCCGGCGCCCACCACGCCAGGTAGGCGACCGATGCGGGCCTGGCTCTACCTCCTCGCCGCCGCGATCGCCGGCGCGGTCATCACGACGCCGGCGCTCCTCGTCTACGTCTTCGGCGGCGGCACGGTCGACGATGCGCTCCTGGCGTCCCTGGCGACGCTCATGCTCGTCTCGGCGCTCGCGGTCGTGACGATGCGCGACATCATCCGTTGCGGCCTGGCGATGATCGTCTCCTTCCTGGCCCTGGCCGGGATCTATGTCGTCGCCGGAGCGCCGCTGGTGGCGGCCGCCCAGGTGATCGTCTACATCGGCGCGATCAGCGTCCTGATCCTGTTCGCGATCATGCTCACCCAATCGAAGGCCGGCCCGGCCAGCCTCGTGTTCCAGACCCAGGCGCTGCCGGCGGCCATCGCCGCGATCGTCCTGGCGGTCCTCATCGGCCTGGGCGTGTCGGCAACCGATTGGGGCGAGGCGGCCGAGCGGGTCCAGCTCGTCACGAGTGAGCTGGCGACCGTCCTGTTCAGGGACTACGTCCTGCCGTTCGAGGTCGTCAGCGTCCTGCTCCTCGCAGCCGTGATCGGTGGCGTCTTCGTTGCCAAGCGGGAGACCGAGGCGGAGCCCGACTGATGGCCGACTCCCTCGACACCTACCTGATCCTCTCCGGCGCCCTGTTCGCGATCGGGACCTTCGGATTCCTGGCCCGGCGGAACGCGATCAGCATGCTCATGTCGATCGAGCTGATGCTCAACGCCGTCAACCTCGCGATCGTCGCCTTCGGCTCGTTCATTCCCGAGCTCAAGGCCCACGGCTCGGTCATCGCCCTCATGGTGATGGCCGTCGCGGCGGCCGAAGCGACGGTCGGCCTGGCGATCGTCATCGCCATCTACCGGAACCGCAAGACGCCGCTCGTCGACGAGTACGACGCGATGCGGCGGTGAGCATGGACACCCTCATCCCGCTCATCGCGGCCCTGCCCCTCGCCGGGTTCGTGATCACCGCTGCCGTCGGGCGGCGCCTGGGCCGGCGGGCGTTCTGGATCCCGGTTCTCGCCGTCGCTGCGTCGTGGGCGATCGCGATGGTCGTCGTCGTGACCGCCCTCACCGGCGGCTTCGCCGATGGCAGCTACACGGTGAAGCTGTGGGACTGGATCCCGGCGGGCGGCTTCCACGTCGAGGCGGCCTTTGTCGTCGACAACCTGACGGCCGTGCTGCTCATCGTCGTCACGACGATCGGCCTGCTGGTCCACGTCTACTCGATCGGCTACATGGCCCACGACCCGGCGGGCTACTGGCGATTCTTCGCCTACCTCAACCTGTTCATGTTCTCGATGCTGCTGCTCGTCCTCGGCGACAGCTGGCTGACGGTCTTCGTCGCCTGGGAGCTGGTGGGCCTCTGCAGCTACCTCCTGATCGGCTTCTGGTTCCGCAAGAACTCGGCGGCCCTGGCGAGCAAGAAGGCGTTCCTCGTGAACCGGGTGGGCGACGTCGGGTTCGCCCTCGGGATCATGGCGATCTGGGTGAACACCGGGACCCTCAACATCCAGGAGTCGATCCACGTCCTCACCAGCGAGACCCTCGTCGCCTTCCCGATCCCGGTCGGCCTCATTGCCCTGCTGATCTTCGCCGGAGCGATGGGCAAGAGCGCCCAGTTCCCGCTCCACGTCTGGCTGCCCGACGCGATGGAGGGCCCGACCCCGGTCTCTGCCCTTATCCACGCCGCAACGATGGTCAACGCCGGGGTCTACCTCGTGGCCCGGGCCAACCCGATCTTCGCCAGCGCTCCCGACGCCATGGTCGTCGTGGCCGGGATCGGCATCTTCACCGCGATCCTGGCGGCCTCGATCGCGATGACCCAGACGGACATCAAGCGGGTCCTTGCCTATTCGACCCTCAGCCAGCTCGGCTACATGTTCGCCGCGCTCGGCGTGGGCGCCTGGACGGCCGCGATCTTCCACCTCATGACCCACGGCTTCTTCAAGGGCCTCCTGTTCCTCGGATCCGGATCCGTGATCCACGCCGTCCACGAGGAGCAGGACATGCGGAAGATGGGCGGCCTGGCGAAGAAGATCCCGCACACCTACTGGACGATGCTCATCGGGGCCGTGGCCATCTCCGGGATCCCGCCGCTGGCCGGCTTCTTCTCCAAGGACGAGATCCTCGGCGAGGCCTACAAGCTCGGCTTCCAGTGGGTCTGGGCGATCGGCGTC
>DASWGY010000070.1:0-3623 GCA_036393495.1 Candidatus Limnocylindrales bacterium
CAAACCGCCGCACTAGGCCTCTATGCGACCTCTCCGTCTACGGCGGTCGATAGGCTACCACGGGCCCCAGGGGGAGTCGTCGCGACCATCGCGGTCGGCGGCTGACCTGAGGCCCGACTCGCAGGCCGCGCACGTCGTGACCGGGAGTCAGCAGACCAGCCATCAGCGGCCGGCAACGCCCTCCTCCGGGCGTGCCACGTGATTTGGAGTCAACGAGAAGCGTCGAGGGCCTGGTCAGGCGGCCCTTCAGGGGCTGTTTGGTGACTTCGAGTCACGGCGGCCGCCGCCCGACCGCCGCCCCACCGCCACGCGGCGACATCGAGTGTCAGTCCCGCGGCGCGGGCCGAACCGCAACCGGGTGTCGTTGACAGCCGCCCGCGAGTCGTCACCCGCCCGCCGAGTCGTCACCCGCCCGCCGAGTCGGCGGGGCTCTGCTACCATCCTCGTCCGCGCCCGGCGCCTCGCGCCCGCGCCCTTCAACGCCACGAAGCACGTGAGGTTCGCACCTTGGCCAAGACGCCCCGGAAATGGACTGGCGCTCGCTCGCCGTCGGGCCTGAAGCGCGTCCGATCGTCCGAGCGCCGCCACGCGATCCTCGGCCCCCGCCGCGCCACCGCGAAGACGCTCGTCAAGACCGCCCTCGTCGCGGCGACCGCGCCGACCGCGGACGTCGACCCGCAGGTCGCCTTGACCGAGGCGATCAGCGCCCTCGACCGCGCGGCCAAGGTGGGTGCCATCCACCCGAACGCGGCCGCGCGTCGCAAGTCCCGGCTTGTCCGCAAGGTCAATGCCGTCGGCGTGGGCGCCGGCGCCGCCGGGGCCCATGTCGCCAAGACGATCGGCAAGGCCGCCGCCCAGAAGGCCGCCAAGGCCCGCATCGCCGCGTCCAAGGCGGACAAGGCCAAGGGCGCTCAGACGGCGGCCGGCAAGGCCCGGGCCGCACTGAGCAAGTCGTCCCGGGCCGAAGCGGCCGCCGCGGCCGCGAAGGCGCCGGCGACGCAGACGGCGACGAAGGCGGCGTCCAAGGCCGCTCCCAAGGTCGCCGCAAAGGCCACCGCCAAGGCCGCCCCCAAGGCGACCGCCGCCAAGGGGTCCGCCACAAAGGCGTCGACATCGAAGGCCCCGGCGAAGAAGGCAGCCGCGCCCAAGGCCCCGAAGGCCTGAGGCCAACCGACAACGACGATCCGGCGGCGACGCCGGAGCTCGCACCCGGCAGCTCGACGCCCCGGCCATCCACCGGGGCGTTGTCGCGACCCGACGAGCTACGAGTCGTCAGGCAGGCTTCGGCCGGGTGATCCCGTAGAGGGCGCCTCCGGCGACGCCGAAGCCGGTTGACAGCGCCAGGAGCAGGCCCGCGGTCGACCACTGCTGGGCCCAGTAGAACGTCGAGAACGAGGCCGTGTCGGTGACCCCGGCCGAGGCGAGCTCGTCGGGCTGTTCCTCGAGATAGCGGTGGTAGACACAGTCGCCGCCCGTCTGGCAGCTGATCCGCCCACCCAGGCCCGGGTCGCGGTAGCCGTCGTCGGCGGCAAAGAACAGGGCCTTCACGCCGAGGAGAAGGGCCGCGAGTGTCAGGCCCGTGACCAGTCCGGCAAACGTGGCGTTGGCCATGATCCGGGCCCACTCGCCGCGGCCGCGGCCGGAGCGGGCGTCGGCGTAGTAGCCGATGAGCAGGCCCGCGGGGATGGACAGGTACCAGTACACCGGCTCGATCGGGATCACCAGCAGGAAGCTGACACCGATCGTGACGGCCATGCCGATGCCGACGAAGGCAGCGGTGATCGCCCCGCGGTCGACGAGACCGCCGAGGGACGGGCGCGAGCCCGAGGCGTTGGCCGGGGCCGTCACCCGGCCGACGCGCCGCCGGCGAGGGCGCCCCGTCCCGGGTACACGGCCGCTCCGCCCAGCTCCTCCTCGATCCGAAGCAGCCGGTTGTACTTGGCAACCCGCTCCGAGCGCGACGGAGCGCCGGTCTTGATCTGGCCGGTGCCCATCCCGACCACGAAGTCGGCGATCGTGGTGTCCTCGGTCTCGCCCGAGCGGTGCGAGACGACAGCGGTCCAGCCGGCACGACGCGCCGTCTCGATCGCCTGGACCGTCTCGGTCAGGGTCCCGATCTGGTTGAGCTTGATGAGGACAGAGTTCATGGCCCGCTCGGCGATGCCGCGGGTGATGAAGGCCGGGTTGGTCACGAGGATGTCGTCGCCGACGAGCTGGACGCGATCCCCGAGTCGGGCGTTCAGCTCGCGCCAGCCGGCCCAATCCTCCTCGGCCAGGCCGTCCTCGAGCGAGACGATCGGGTAGCGGGCGACCCAGTCGGCCCATAGATCGATGAGCTGTCCGGAGTCGAGCGTGCGGCCCTCCCGCTCCAGCCGGTACTGGCCCGTCACGTCCGCGGCACCGGTGCCCTCGACGAGGAACGAGCTGGCGGCCGGGTCGAGGGCGATCGCGACGTCGTCGCCCGGCCGGTAGCCGGCGGCCTCGATGGCCCGCAGGATCACTTCGACCGCAGCCTCGTTGGAGCCGAGCGACGGCGCGAAGCCGCCCTCGTCGCCCTGGCCGGTGGCGTGGCCCTCGTCGTGGAGGAGCTTGCGGAGGGCGGCGAAGATCTCGGCGCCGGCCCGGAGCGCCTCGGAGAAGGTCGCCAGGCCAACCGGCATGACCATGAACTCCTGGAAATCGGTGGAGTCCTGGGCGTGCTTGCCGCCGTTGAGGATGTTGAACATCGGGACCGGCAGGGTCCGCGCGCCGATCCCGCCGAGGTACCGGTACAGCGGCAGGTCGAGGGCGGCGGCCGAGGCATGCGCGGCCGCGAGCGACACACCGAGGATCGCGTTGGCTCCCAGGCGGCCCTTGTTGGGCGTGCCGTCGAGATCGATCAGGACGCTGTCGAGCCCGGCCTGGTCGGCGGCATCGAGGCCCATGATGGCCGGCCCGATCTCGTCGACGACGTGGCCGACGGCCTTCCGGACGCCCTTGCCACCGAACCGGGTGGCGTCGCCGTCCCGGAGCTCGACCGCCTCATTGACGCCGGTCGAGGCGCCCGACGGAATCGCCGCCCGCCCGATCGCACCCTCCGCCAGGACGACATCGACCTCGACCGTCGGGTTGCCCCGCGAATCGAGGATCTCCCTCGCGTCGACGAGGGCGATCGAGGTGTCGATGCTCATGCCGGTGCCCCTTCCGGGGCGCGAGCGGCGGCTCGATCCTGGAGGATGGCCACGCCGGGCAGCTCACGACCCTCGAGGAACTCGAGGCTCGCGCCGCCCCCGGTCGAGATGTGGCTGAACCGCGATGCCAGGCCCTGCTGCTGGATCGCCGCCACGGAATCCCCACCGCCGACGACGACAGTCGCGCCGGCATCGCAGCGGTCCGCCAGGAAGCGGGCGATCTGCTTCGTGCCATGGGCGAACGAGGGGATCTCGAAGACGCCGAGGGGGCCGTTCCAGAAGACCGTGCGGGCGCGCCCCAGGGCGGCGGCGAAGGCGCGGCGGCTCTCGGGGCCCACGTCCACCGCCTTGAGCCCCGCCGGCACGGCGGCCCCGGCCCCCACCACCTCCACCCGGGAGGGAGCGGCCAGGTCGTCGGTCACCACCAGGTCGGTGGGCAGCAGCACCTCGATG
>DASWGY010000071.1:0-3756 GCA_036393495.1 Candidatus Limnocylindrales bacterium
CTGGGTCGCCATGTGGGCCACGGAGTGATCCGCCCGGACGGCCGAGCCCACGGTCGTCAGCGCCGTCAGGTCGCGGTTCTGGCGGAGGATCGCCTTCTGCGTCCGGTCGAGCAGGATCGCCATCACGATCCCGAACAGCACGATCCCGCCGGCCAGGATGAGGGCCGAGAGGATGTGCTCGTCCTCGGCCGGCAGGGTGCCGTCGACGAACAGGAACCGCGCGAGCTCCCAGGCCCAGATCAGGGCGATGGGCAGGAGGACGCCGATCCACTTGAGTCGCTCGAGGTCGCGGACCGGCCTGGGATCTCGCATGGCCTGACGATGGCCGATCGGTACGGGCGCCGGACAGTGCCTTTCGGCACACGCGGCCCAAGGTCCTCCGGCACTGAGCGCCCGCCGACCGGCACGGAGGGCAAGCCGACCGGCCCGTGCCCGCGGGCCCGCCAATCGGCCGGGCTCAGGTCCGGGCGTGGAGTCGACGTCGAAGGCTGATCAGGACCAGGACGTTGAGGGCGATCAGGGCGATCACGACCACCATCGCCTGGCGCCGGAAGTCGCTATCGGCAAGCTTGGCGTTGGCGAGGGCCTCGGCCGCGGCGGCCTGCTCGATCGTCGCCTCGGTGAGCTCGGAGATCGTCGTCAGCTTGGTGGTGTGGACGGCGGCCCGGGCCTTGATCAGCTCCGTCTTGGCCCCCTGGGCGGCGACGTCGGCGTCGGCCACGATCATCCCCAGGCCGGCCGCCTCGTCGATCCGGTGGAGGGCCGTGTCGTAGGCGTCCCTCGCGCCGCCGATCGCCCCGGCGATCGCCTCGACCTGGGCGTAGATGAGCGAGCGCTCGTGATGGCAGGTGTCGCAACGTCGGTCATCGGGATTCTCGAAGCGATCCAGCTCGAGCCGGAGGCTCTGGTCGACGGGGCTGTGGCAGGTCGCGCAGACGTAGTCGGGGACATCGCCCTCGTGGAGGAAGAGCCGCTCACTGGGCTCGCTCACGTCATGCGTCCCGTGGCACGTCCAGCACTTGGGGCCAACGCCCTCGAGACGGGAATGGGCGCTCTCCTCGTACAGCGCCTGGGTGGCCGTGTGGCACTGCCCGCAGACCTGGACGACCTCGTCGCTGCGGGGCGGCTTGGCCGCATGCGAGCCGTGGCACGACGCGCAGGTCGGCGCTCGAAGGTCCTGCTCCCCGAGGAGCTGCAGGCCGTGAACGCTCGCCTGGTAGACCTCGTACTGGTCCGTCGGGATGCCGTACGGCTCCATCTTCGAGGCGTCGGCGTGGCATGAGGCGCAGAGCTTCGGGACGTTGAGCGGGTAGACGTCGGCCGTTGGATCGGACGCCGGCTTCACGCCGTGGGCCCCGTGGCAATCGGAGCAGATCGCCACGCGGTCGTCCGCGGCGACGAGCAAGCGCTGGCCATGGACGCTGGCGAAGTACTTCGAGTACTGGTCGGTGGCGACCTGGTAGGGCCGCATCCGCTCGGCGTTGGCGTGACAGCCACCGCACAGCCCGACCGTCTCGGCTCGATCCGGCACGCCCTGGAAGCCGTTGGCCAGGGCCATCCCCACGGTGATCTCGTCCGAGGTTGGGTCGCCGCCGTGGCAATCGGCACAGCCGACGCCCTCCTTGGCGTGAATGCTCGCCCGCCAGTCGTCGGCGATCGCGGCCTGCCTCGAATCGACCTTCGAGTGGCAGTCGACGCAGCCGGTCGACGTCGCGTCGCCCGGATGGGCGATCGGTGTCGGGAGGGGCGGCGCCGATTCGAGGGGGACGTCCGGGGTGGGCGTCGCCTGCGAGACCTGGAGCGCCCACCGGCCGGTCGCCGGTCCATCGGCCGGTGAACCGGCCACGACGATCGACACCACGAAGAGGCTCGCCAAGGCCAGGAGCGCGGGCAGCGCAAACCCCCGCAGCGCCCGGAGCGGCGCCGTCGCGTGGTTCAGCGGCGTCGCCTGGTTCGGCGGCGTCCCCGGGGGCGGCTGACTCGTCCGCATCGTCGGCATCCCCGGGCTAGATCTGAGCGCCATAGAAGGTCAGGACCGCCAGGGCGACGAGGAGCAGCCCCGCGCAGGCGATCGCGATCGGGCGTCGCCGGGGCCGGACCTCGGCACCGCGATCGAACAGTGGCAGTAAGACGATCACGAGGACGAGCACAACCGGGGCGACGATCCCGACGGTTTCGGGAACGACCTTCAGGAGCTGGTAGACGGCGAGGAAGTACCACTCCGGCTTGATGTGCTCGGGGGTGACGAGGGGGTCGGCCTTGGGCTCGAGGCCGGCCGGGAAGAGCGAGGCCAGGATGACGAGGACGGCGAGGACCGCGTACCAGGCGATGACCTCGTCGAGGATGTAGTCGGGGAAGAACGGCTTGAGGCGCTCGGGCGGACGGGCCGGCGACGGCCGCCCGGGACGAGGCTCCGGGTGATTCGGAGTCGCCAGGCCCTGCTGGTGGACGAACAGCAGGTGGAGCGCGAGGAGACCGGCGAGGAGCAGCGGCAGGACCAGGACGTGGATACCGAAGAAGCGGCCGAGGGTGGCGTCGCTCACCTCGGCCCCGCCCCGCAGCAGGAGCAGGAGCGACGAGCCGATGACCGGCACGCCCCCGGCGATCTCGGTCCCCACCACCGTCGCCCAGTAGGCCCGCTGGTCCCAGGGCAGGAGGTAGCCGGTGAACCCGAACCCGATGGTGATCAGCAACAGCCCGCCGCCCACGAGCCAGGTCAGCTCGCGGGGGTACTTGTACGCGGCCTGGACGAAGATCCGCAGGACGTGGAGGACGAGGAACAGGATCATCAGGTTCGCCGCCCAGTGATGCATGCTCCGAATGAGCCAGCCGAACGACACGTCGCTGGTGATCGACAGGACGCTCTCGTACGCGGCCTCGGGCGTCGGGCTGTAGTAGAGGGCCAGCAGCGTCCCGGTGACGACCTGGATCCCGAACAGGAACAGGGTGATCCCGCCGAGGTAGAAGGTCTTCGCGTCGCGCGGGATCGGGACGTGGAGCAGGGCGTTGAGGAAGGGCCCCAGATGGAGCCGGCCTTCCACCCAGCCGATGGCGCCACCTGGTGTGCCGCCGGGAGCCTCGCGCGGAGCGACGTCGGTCGTCATCGTCAGCCCGTCACGATGTAGATCTCGTTCCCCTCGATCGCGGTCGTGAGCGGGGCGAGGGGGGCCGGCGGCGGCCCCGAGATGACGGCGCCGGTGGCCGGGTTGAATCGACCGTCGTGACAGGGACACACGATCGTCGTGGCTGCTGCGTCCCAGGCGACGATGCAGCCGAGATGGGTGCAGATCGCCGAATAGGCCTTGATCCCGGCCGTCGTGTTCACGACGACCGCCGGCTTGGCGCCGACGGCGACGACCGTGCCGGAGCCCACCGGCAGGCTGTCGAGGGTCCCGGCGAGCACCCGGCCGCTGTCGCCCGCGGTCGCCGTCTCGCTCGGGATGAGGAAGCCGATGATCGGGGTCACGATCATCGCCAGCGACGAGACGATCGAGAACCCGAGCAGCCAGCGGATGAACCGACGCCGAGCCAGGCTACCCGGCCCGCCCGGGTCGTTCAGGCCGCCGGCCACGGCCGTGCCGTTCCCTCCCCCCACGACGGTTCGATCGCCGCCCTCCGCGAGGGCCGGCGGGAGCCCTTCCGACATGACGGAAGGTTGACGCCACGCCGGTCCCGAACGAAGGTGCCGACGGGTAGATAGTCGATACATCCGCGAAGGTAGATCCGTAACCATCGGACGATGGCGGCGGGGGTGCT
>DASWGY010000072.1:0-2996 GCA_036393495.1 Candidatus Limnocylindrales bacterium
AGGCTGCGCGGCGATATCGCTCGGTGCATGATTCCGGGCATGGAGACCGCGCCGCTCCGGGTCGTGATCGCCGAGGATTCGGCCCTGATCCGCGAGGGGATCGCCCGGTTGATCGAGGAGTCCGGGGGGACCGTCGTGGCCAAGGTCGGCGACGGCGAGGCGTTCGTCGAGGCGGTTGCGAGCCACCGGCCGGACGTCTCCGTCGTCGACGTGCGAATGCCACCGAGCCAGCGCGACGAGGGCCTCCGCGCCGCCATCGAAGCGCGCCGCCGGGTGCCCGGGACGCCGATCCTCGTCCTGAGCCAATACGTGGAGCGCCAGTACGCGACCGAGCTCCTGGCCGACGGGGCCGGCGGGGTTGGCTACCTCCTGAAGGATCGAGTCGGGGACATCCCGGAGTTCATGGACGCCCTGCGCCGGGTGGCTCGCGGCGGCACCGCCCTCGACCCCGAGGTCGTGGCCCGGTTGATGGCCCGGGCCGAGGCCGACGACCCTCTGGCGGCGCTCACGCCGCGCGAGCGCGAGGTCCTCGCGGCGATGGCCGAGGGCCGCACGAACGTCGGCATCGCCAGGCTCCTGAGCATCACCGAGGGCGCGACCGAGAAGCACATCAGCAACATCTTCGGCAAGCTCGAGCTGCCCGACTCGGCCGACGATCATCGCCGGGTGCTTGCAGTCCTGGCCTACCTCGGGTCCTGACGGACCCAGTGATCTCGAGGCGGCTCGGCCGAATCCGGGCCGGCCGGCGGAGCCAGCGGTAGCAGCGCCCGGATCAGGGTCGGGCCGCCGTCCGGGCTCGACACTGAGAACGTCCCGTCGACGCCCGCGATGCGGCCCTCGAGGCCGGCCAGTCCACCGCGCGATTCGAGCCGCGCCCCACCCCGACCGTCGTCCCAGACCTCCACCACGAGCCGCTCGTCCTCGCGACGGACGCGGACCTCGCAGCGGGTCGCGCCGCTGTGCTTCGCCGCGTTCGCCAGGGCCTCGGTCACCACGAAGTACGCCGCCCGTTCGATGGCGTCCGGGAGTCGCTCGCCGGGGGCGAGCCCGCTCGTCAGGGTCGTCGGCACCGGCCCGTGCCCGGTGAGCGACCCGATCGCGGCGACGAGGCCCCGGTCGAGGAGGATCGGCGGGGCGATGCCCCGGACGAGGTCGCGAATCTCGGCCAACGCCTGGCGGGCCTCGTGCTGTCCGTCGAGGATCAGCTGTCGGGCCGCCGCCGGATCTGCATCAAGTCGCTCCGCCGCGAGGCCCAGGTCGATCGTCAGCATGACCAATCGCTGCTGGGCGCCGTCGTGGAGGTCGCGCTCAATACGGTGGAGCTCGGTCGCCTCGCTCTCGATCACGGCCGATCGGCTCTTCCGGAGGTCCTCCACCTCGCGCCGCAGCAGGCGACTCTCGGACGTGCACACGAGCCCCGAGACGACCGCACGGTGCAGCGCCATCACGAGCTGTGAGAGCGACGCCACCACCGGCAGGAGCGCGACGCCGAGGGCGAACCCAACCGCCGAGGCCGCCACGGGCTGCCCGCCCAGCGGACCCAGCCATCCCACGACGTCAGCTCCCTGGGCAGCAAGCCAGAAGGGCGTCGACAGGAGCGCCAGCGTCAGGGTCCACAGTCCGCCGATGACGGTGAACTCGACGACCGCGAGCGGGAGGTTCACCCCGACATAGAGGACATCCCGCCAGCGACTCTCGCTCACGAACTCGGCCCGCAGGATCTCTCGCCAGCCGCCCCGCAACGGTGGATATCGGTGCGCGTGGAGAGGCCGGGGGTCGGCCCACACGGCGCGCCCTCGCTCGATCCGTGCGGCGAGACGGGAGCCTTCGATGCCCAGGGCGATGAAGAGGACGCCGACGCCGAAGACCAGGGTCGAGGCGCCGGCCGAGAACATCGTGACCACGAACGCGAACGAGACGACGGCGACGACGAGGCCGGCCAGGATCGCGGCCGTCGCGGCCCACGTGGCGGGGTGAACCGGCGACAGGAGGAACGCCCGGATCGGGTTTCGAAGGCGACCGCCGCCTGGTGGGACGCCGTCGATGGCGGGAACGCGCGATCCCGGCGAGACGAAGGTCGCCTCGCCGGGTACCCGGGCCCCCAGAGCCCAGGTGAGGAGGAGGAGCAGCCCCACGATGAGGGCTGCCGGGCCGATCACGATTGGCTCTGGCGCCGCTGCATGGCCATGACGATCAGGATGACACCGAGACCGAGCACGAACGCCGGCCACCAGAACCGGCCGTCACCCCAGGCCGGGACCACGGCATCCAGGAGGGCCAGGCTCCCGCCCAGCACCAGGATGATCCCGATGAACGTCATACCGAAGCCGCTGCCCCCGCTCCCGCTCCCGATGCCGGACGCGTGGCGGTGGCGGGCGGGAGCGGGCTGGTGCCACCCAACAGGCTCCGGCGCGACGCCGGCGGGCGACGACGCAGCCGTCCCCGGATCACCGGCCGTCCCGAGGTCGCCCGCGGGCTCCTGCTCCAGTTCGCACAGCGACTGCGGCGATCCAACGACACGCTGGCCGACCTGGTGTTCTCCGACGTCCCGGGCCGGGTCGCCAAGCAGCTGCTCGACCTGTCCGGCCGTTTCGGCGTGCGGTCCGAGGAGGGCGTGCGGGTGGTCCACGACCTCACCCAGGAGGAGCTGGCACAGCTGGTCGGAGCCTCACGCGAGACGGTCAACAAGGCCCTCGCCGACTTCGCCGGCCGGGGCTGGCTGCGCCTCGAGCAACGCTCGGTCGTGCTGCTCGACATCGAGCGCCTCCGCCGCCGCGCCCGCTGAGGTCCCTGCGGCTCCCTGCAGTCGGCCACGTGATCAACTGCCATCCTTCTCGGCGAGGTAGGCGAGCTGGGCCCGGACGGAGAGCTCGGCCGCGCCCCAGAGGACCGGGTCGACGTCGACGTACACGATCTCGACGACGCGCCGGGGGAACTCGTCCGCGGCGATGCCTTCGGGGTGCGGCGCGTCTATCAGCTGGGCCACGGCCGCTTCG
>DASWGY010000073.1:0-11931 GCA_036393495.1 Candidatus Limnocylindrales bacterium
AGACACGAGAACGCCTTGAGGAGCGCCGTCAGCGGCCCGCCGCGTTCGCGTTGCTGACATGGAGTCACGCGGCCGAGGAGTCCCGCGTGCCCGGGGTCCCGCGTGCCCGGGGTCCCGCGTGCCCGGGAGTCCCGCGTGCCCGGGGGTCCCGCGTCCCCGCGACGACGTGGCGGAGGGTCGGCGTGCTGGCGTGCGACTGGCGTCGCGCCTCCGCCTCCGTGGCCCGGCGCCGCGGACGCGCGTCGAGAAGCTGCGGGAACGCCAGCCGGGGTGAGCCGCTCAGCGCCTGGGGCCGACCGCCTCGGGATCGTCGCCGATGAGCTGCTCGTGGAGCAGGGCTTCGCACTCGCTGGGGCCGATGGCGATGACCTTGTCGCCAACGCGGAGGGTCATGTCCGGCCGGAGCGGCGTCGCGACGCCGTCACGAATGACCGCGAACAGGGAGCACCCCTCCGGCATCGCCAGGTCCCCGGCCGGCCGGCCGACGGCCGGTGAGCCGTCCTGGAGCTGGGCCTCGATGATCTCGAGCTCGCCCTCGCCCAGGGCTGCCAGGTGGAGCAGCTCATGGACGGGGATGTCCTGCTCGATCGAACCGAGGATCATCCGGGTGGGGCTGATGATCTCGTCAACGCCGAGGTGGCGGAAGAGATCCTCGTTCTTGGGGTTGTTGACCCGGGCGATCGTCCGCCGGACGTCGAAGTGGTGCTTCGCCATCTGGCAGATCACGAGGTTGTCCTCGTCATCCCCCGTCACCGCCGCGACGATGTCAGCCCGGGCGCAGCCGGCCTCGCCGAGGTACTTGCCCTCGCAGCCATCGTGGGCCACGACGATCGAACCGATCTCGTCGGCGATCTGGTCGGCCCGGGCCCGATCCTTCTCCATGAGGACGACCTCGTGGCCGTTCTCGATCAGCTCCTTGGCGAGGTAGTAGCCCACCTTGCCGCCACCGACGACCAGGACGAACACGGCTCAGGCCTCCTCGGAGGTGGCAGCGCCGGCGGCGCTTCCGAGCGGCTCGTGGGTCCCGTGATGGCCGTCGCGCGGCGCGATCATGCTCGGGATCCCGCTCGGGGGCAGGCCCAGGAAGCCGCTGACGGCATCGGCCAGCATCGTCGTCCGGCAGATCGTCGCGATCCCGAGCTCGGCGTACGCCGCGGCTCGGACGGGATCATTGATCTTGGCCAGGACGCGCCCGATCTCGAGCTTCTCGATCGCGACCTGGGTGGCCATGACGTTGCGATTGTCACCCTCGGTCAGGGCCAGGAACACATCGGCTCCAGCGGCCCCGGCGCGGCGCAGGGTGTCCTCATCCGTTCCGTCGCCGCGCACGGCGCTGCCCCGGAACTCGGCGGGCAGGCGGTCGAAGGCGCGGGTCGAGACATCGAGCACGATCACCTCATGCCCCGCCGCGTCATAGGACTCTGCCAGGACCGCGCCGACGCGGCCGCAACCGACGATCACGATCTTCACGATTCAGCCTCGCCTATCGGCTCGCGCACGACCCACACGGTACACGGTGCGTTCTTGAGGACGTAGGGGATCGTCCGCCCGATCGCGAAGTCGCCGCCGAAGCGCTTGCGGTAGGGAAGGCCGAGGACGAGCAGATCGGCCTCCCGCTCGATCGCCTCGTCGACGAGGGCAGCGCCCACGTCGCGAGCCTGCAGCAGGACGGCCTCGAGCTGGGTCTTCGACGCCTCGGCCACGGTCTCGGCGGCGTCGAGGATGCTCTGGATCTCCTCCGATCGACCGGCGACGTCGGCATCGAGGGGCAGCGACCAGCCGATCTCGACCACGTGGACCGCGACGACCTCGGCGTGGGCCGGCTTTGCCAGATCCGAGACGAGGCGGACGATGCGCTCGTCCCCGGGTCCTCCGGCGAGCGCCACGACGGCGCGCCGAAAGCTGTTGGGATGGGGTTCGGACACCGGTGTCGTTCGGACGCCTCGGGCTTGGGCGGATGAAGTCGGGTCCCGCAGGTCCCGGGCCCATGGGCGGGCCGTCGCGGCGGTCACGATACCACCGGCCCCCCGATCAACGTGCGACGGCGGCCGCGCCGCCGGAGCGTCGAGAGGATGCTCCCTAATGATCCCGACGATACGGCACATCCGCGATGACCGTGTGCTCGCGGCCCACGATCGCCGCCTTGAGCCGCTTCGCGGTCTGGTTGTAGAGGACCCGGTCCCACCAGCGCTTGGCGACGTACTCGGGGAGGACGACGATCGTGACCGGAGCCTCATGATCCGGCGGCCACGTCTCGTCGAGGACGTCGAGGTAGGCGACGAACGGTTCGACGATCGCCCGGTAGGGTGACTCGACGATCACCAGGGGGACACCCGGCAGCTGTTGCTCCCAGCGCCGGCGCATGGACGCGGCATCCGCGGCATCCTCGGTGACGTACACCGCCCGGACGTCCGGTGCGACCGTCCGGGCGAAGGTCACCGCCTGGACCACGGCCCGGTTGATCCCGTTCACGGGGACGACGGCTCGCTGCTCGCGATGGGGGCCGGCGAAGACGATGTCATCGCGGACGTGGAGCTCCTCAGCCTGGCCCTCGTATTGGCGGCGAATCGCGAGCATCAGCAGGACGAGGGACGGGATCAGCACGAGGACGATCGCCGAGGCCGGCCACTTGGCATAGGTCACCACGACGGCAACGACCGCCGTGAGCGTGCAGCCGAAGGCGTTGATCGCCAGGCGGCGCTGCCAGCCCGGCGGCCGCTCCCGGAGCCAGTGCCGGATCATGCCCGCCTGGGCGATGGTGAAGTCGATGAACACGCCGACCGCGTAGAGGGGGATGAGGAGGTGGGTCTCGCCATCGAAGGCGATGATCAGGAGGGAGGCCACGACGGCCAGGGCGATGATCCCATAGGAGAAGGCGAGGCGGTCTCCCCGGAACGAGAACTGGCGGGGCATGTGGGCGTCGCCGGCGAGGATCGCCAGCAGCCGCGGGAAGGCGTTGAAGCTCGTGTTCGCCGCCAGGAAGAGGAGCAGCGCGGTGAACCCCTGGAAGAGGAAGAAGGACACCGAGCCGTCGCCGTAGACGCGCCGCGCGACCTGGCTGATGACCGTCTGCTTCTCGGGCGACTCCAGGTGGGTGATCCCGAAGTTGACGGCCAGGAAGGTGATCCCGATGAACAGGATCCCGAGGAGGGCCGCCATCACCGCCAGGGTCGTGGCGGCGTTCTTTGCCTCGGGCGGCTTGAACGCCGGCACTCCGGTGGCGATGGCCTCCGTCCCGGTCAGGGCCACGGCGCCCGCCGCGAAGGCGCGCAGCAGGAGCAGGGCGGTGACCTGTTCGGGGATCTTCCCGGCTTGGGCAATCACCTCCGGCGGGAACTCGGTGCCCTCGCCGCCGACGACGACCCGGAACGCGCCGATCGCGATCATCAGGAGGGCGGATCCGACGAACAGGTAGGTCGGGACGGCGAAGATGTTGCCGGCCTCCCGGATGCCCCGGAGGTTGCCGAGCGTGATGAGGGTGATCGCCGCCACCCCGATGAGGACGCGCTCGTCGTGGAGGGCCGGGATCGCCGAGGTGATCTGCTCGACGGCCGAGGTGGTGGAGACGGCGACGGTCATGACGTAGTCGATCAGGAGGGCCGAGGCGGCGATGAGCGACACGTTGCGGCCGAAGTTCCGCTTCGACACGGAGTACGACCCGCCGCCCGTCGGATAGGCCAGACAGACCTGCCGATAGCTGATGGCGACGACGGCGAGGAGGATCGCGATCGCGATCGAGAGCTGGAGCCCGAACGCCAGGCCGGCCACGCCGGCCAGGACCAGCACCCGCAGGATCTCCTCGGTCGCATAGGCCGAGGACGAGATCGCGTCCGAGCTGAAGATCGCGAGGGCCTTCTTCTTCGAGAGCCGCTCCCCGAGCTCCTCGACCGTGGCCAGCGGACGGCCGAGGAAGAAGCGTCGAGCGGTCGCCATCGCCCGGCCGAGGCCCGTCGTCGGCGTGCTCGCCGCCGCCTTCGCCGTCATGACGCCCTTGCCGCTCCAGCGGAAGTAGGCCGCATGGGGCCGCTCGACGCGCACCCGGCGGTCGCCCAGCTTCCTGCCCCGGAGGGGCTGTCGGCCGCCGATCATGCCGGACGAACGGTCATAGCCCGACGCCGAGCCGGGCGGCCAGCGACGTCGGCAGCTGCGTCGTCCGCATGGCTGCCTGGACCGCCTCCACGTCGTAGGCGACCCGGTGCCAGGTCACGCTGTCCGCGACGGTGTCGAGGACCAGGTACGAGCTTCTGGGGTCGCCGTCCCGGGGCTGGCCGACGCTGCCCGGATTCACCAGGGCGCGGCGCCCGCGGAGCTCGAGGACCGAGCCGTCACCGGGGCTGACGACATCGACCCGGCCATCCTCCTCGACGAATGCGACGGGGAGGTGGGTATGGCCGTGGAGGCCGACCCGGGTCTCGAGGGCGGCGAGATTGGCCCGCGCGACGGGAACGGACGTGACGTACTCCCAGATCGGCTCGCGGGGGCTGCCGTGGACGAGCGTCCAGTCGCCGCTCACGAGGGTCCGCGGCAGGGCCGCGAGCCAGGCAACGGTTCCCCGGCCCATCGTCGCCCGAGTCCACTCCATCGCCCGGCGGGCATCGGGGTTGAACCACTCGATCTCCGATCCACCGGCCGCGGCCGCATCGTGGTTGCCCTGGACGCCGGTCGCGCCGACCGACCCGAGGCGGGCGACGACGGCGTCCGGATCCGGCCCGTAGCCGACCACGTCGCCGAGGTGCCAGACGGCGTCCACGGGGCCGGTGGCCGCCAGGACCGCGTCGAGCGCCACGAGGTTGGCGTGGATGTCGGACAGGACCGCGATCCGCATGCGCCTGCCAGCGTAGCAGCGTCCGAGATCACCATGGCCGTCGCTTCCGAGCGGCGGGGTCGCGGGGGTAGCCGGCCGGGGTCGGACCCAGCCTCTCGACGCTCACGAGGGCGTGGCCGGTGAGCCCCAGCGCCCCGGGCACGGAATGGACGATGGGCGCCGCCCCGCCGAGCGCGGCCGCGGCGCGGCCGCCGGCGTCAAGCTCAAGGCGGAGGTCGCCGCGCTTCCAGGCGACGAGCCGGCCGCCGACCGCCAGGAGGGGCAGGGCCAGCTCGACGAGCTCATCGAGCCGGCCGACCGCGCGCGCGGTCACGACATCCCAGCCGGCGTCCGGACCGGGCGGACTGAGCGTTTCGGCCCTGGCCGCGGCGGCGTCCACCCTGTCGGCCAGGCCGACCACCCGTCGTGCGGCATCCAGGAAGGCGACCTTCTTGGCCGTCGCGTCGACGAGCAGCACCCGGGTGTCGGGGAGGACCGCGGCGAGGGGCAGGCCGGGGTAGCCGCCACCGCTGCCGAGGTCGAGGAGCGAGCTGTGGGGACCGGCCCGAACCAGGTCAGTGGCGGTGAGGCTGTCGGCGACGTGGCGCCGTGCGATGTCGGCCGGATCGGTGATCGCCGTGAGGTTGATCGCCGCGCTCCAGGCCAGCAACAGCCGGACGTGATCGGCGATGGCCGCCAGGGACGCCGCCGTGAGCTCCAGGCCCAGGACGCCGAGGGCGCGCTCGAGCTCGAGGTGGTAGGCCGGGGGCAGGTCGGGCAGGGAGGTGACGTCCGTCGGGAGCGGTTCTCGCTGGCGGTTCAGGCGTGCCTCCTCGGGAGGTGACGCGCCGCCGCCGGAGAGAGCCGCCCCCGGCGTCGTCATTCCATCGCAACCGCGGCTTCGGTCTGGCGCGCCTCGGCCGGTTCGCGGTCGGGTCTCCCCGAGCCCCTCGCGAGCCGCGCTCCCCGGTGCCGTCCCGGTGCGGATGCCGGACGTTAGTCGGGCGTTGACGCCGCGTCAACGGGGTTATCCACGACGACCGCCGGTTGTGCGCGGCGGGCGGTGGATAACCGGTGGATCAGCCTCGCCCGACCCCTCGGACGGGCCGGCCGAGCGTTCGCCGGACGACGTCGACGACCTCGTCGACGTAGCGGTCCGCCTCGCCATGCTCGGCCGCCGTTCGGACACAGCCCTGGACGTGGTCCTCGAGGACGAGGATGGCCAGCGAGTCGACCGCGGCCCGCAGGGCCGCCGTCTGCTGGAGGATGTCGACGCAGTATTCCTCGCGCTCGATCATCCGGGCGATCCCCCGGACCTGGCCCTCGATCCGGGCGAGCCGGCGGACCAGCTGGGCCTTGTCCTTCGAGTAGCTGTGCCGGAAGGTGTCCGCGCCGTCGTGGGCGGCGTGACCCGCGGCGTGTCCCGCGGCGTGACCGGCGGCGTGATCCGATGTGGCGGCCATTGGTTCCAGTCGACGCTCCGATCTCGACGCCCGGCGGGCGGCGGCGGTTCGATCATACCCCCTGGGAGTATCGGGCGCAAGGCAGGCCCGCCCTCGTCGTGGAACGGTCCGACCCGCTACACTCCGGCTGGATGGGTCCGCAGGATCGCCTCGGCGCGTTGCTCGACGGAATGGGGTGCACCGTCTGCGACGAGCACGTCCCGGGCCACCGGATCCGGGTCCTGGCGCGACGGGACGACCTCCTCTTCCTGCAGCTGGACTGTCCGGCATGCGGCAGCACGTCGCTCGGATTCGCCGCCGACGCGACCAACCGACCCGAGGCCGATCGCCTGGCCGGCGCCGCGCCGGTCAGCTCGAACGACGTCCTCGACATGCATGTCTTCCTCGATTCGTGGGCCGGCGACCTCGACGACCTGGTCCGTCCAGATGGCCCGGCCCGACGGTCATCCGGGTTGGACGTGCGACGCTCCGGGCGGCCGGCGTGACCGAGCCGGCGCCGCTCGATCCCGCGACCGGAAGCGGCGCGGGTGTGCCCGACCGGGCCGCCGCAACTGGCGACCCAGGTCCGACGGGGACGATCCTGGCCCCGAGCGGCCTGGACGCGGCCGGCCGGCCATGGCCACCTTTCGCCCACGGCAGCGAGGCCGAGATGGCCCGGATCCTCGACTTCTACGGCGTCCACTGGGAGTACGAGCCCCGGACCTTCCCGATCCTCTGGAACCTCGATGGCGAGGTCGTCGAGAGCTTCGCCCCGGATTTCTACCTGCCCGAGCTCGACCTCTTCCTCGAGCTCACGACGCTCAAGCAGCGCCTCGTCCGGAAGAAGAATCGCAAGCTACGGCGCCTGCGGGAGCTCTACCCGGACATCCGGATCAAGCTCTTCTATGCCCGCGACTTCCGGGCGATGATGCTCAAGTACGGGCGCCTGGCGCTGGCCGATTCAATGTCCGGGACGCTCGGCCAGGTCGTCCCCGGCCGAGCCCGCGAGATCGATCCGATCCCGGCGATCTCGGCCGGCGAGACCCTCGACCCGGCCGTCGTCGCGGCGGGTGACGAGCGGGGCCCCGCGGCGGTACCGGCCGACGCTCCGAGCGAGGCACCGGGCGAGGCACCGGGCGAACCCGCCGCCATCGGCGGGCCGCCTCCGAGTGACCGCAGCGGGACCCGGCGGAACGCGTCCCGCTCTCGCCGCCGGCGTGCCGCCGCTGCGGCCCGGCGCGCGACCCGTGAGCCGGTCGACGCGCCGATCAGGCCCCCGACCGGTCAGCCACGGAAGGAGCCGACGTCGCGATGACGCTGACCGCCGACATGCAATCGGATATCGGTGAGATTCTCCTCACCGAGAGCCAGATCCAGACCCGGGTCGGCGAGCTCGGGAGCCAGATCAGCACCGACTACGCCGGTCGGCGGTTGACCCTGGTGAGCGTTCTCAAGGGCTCGCTGCCGTTCATGGCCGATCTGATGCGCTCGATCACGCTGCCCCTCCGGATCGACCTCATGGAGGTCTCGTCCTACGGCGGCGCCACGACCGAATCGTCGGGCCTCGTGCGGATCCTCAAGGACCTCTCGTCGAGCATCGAAGGCGAGGACGTCCTCATCTGCGAGGACATCATCGACACGGGCCTGACCCTGAACTACCTCGTTCGCTACCTCGGCGGCAAGAAGCCGGCCACGCTCCGGATCTGCACCCTCCTCGACAAGCCGGCCCGCCGCCTCGTCGAGATCCCGGTCGACTACACCGGCTTCACGATCCCGGACCAGTTCGTGGTCGGCTATGGCCTCGATTACGGGGAGCTCTACCGGAACCTGCGTTTCGTCGGCGTCCTCAAGCCCGAGGTCTACGCGGACCCCGGATGACGATGCATCGCCGCCCGATCGGCCGGGCCCGCCTCCTCGCTGCGGTCGCGGCGATCGTCGTCCTGGTCGGCTGCCTGCTGCCGTGGTGGTCCGTCGGCTGTGAGGGCTGCATCCCGAGCCTGGGCGGGAATGCCTTCGACGGCTTCGGGATCCTCGTCTTCGTGGCCGCCATGGCGACGATCGCCTTCGTGACCCTGCCTTACGCCGCGGCTCGACCGATCGCGGCCGACCGCTGGCCGGCCTTTGCCATCCTCGCCGCGACGGGCTGGATCGGGTTCGGGCTCCGGATCCTCGAGCTCCTCGCTCTCCGCGCGTTCATCTTCGACCAGCCGACCGACGTCTTCACTCGCGGCCCCGGCCTGTGGGTGACGGGGATCGGGCTGGTGATGCTCGCCCGGGCCGCGTACGAGATCGTGGGCGAGCCTCCGCGCTGATCGACGAGCGAGCAGCGGTCAGGTGATCCCGAGGTAGGACCGCTGGACGTTCGGGTCCTCCCGGAGCGAGTCGGCACGATCGCTCATGACGATCGCGCCGGTCTCGATGACGTAGCCCCGGTCGGCGACCTGGAGCGCCATCCGGGCGTTCTGCTCCACCAGGAGGATCGTGGTCCCAGCCGCATGGAGCTGGCGGATGGTCTCGAAGATCGAGTCGACCAGGACCGGGGCGAGCCCCATCGACGGCTCGTCGAGGAGCAAGATGCGCGGCTCTGACATGAGCCCCCGGGCCATCGCGAGCATCTGCTGCTCGCCGCCGCTCAGCGTCCCGGCGACCTGGCTTCGTCGTTCCTTCAGGCGCGGGAACATCGCGTATGAGCGCTCGATGCCCGCTCGGATGACGTTCGCATCGACGACGGTGTAGGCGCCCATCCTGAGGTTCTCGTCGACGGTGAGACGGCTGAACATCCGCCGGCCCTCCGGGACCTGGACGACGCCGCGCGTGACGATCTCGTGGGGCGGCGCGTGCGTCATGTCCTCCCCGGCGAGCCGGACCTTGCCGGACCGCGGCCGCACGATCCCGCTGATCGAGTTCAACGTCGTGGTCTTCCCGGCGCCGTTCGCGCCGATGAGCGTCACGATCTCGCCCTCGTTCACGGACAGCGTGATCCCCTTGAGGGCGTGGATGCTGCCGTAATAGGTGTGGAGGCCTTCGATCTCGAGGATTGCCATTCGGATCAGCTGCCAGTCTCGGGCTGGACGTCGACCTGGCCCTTTTCCTGTCCCGGGACGTCGGCGGCACCGCCGCTCCCGAGATAGGCCTCGATCACCCTCGGGTTGGTCTGGATCTCGCGCGCCGTACCCTCCGCGATCTTCTCGCCGTAGTCGAGCACCGCGATCCGCTCCGAGATCCCCATGACCACCCGCATCTGGTGCTCGATCAGCAGGATCGTCGTCCCAAGGTCGTCGCGGAGAGAGCGAATGAAGGCCGTCATCCGGGCGGTCTCGGCGGGGTTCATGCCCGCGGTCGGCTCGTCAAGGAGGAGCAGCTTGGGCTGCGTCGCGAGGGCCCTGGCAATCTCCAGGCGCCGCTGGTCGCCGTACGGCAGCTTGTCGGCCATCACGTCGCCCTTGCCGGCGAGCCCGACGAACCGGAGCAGCCGTCGCGCCTCATCGTGCGAGGTCACCTCCTCCGCCTTGACGCTGGCGGTGTTGAGGATCGCGCCGACCCAGGTGCCGTGCAGCCGGAAGTGCTGGCCGACGAGGATGTTCTCGATCGCGGTCATCTTCGCGAAGAGCCGTATGTTCTGGTAGGTCCGGGCGATGCCCAGGTGCGCGATCTGATCGCGGCGGAGACGATGGATCGGCACCCCGTCGAACAGGATCTGGCCCTCCTCCGGGTGGTAGAACCCGGCGACGCAGTTGAAGAACGTCGTCTTGCCGGCGCCGTTGGGTCCGATCACGCTGACGATCGAGCCCTGGTCGATGGTGAAGTCGAGCCCCCGGACGGCGCTCAGGCCGCCGAAGCGCTTCGTGACGTGCTGTGCCTCGAGCAACGGCATCGCGATCAGCCCGCCGCGTCCGGCGCCAATCGGGAGGGTTGATCCTGGCCATCGCCGTCACCGTTCCCCTCGGCGGTGGCGTCGGCATCGGGAACGTGCAGCTCTCGCTGGACGATCCTGGACGGCAGCAGGCCCTCGGGCCGGTACAGCATCATCGCGATCAGGGCCACGCCGTAGAAGAGGAACCGGTACTCGGAGAACTCCCGGAACAGCTCGGGCACGCCGATCAGGAAGATCGCTCCCACGACCACGCCGGGGATGCTGCCCATGCCGCCGACGATGATCAGGGCGGCGACGTTGATCGAGACGAAGAGGGGGAAGCTGCTGGCGAAGATCGAGCCGAGCAGACCGGCGAAGACGGCCCCACCGAGACCGGCGAAGGCGGCGCCGAGCATGTAGGCGAGGAGCTT
This sequence comes from Candidatus Limnocylindrales bacterium, assembly GCA_036393495.1. Classification (GTDB taxonomy): domain Bacteria; phylum Chloroflexota; class Limnocylindria; order Limnocylindrales; family CSP1-4; genus UBA5189. The sequence continues at coordinate 10,531 of DASWGY010000073.1, forward strand.
GGTCTGGACGAGGTTGACGCCGAGCGCCTCGGCGACGTCCTCGTCCTCACGGATCGCCAGCCACGCCCGCCCCAGACGCGAATCGCGCAACCGGATCGCGACGAACGCGACGACAAGGGCAAAGACCAGGCCGATGTAGTAGATCTGGATCGGCCCTGCGAGCAGGTGATCGGGAGGCACCTCCAGGGGCCTCGGGATGTTGATGATCCCGCGGGGTCCGCCCAAGAGGCCCTTCAGCAGGTCGGAGCCGGCGAGGATCCTGATGATCTCGCCGAAGCCAAGCGTGGCGATGGCGAGGTAGTCGCCGCGGATCCCGAGGATGGGCAGCCCGAAGAAGGCCCCGAACGCCATGGCCACGAGCACGGCGAATGGGACCGCGGCCCAGAACGGCCACAGGGCGATTCCGTACTCCGCGGTCGACGTCAGCAGCCCCACGGTGTACGCCCCGACCGCGAAGAAGGCGACGAAGCCAAGGTCGAGGAGGCCAGCCAGGCCCAGCGTGATGTTGAGTCCGAATCCCATGAGGATGTACAGCGCCACGACCGCGACGACCTGGGCGAAGAACGGCCCGACGCCATGCGGCAGCCACACGACGAACAGGATCAGCGCGACCACGGCGGACGGCGTGAGCACCCGTCGCCGTGCCGGGGGGAGTGCGGCGACGCGCGACCTCAGGCTGGCCCGGCGCATGGCGATTCGGCCGCCGATCACCGCGATGACGACAGTGACGGCGCCCACGATCGTCAGCCCGTCTGACGCGAACAGCAGCCGTCCGATTCCGGCGGTGACGGAGCTGGCCAGGAGTGGCGGCCGGAGCAGGCCCGCGAAGAGTCCCGTCAGGAGGAGCGCTGTCAGGGCCGCGGTCGCCGGCCGCTGGATGGCGGCCGGCGCGGTCAACAGGAGTCCGGTCACGGCGCCGACGACGGCGAGGGCGAGGATCGGGACCCAGGCGCCGGCCACGCCCAGACCCACGGTCAGCACGGCCGTCGTGCCGGGCGACGCGTGCAGGAACATGGCCCTCAGGTTCACGACCTCCGCCAGCACCACCAGGACCGCCGGGAAGGCCCCGGCGACGGCTCCGGCAACCGCTCCGGCAAGGGCCGCGCTCCTCCGGTCCATGGCTCGGCCTCGGAGCGTCAGGTAGGCTGCCGCGACGCCGGCGAGGACCATCGTCGTCTGGCCGAGGGTGATCACGCCCGTCACGAGGGCCCGCGTCTGGAACACCTCGACCATGCCGACCAGGCAGACGTACAGCGCCACGGCACCGCCGAGAAGGCCGACCCGGAGCACGCGACGCCAGTCCACCGTGGCGTCCGGAGCGGCGGGGCCGACGGTTGTGTCCATCATGCGCGCTGCGCGGTGACCCGCTCGCCGAGGATGCCCGACGGTCGGAAGACGAGG
>DASWGY010000074.1:0-10307 GCA_036393495.1 Candidatus Limnocylindrales bacterium
CGATCGCCTGGGACGAGCTCGACGATCCCGACCTGCGCCCCAATCGCTGGTCCATCCGGACGTTGCCCGACCGGGTGGCGGCGGTCGGCGACCTCTTCGCCGGCGCCCAGACCGACCTCCAGGAGCTGCCGCCGGTCTGAGCCCGGGACGTGGTTGCCAGTCGGGTGCCGGCGGGGCGCCGAGGGCCCAACTACTGGACCAGGCCGTAATCCTTGGGCCGGGCGAAGTCCACGGTCAGTCCCAGGAACGCCAGCATCACGGGCAGGATGAACCAAGGCGCTGTGCCCTCGGGCACCACGGCAAGGACGATCGTAAGGTCGCCGTGCGCCGGAGTGGCGGCCCGTCTACACGAGCGGGACCACCTCGCGCACGAAGGCCGCAGCCTGCTGGGCGAGCCCCTCCGGGTCGCGCGAGGGGAACGTCAGCGCCAGGTGCCCCACCCCGAGCGCGGCAAACGCCTGGACTTCGGCGGCGACCTCCTCGGGCGTGCCGCGCATCGCGTAGCCATCGACCGGCGCGGCGTCGTTCAGGCGGATCCGGACGCGAGCGGAAAGGACCGGCATCGGCCGGCCGGCAGCCTCGGCGGCGGCTCGGATGACGGCGATCCGGGGCTGATACGCGGACGGGCTCGTGGCCGATGCGTGGTACGTGTCCGCCAGCCGGCCGACCCGACGGAGGGCTGCCTCCTGGCGACCACCGATCCAGATCGGAAGGCCCCCGCCCTGCTCGGGGAGCGGCCCGAAGACGAAGTCGTCGAAGGTGTGGAAGCGGCCGTGGAATGGCCAGTCGGCGCCGGACCAGAGGTGGCGCCACAGGCGGATCGTCTCGTCGGTGTACGCGCCTCGCACCGCGAAGCGATCGCTGACCCCGACGTTGGCGAACTCGGCCCGGCTCCAGCCGACGCCGACGCCGGCGATCAGCCTGCCCCGGGACAGGTTGTCGAGCGTCGCCAGCTCCTTGGCCAGGACGACCGCGTTGCGCATCGGGACGACGACGACGCTGGCCCCGAGTCGGACGGTCGAGGTCCGGCCGGCGAGGTAGGCGAGGGTCGTCACCGCCTCGAAGATCGTGCCGTAGTCCTCGGCGGCGCTGGCGTCGACGAGGAGGTGATCGGTCGTCCAGACGTCGGTGAAGCCGAGGCGCTCGGCGATCTCGCCGGCGGCATCGATGCCCTCGCGCGTGGCGTCGTCGCCGAGGGACGGCAGGATCAAGCCGTAGTCCATGCCGGCGATCCTACGCCGCCAACCGCAACCGCCGCATGCCTAACGTTTACGTAAACGGTAAGGTTATGATACCATCGCCTGGTGACGACCGAGATCGACTCGCCCGCGCGCCTCCTCCGGATCACCGAGGTCGCCACCGAGGTCGGCCTGACGGCGCGCTCCATCCGCTACTACGAGGAGCTCGGACTGCTGAAGCCGGCGGCGCGCTCGGAGGGCGACTACCGCCTGTACGACGCTGACGACGTGGAACGGCTGCGGTTCATCCGCGGTCTCCGTGACGATGCCGGGTTCAGCCTCGGCGACATCGGGCGGCTGCTCGAGGACGAGGCCGCCCGGGTCCGCAACCGGGCCCGGTTCCGGGAGGCGACGGACCCGGTCGAGCGACGCGGGATCGTTGCCGACGCGCTCGCCCGGATGGACGACCAGATCGCCATCCTGCGGGCGAAGCACGACCGGATCCAGTCGATGATCGCGGAGGCCGAAGGGCGTCGCCGGCACTTCGAGGTGTACCTCGCCGACCTCGACGCCGGTCTTGACCCCGGTCACCCTGGCCGCAAGGAGCGAGCCCCTCGGCGCACGCAGTCGGGGACCGCGCGAGCCGGCTCGCGCGGCGGGAAGCGAGCTCGCGGATGACCCTCGGTCGGCCGTCACGAGCCTCCATGGTCGCCTTCCGCGGTTGGCGGGCGCTGCGGCACCGCAACTACCGCCTGTTCTTCGTCGGCCAGCTCGTGTCGCTCATCGGCACCTGGATGCAGATGGTGGCCCAGAGCTGGCTCGTCCTCCAGATCACGGGCGACCCCTTCTGGCTCGGCGTCGTCGCCGCGGCCCAGTTCGGGCCGATCCTCGTCCTGGGCCTCTTCGGCGGCCTCATCGCCGACGGCCTGCCAAAGCGCCAGACCCTGGCCGTGACCCAGGTGGTCTCGATGATCCTGGCCTTCATCCTGTTCGGCCTGACCGCCGGCCACGTCGCGGAGGTCTGGCACGTGGTCGTCCTGGCCCTGCTTCTGGGGGTCGTCAACTCGATCGACATGCCGACCCGCCAGGCCTTCGTCGTCGAGATGGTCGGGCGCGAGGACATCGGCAACGCGGTCGCCCTCAACTCCGCGGTGTTCAACGGCGCCCGGATCGTGGGGCCCGCTGTCGCGGGGCTGACGATCGGGGCCACCGACATCTCGGTCGCCTTCCTGATCAACGCGATCAGCTTCATGGCCGTGATCGTGGCCTACCTTCGGATGGACGACGCCGAGCTCCGCCACCCGCCGCGGCTGGCCCGGCCGACGAACGTCCGAGGTGTCTTTGCCGACCTCGGTGAGGGCCTGCGGTACGTCGGCCGGACGCCGCCCGTGCTGCTGCCGATCTTCGTCATCGGGCTCGTCGCGACGTTCGGCATGAACTTCTCGGTCGTGATCCCGGCCCTGGCCCGCGACGTCCTCAACGCCGGGGCCGAGGGCTACGGGTTCCTGATGGCCGCGTCGGGTGTCGGCTCGCTGGTCGCCGCCCTGACGATCGCCTTCTCGGGTCGGAACCGCCTGGCCCTGATCGGCCTCGGTGGTGCGGCCCTCGGCGTGGCCGAGCTGGTCCTTGCCGGATCCGAGTCGTACGCGATCTCGCTCGTCGCCATGTTCGTGGTCGGGGCCGGCGGCATCGCGATGGCGGCAACCGGCAACACCTCGATCCAGGTGACCGTCCCGGACGCGCTCCGAGGCCGGGCGATGAGCGTGTACACCACCGTCTTTGCCGGTTCGACGCCGGTCGGCGGTCTGTTCGCGGGCCTGCTCGCCTCGGCCTACGGCGTGCCGTTCTCGGTCGCGGTCGGCGGCGCCGGCAGTCTCATCGTCGGTCTCGCCGGGTATGCCTGGTACCGACGCATCCGAGCCACGATCCCGAAGGCGCCCGCCACGCCGGCCCGCGGCGGCCGCGATGGGACGGCCAGCCTGACCGAGCCTCGGCTCACCGAAACGGCAGACGCAGGAGCGCCAGAAGCGGTTCGCCCGTCGTCTGTCGCAGGCTGACTGAACGCCGCGCCTCGTCCGAAGGTCGGGCGCCCGCCGGGCTGGCGGCCTCGAGCCGGAGGGTGATGGCGACATCGTCGCGGCCGGGGTGGTTGGGGTCGTAGATCCGGATGGTGGCCGACGCTGCACTCGCCTCGTAGGCGTGGCCCAGGACCTGGTGGTTCGATGTCAGCGAGAACGGGTTGACCGCCGGCGAGCGGACGAGGCCGAGCATCGCCGGCCGCCCGGCGTCGATGTCGGCGCGGATCGCCCGCCACGCCGCGACCTGGGCAGGGGCCGTCCAGCGGCCAGCCCGGAGGCGAGCGGCGGTCCACCAGAACCGGAGCGGGGTCAGCCCGAGCTCGAGCGAATCGAGCTGGCGGCTGGCGATCTCGTCGAACAAGGGCGTTCCCGCTGCGGGGGCTGCCGTGTCCGGGGGCGGCAGCTCGGCCCGCAGGAACCGGTCGGCCGCGGCGAAGCACATCCCGCCGCACAGGCCCTCCGCGACCTCGCCGATCCCGATCCGGAGGTACCGAGCCCGGACCTCGAACGCCGGCCCTGGCGGCCATCGGTTGACGAAGGCGAAGCCGTTCGTCGAGGGCAGGAAGCCGGGAATGGCAGCCGTGCGCATGACGAGACGGTACCGCCGATCCGTCGATCGGGCGGGCTGGCATACCATCGAGCGATGTCCGAGGCGCCAGCGTCCCCACCCGAGCCCCGTCACACCAACCGCCTCGCCGGCGAGACCAGCCCCTACCTCCTCCAGCACGCCCACAACCCCGTCGACTGGTCGCCATGGGGGTCGGACGCCCTGGCTCGGGCCAAGCTCCTCGACCGGCCGATCTTCCTCTCGATCGGCTACGCCGCCTGCCACTGGTGCCACGTCATGGAGCGTGAATCGTTCGAGGACGAGGCCACCGCGGACTACCTCAACGCCCGTTTCGTCTCGATCAAGGTCGATCGCGAGGAGCGGCCCGACCTGGACCAGGTCTACATGGGCGCGGTCCAGGCGATGACCGGCGGCGGGGGCTGGCCGATGTCGGTCTTCCTGACTCCAGACGGTCGGCCGTTCTACGGCGGCACCTACTTCCCCCCAGAGCCGCGTCATGGCCTGCCGAGCTTCCGCCAGGTCCTCGAGGGCGTGCACCGGGCCTGGGTGGAGGACCGCGACGGGGTCGAAGGCTCCGGTTCACGCCTCGTCGCCGCGCTCGCCGAAGGTTCCCGCTTGCCGGCGACCGGGCGCGCCGAGGGACCTTCGCCCGTGCTGCTCGACACCGCGGTGTCGCTCCTCGAGCAGGGCTTCGACGCCGCAACCGGTGGCTGGGGCGGCGCCCCGAAGTTTCCCCAGCCGATGACGATCGAGTTCCTGCTGGGTCGTGCCGCCGCGACCGGCGATCCGCGACCGCTGGCGATCGCCCGGCGCAGCCTCGATGCCATGGCCGACGGCGGCATTCACGACCAGCTCGGCGGAGGCTTCCACCGCTACTCGACCGATGCCCGCTGGCTCGTACCCCATTTCGAGCAGATGCTCTACGACAACGCCCAGCTGCTGTCGGTGTACGCCGCGGGCTGGCGCCTCACGGGCGACGTTCGATATCTCGAGATCGCCGACGGCGTCGTCGCCTACCTCGCCCGCGAGCTGCGGCGCGACGACGGCTCGTTCGCGGCCAGCCAGGATGCCGACACGGAGGGTGAGGAGGGCGGCACGTTCGTCTGGAGCGCGGACGAGGTCGGGGACGTCCTCGGGCCCGACGGCGCGGCGTTCTTCGCCCGGTTCTACGACATCACGGCAGCCGGCAACTGGGAGGGTGGCAACATCCTCCAGCGAATCCGCCCAGAGGGATCCGCCGAGGTTGAGACTCGCCTCGCCGCCATCCGCGGACGGCTCCTCGAGCGGCGCGCCCAGCGGCCCCAGCCGGCGCGCGATGACAAGGCATTGGCGGCCTGGAACGGCCTCGCCATCGCGGCCCTCGCCCGCCGAGGGCGCGGGGAGAACGGCGACCAGGCGAAGTCGCTCGCGTCGGGTGCCGCGGAGTCGGTGCTCTCCGGGCTGTATCGAGACGGACGGCTGATGCGCTCATGGAAGGACGGCCGGGCGACGGGCGATGGCGTCCTCGAGGACTACGCCTGCCTGGCAGACGGGCTCCTCGCGCTCTACGACACGACGTTCGAGGAGCGCTGGTTCACGACGGCTCGCGCACTGATGGACAGTGTCCTGGAGCACTTCGCCGACCCCGATGGCGGCTTCTTCGACACGGCCGACGACCATGAGCGCCTCATCACCCGGCCGAAGGACGTCCAGGACAACGCGACGCCATCGGGCGGGGGGATGGCGACTCACGTCCTCCTCCGCCTCGCCGCCCTGACTGGCGAGGGCCGCTACCGGACCGCCGCCGAACGGGCCCTTCCGTCCATCGCTCCGCTTGCCGCCCGGTACCCGACGGCCTTCGCGAAGTGGCTGTCGGCGTTCGAGCTGGCCCTCGGCGACATCGTCGAGATCGCGATCGTGGGGTCGCCCGACGAGCCGGGCACCCGCGAGCTCCTCGCGGTCGCCTCCGGCGGCTTCCATCCCGCCCGGGTCGTGGCCCTGGCCGCCGACCCGATGGCCAGCGCCGTGCCGCTCCTCGCGGGCCGGACGCGGATCAGGAACCGGCCGACCGCCTACGTCTGCCGAGGCTTCGCATGCCAGGTCCCCGTCACCGACGCCGATGCCCTCGCCGCGCAGCTTGACGAGCGGGCCGCCGCCCTGTGAGGTCCCGCCCCCTCCCGGCCGCGACCGTCGTCCTGCTCCGACCCGGCCCCCGCGGCCTTGAGACCCTCCTCACCCGGCGATCGGCGACGATGGCCTTCGGGCCGGACATCCACGTCTTCCCCGGGGGTCGCGTCGATCCCGCCGATTCGGCGCCCGGGGCCCTCGCCGCGGCCGGCCTCAGCGCCGAGCAGGCAGCCGCGAACCTGGCCCTCGAAGTGGCCGCGGATGGTGGCCTGACGCCCGTCGACGCGCTCGCTCACCACGTGGCGGCCGTCCGCGAGACGGCCGAGGAGACAGGCATCCGCGTCCGCGCGTCGGACCTCATCTCGCTGACCCGCTGGGTGACCCCGATCTCGCTCTCCCGGCGCTTCGACGCCCGCTTCTTCGCCGCCCTGGTGGCCCCGGGGACCGAGGTTGCCGAGGGTTCTGCCGAGGTCGCCGAGGCTGCCTGGATGACCCCGGTCGAGGCGCTCGCCGCCGCGGCGGCCGGCCGTATCCAGCTCTGGCAGCCGACCTTCGTCACCCTCCAGCAGCTCGTCGGCCTCGACGACGAGGCGCGCCTCCGGGCGGCCTTCGCGCCCGGCCCTGGCAACGGCGGGCCGGTTCTCGAGAAGCTGGGCCCCACGCTCACGCGCGTGGATGGGCCGTGGGCCGGCGGGATCCCGGGCCGCCGTGCGTCGGGCTGGCTGGTAGGGGAGCGGGAGCTCGTGATCGTCGACCCGGCCGATCCCACCGGCGTGACGACCGACGCGGTCCTCGAGGCGGCGGTGGCGCGTTCGGCGCGCCTGGTCGGGGTCGCAATCTCCGGCCTCGACCCCCAGCGTCACGCCGGGGTCGAGATGTTCGCCCACGGCCTCGACCTGCCGGTGGCCTCCCCGGACGGCCTCCCGATGACTCCGCCGTATCCCGTCCAGCCGCTGGGACTCGGCGACGAGCCCCCGTTCGGCGACGTCGATTGGCGACCGCTCGTCGTCGGGGGCGCGGGCGGCCACGGCGTGCCGGCCGACTGAGCGAGGCCCCCGTCCTCAGGGTGACGATGGGGAGCGGGAGCGCGCGACGGCCGCGAACCAGCCGCGGCTGCCGAGCAGCGACGCGGCGGCCGCCCCGTAGGCGAGGCCGAGCGCGAGCGGGAGGAGCCGCCCGATCGCCAGCAGGTAGAGGATGGCGAAGAGGAGAGCAAGGTTGATCGCCGGCAGCCACAGCCGACCCGTCCGAACGATCACGCCGAGCGCGGTCGAGGTGCCGTAGAGGATGAGGGCGACGCCGACGATCGGGCCTTTGGCGGGCAGGCTTCCGGTGATCGCAAAGTCGCCGACCGCGACCTGTCCGAACCCGAGGAGGCCGCCGAAGACGAGGACCGCAGCGGCGAGGTCTACAGCCGCCGGTCTGGGCGGTGCCGGCCGGCGGTCGCTCGGCCGCATCAAGGGGTCGGTGGCTTGTCCGTGTCGCTCTGGTCCGCCCGATCCGAGCGGATCTGGCTCGCTTCCTCACGGGCCGCCTTGACGCCGCGGCCGAGCATCGAACCGATCTGGGGCAGGGTCTTGGGGCCCCGCCAGACCACGACCAGGATCAGGATCACGACGAGGATCGCGATGAGGTCCATCTGGCGATGGTACTCGACCGGGCTACTGCACCGGAGCGGCGGTCATTGCCCGGGGTGGTTGCCACTGTCCCGGAGCGGTTGCCGCTGCCCCGAGCGGGAGCCGCGAGCCCCGAGCGGGATCCGCGAGCCCCGAGCGGCCCCCGGCGGCAGGGTATCGTCTTGAGGGTGGACCCGATCCTCGTCTTCGGCCCGTGGTCCGAGCGCTACGACCTCGGACCTGGCCATCCCCTGACTCCTCGGCGGTTCGGCCCCGGGATCGACCTGATCCGGGCAGTCGCCGCCGACGCGGGCGCCGGCGGGGTCGTTGAGCTGGCACCGGAGCCGGCGCCCGACGCCGAGCTGCTGTGGGTCCACGAACCCCACTACCTCGAGGTCGTTCGGCGGTTCTCCGCGCAGCCCCTTGGGGACTGGGAGGCCGGGATCGGGCCGGGTGATACGCCGGCCTTCGCCGACATGCACGACGCCGCCGCGGCCGTTGCGGGCGGCTCGATCCGGGCGATGGACGCGATCCTCGGCGGTACGGCGGCGCATGTCTTCCATCCGGGCGGCGGGCTCCACCACGCGATGTCCGATCGAGCCTCCGGATTCTGTGTCTACGACGATCCGGCCCTGGCCATCGCCCGCGCTCGCCGCGACGGGCTCCGGGTCCTGTACGTCGACCTCGACGTTCATCACGGCGACGGCGTCCAGGCGATCCATTCCGGCGACCCGGGAGTCGTGACGCTGTCGATCCACCAGTCGGGCCGGACCCTCTTCCCGGGCTCCGGGTTCGTGGCCGAGCTCGGCGAGGGAGCCGCGGCCGGCACGTCGCTCAACCTGCCGCTGGATCCGGGCACGGGCGAGCGGGGCTGGCTGGCCGCGCTCCGCGCCGTCCTGCCCGAGGTCGCGGCGACGTTCGGCCCCGACGTCATCGTCTCGCAGCACGGCTCCGACGCGCATGCCTGGGATCCGCTGGCGAATCTGCGCATCACGACGACGGCGATGGGCGCGGCCGCCGGTCTCGTCCACTCGATCGCCCACCGCTGGGCGGGCGGCCGCTGGCTCGCGACTGGCGGCGGCGGCTACGACGTGTACCGGGTCGTCCCGAGGACCTGGACCCTCGTCTGGCTCGCGGCCTCGCACCTCGAGCCGCCTGCGGCCGTGCCCGCGGCCTGGCGGGCGCGCTGGACCGTCGAGGCCGAGCGCTACGGTCAGGCCCCGCTGCCCGAGTGGCTCGACGACGAGCCGAACGCGGGCCTCCGCGTCGACGCCGCCCAGGACGCGGCGGACCGGCAGGCCGAGGAAACGGCCGCCGTCCTCCGTGAGCTCGCGGTGCCGGCCCTCGTCCGGACGGCGGGCGATCTCGGCTGGTGGCGCGCCGGCACTGCTCTCGAGGAAGGTGCTGCCGTCCAGGCGGCGGCAGGGCGCGCTGCCATCCGTCCGCCGTCAGGTCGCGCCCCCGCAGCTCGTGGAGACGTCCAGATCCTCGATGACGTGGACGCGGCCAGCTGGGCCGGCCTGGAGCTCGGGGCGCGGGTCATCCCACCTTCCGACCCGGGCGACGCTCACCACCTCGTCCTCGCGGCGCTCCGCGGGCCGCATGGCGCCCGGGTCAGCGCCGCGGTCGCCGGACGGACGGTCGTGGGGGCGGCGATCTCGGCCGCGCCGGCGGAGCGGCGGCTCCTCCTCGGGCTGGGGGTGCAGCCGGATCGGCGGCGGCAGGGCCTCGGCGCGGAGCTCCTGCGCCGCCACGTGACCGACGGCGAGCCGCGGGAGGCGGTCGTCACCCTCGCCGAGCGAGACCCGGTCGAGCCCCTCGAGCGGCAGCTGCGCGCCGACATCGCGCGGCGCCTGCTCGAGGGGGTCGGCTTTCACGTCGAACGGCCAGCCGGGCGGGTGGGGACCGCCGATCCGGCGGCGATCATCGGCCGTCGCGGCTGACCTCGCCGGGCCGACCCCGCCCCGACCCCGCCCCGACCCCGACCCCGGCCCCCACTCCCGACCCCCGACCCCGGATCTCCGACCGCACACTCGCGGAGACGACGAACGACCCGGGTCGGGGGGAACCCGGGTCGTTGCGTCAAGGGGTGAGCTCGGGCGGGGGGACGCCGAGGGGCGCCCGCCGAAGCCGCTTCGATCAGCTGATGGACTGGGCGGGCGGACGGGTCGAGACCTGGGCTCGCCACGGCGTGCCGAGCATCGGCAAGAGGTATCGATCGATGCCGTAGTAGCCGGCAACGCGCCAGGCAAGGATCAGGCCGATCGCGAACGTGAACAGGACGGGGTTCGTGGAGGCCGAGCCGGCCAGCAGGAAGGACATGTTCATCAGGGCCCCGAAGAAGGCGGCGACGCCGGTGAGGAGGCCGATGAGCAGGCCGATCCCGACGGCGATCTCGCCGAAGGTGATCAGCCAGGCGAACCAGGTCTCCGCGTTGTTATCGAGGAGCAGCCTGATGAAGTCGCGATACCACTCGAACGAGATCGGCGGCCGCCCCTCCTCGGGGATCGAGGCCGCGCGCTCCCAGTAGCCGCGGAGGGCGGAACCGCCACCGAGCCAGGCGTTGTCGGCGTTCAGGGCCTTGCCGAGTCCCGACTCGAGCCACGAGAAGCCGAGGAAGATGCGGATCGGGAGCCAGAACAGCCCGGCGCGGGTGTTGGAGAACAGGAACCGGGTGAAGGCCGGACCCTCCACTTCGACGACGTCGGCGTCGGCCGCCTTGCGATCGCCGAACAGCAGCGCCACGACGACGACCGCGAGG
>DASWGY010000075.1:0-15925 GCA_036393495.1 Candidatus Limnocylindrales bacterium
CATCGAGGGCACCGGGCACGCCGGCGTCGGCGCCGTCATCGGGCTCTCCAACGCGACCGTTGCAGCGATGCTCGGGGCGCCGACGATCATCGTCAGCGAGGGCGGCGTTGGCCGGCCGATCGACGAGATCGTCCTCAACGCCGCCCTCTTCCGCGACCACGGGGTCGAGGTCGCGGGGGCGATCGTGAACAAGGTCGACATCGAGGCTCAACCCGGGATCGCGGCGGTCATCGAGCGGGGGCTGGCGCCCCACGGGATCCCACTCCTCGGGACCCTCCCGGTCCGACCGATCCTGTCGAACCCGACGCTCGAGATGATCCTCGAGGGGGTCCACGGCGAGGTCCTCCACCCGGGTCCGGACCTCGAACGCGTGATCGACGGCGTCGCCATCGGGGCGATGGAGCCTGGCCACATGCTGGAGCGGGTGGGCCCGGGCACGCTGGTCATCGTCCCCGGCGATCGCGAGGACGTGATCCTGACGCTGACCACGGCGCATCTCATGGGTCCCGCCGGCTCCGCCGACCCGGGCGAGTTCATCGGAATCGGCGGCCGGTCCGACGTCGCGGGGCACGAGGGCGCCGCGATCGGGCTCGTCCTGACCGGGGGCTACCGGCCGCGCCAGGCCGTCATCGACGCCATCCGCCGGGCCGATCTCTTCGCCGCCCTCGTCCCCGAGGACACCTACTCGGTTGCCTCCGAGGTCCACGACCTGCTCGTGAAGACACATCCGGCCGACCTCGAGAAGATCGAGGAGATCAAGCGCCTCGTGGCGGAGAACCTGGACATTGACGGGATCCTGGACGTGGCGGCCGAGGCCTCGTTCGCGACGTAGCCCGTCGCCTGCCACGGGGATCCGTAGCTGATCGGCCCAGAACGGGACCAGCTTCCGCACCGACGTGGCCGGGAATCAGCCCGTGCCCAGCAGCTCGTTGTCGATGAGCCGGGTGGTCCCGAATTCGACGGCCAGCGACAGCAGTGCCGGGCCGGCGACCTGGTCGAGCTCCTCGAGCGTCCCGGCATCGGCGACCGACACGTACTCGACCGCGGCCAGCGGCTCCTCGGCGAGCTCAGCAAGCATCCGGTCGCGGAGGACATCCCCGGAGCGCTCACCAGCGGACCAGGCCTCGCGCGCGGAGAGGAGCGCCCGACGGAGGACCGGCGCCGCGGCGCGCTCGTTCGGGGCGAGGTGGACGTTCCGCGACGACATCGCCAGGCCATCCGGCTCGCGGACCGTGGGGCAGGCGATGACCTCGGTGGGGATGGCGAGGTCGATCGACATCCGCCGGATGACGGCGACCTGCTGGGCGTCCTTCTGGCCGAAGTACGCACGTTCGGCCCGAATGAGATTGAAGAGGATCGCCACCACGGTCGCCACCCCCTCGAAGTGCCCGGGCCGGGCCGCGCCCTCGAGGGGTCGGGCGATCGCGCCGAGGGAGACCGTCGTGTCGAAGCCCGGCGGGTAGACCTCCTCGACCGACGGCATGAAGACGAGCTCGACGCCTTCGGCCTCGCAGATATCCAGGTCGCGATCCTCGTTCCGCGGGTAGCGGGCGAGGTCGGCCGGATCGCCGAACTGGCGGGGGTTGACGAAGATCGTGACCACCGTCGTGGCGCTCTCGGCCCGTGCCCTGGCCATCAGGGCCCGATGGCCATCGTGGAGCCAGCCCATCGTCGGCACCAGCCCGACCGGCCGGCGGCCGGTGTCGAGGACGGCCCGCAGCGCCTCGCGGGTCCGGACGACTCGAGTCAACGAGGGATTTACAGGTCGCGGTCGAGGGGGATGCCCGCCGGCAGGCCGCTGGCCATGCCACCCCCCGCCGCCCTGTCGTCGGACGTCCGCCCGAGGGCCTCGTCGAGGGTGGCCTCGTCCATCCGGACCGTCTCGGCCGGTCCCGGGAAGGCGCCGCTCGTGACGTCCGCGGCCCAGCTCTCGACGGCGGCTCGGATGGTGCCCTCGAGGTCGGCGTACTTGCGGGCGTGGCGGGGGCTGAACGTCCCGATCCCGAGCAGGTCGTTGACGACGAGGACCTGGCCGCTGCAGCCGGCTCCCGCCCCGATCCCGATCGTCGGGATCCGGAGCCGGGACGTGATCACCGCCGCCAGCTGCTCGGGGACGAGCTCGAGGACGACGGCGAAGGCGCCGGCCTCCTGGATCGCGACCGCATCCGTGAGGAGCGACCTGGCGGCCTCCCGGCTCTTGCCGAGGACACGCACCTTGCCCCCGAGTCCGTGCTGCGACTGGGGCGTCCAGCCGATGTGGCCCATGACCGGGATGCCGGCCCGGGTGAGGGCCTCGACGATCCGCGCGGAGCGGACGCCGCCCTCGATCTTCACCGCCGTCGCACCGGCCTCGCGGAGGAATCGTCCAGCGTTCTCGACGGCCTCATCGGGCGTGCTGTAGGAGAGGAACGGCATATCGCCGATGACGAGCGCCCGCTTCGTTCCCCGGACGACCGCGGCCGTGTGGTGGAGCATCTCGGTCATCGTCACCCGGACCGTGGAGTCGTAGCCGAGGAGCACCTGGCCGAGCGAATCGCCAACGAGGAGCATCGGGATCCCGGCCTCGTCGAGGATCCGGGCCGTCGGGTGGTCGTAGGCGGTGAGCATCGGCAGGCGCTCGCCGTCGGCGTGCATCCGGCCGATGTCGGCGACCGTGAGACGGCGGATCGCGTCGGCGGTCCCACCCTGGCTGGCGCTCATCGCGTGGCCTCCTGCATGGCGGCAGTCTGATCGACCGCGTCGCGCTCGTCCAATGCCGCCGCGACCCGGTCGAGCAGCCGGTCCGCGACCTCCCGCTTCGACAGCAGCGGCAGCTCGACGCGGCCGCCGGCCGAATCCAGGATGACGACCCGATTCGTGTCCGTGCCGAAGCCCGAGCCTTGTTCCGCGACGTCGTTGGCGACGAGGAGGTCGACCCGTTTCGCCCCGAGCTTGTCGGCGGCCCGGTCGAGCGAGCCCGTCTCGGCGGCGAAGCCGACGAGGACCGGCGCCGGCGCGATCGGGGTCCGGGTCGGGGCGCCCTGGTCGTCGAGGCCCCGGACGATCCGGGCGATCTCGGCGAGCAGGTCCGCGGTCGGGCGCAGCTCGAGGGTCAGGGCCTCGCCACGGGTCAGCTTCCGGGCCGCGGGCCGGGCCGGCGTGAAGTCGGCGACCGCGGCGGCCATGACGAGGGCATCGAAGCCGGGCCTGGGTGGCGGGGCGGCCGGGCTGCCCCCGGGCGCGGCGCCCTCGAAGAGGAGGTCGAGGAGGGCCTCTCGAAGCTCTGCCGCCGTCTCGACGCGGGCCACGCGGGCCCGATCGTCGGGCAGGGCGACCGACACGTCTGCGGCGATGACGGTGACCCTCGCGCCCCGGTCGAGGGCGGCGTCTGCGATCGCGACCCCCATCTTCCCGGTCGAGCGGTTGCCGATGAAGCGGACGGGGTCGATGGGCTCGCGCGTGCCGCCCGCGGTGACGACGATGTGGCGCCCGGTCAGGTCTGCCTCGCGCGGCGTGGCCGAGGCGAGGGGCGGACGGGCCGCGGAATCGGGCTGGCGGACGGGCCGACCGGCCACCGCCGCCACGACGGCCTCGACGATCGCCGGCAGGTCGGCGAGGCGGCCCACCCCGGACTGGCCCGAGGCCAGCGGCCCGCTGCCCGGGGCCACGACCTCGTACCCGAAGTCGTCACGGAGACGGGCCACGTTCGCCCGCGTCGCCGGGTGGCTCCACATGTCGCCGTCCATTGCCGGCGCGACGACGACCGGCGCCGCGCTGGCGAGGCAGGCGGCGGTGATGACGTCGCCGGCCAGCCCGGTCGCCATCGCACCGAGGAAGTGGGCGGTCGCCGGCGCGACCACGATGACATCGGCACTGTCGGCGATGACGATGTGCCCGATCCGTCCGTCGGGCAGGAGCTCCATGACCTCGGTCTCGACGGGGTGGCGCGAGAGCGCGGCAAAGGACATGGGCCCGACGAAGCGGGCCGCCGAGGGCGACAGCAGGACGACGACATCGGCGCCCTCGGCCGTCAGCAGCCGCAGCAGCTCGACCGCCTTGTAGGCAGCGATCGAGCCGGTGACCCCCAGGGCAACCAGCCGTCCGGCAAGGCGCGGGGCCGGCGCCTCGGGCCGGTTTTCGCCGCTCATCCGAGACCCAGCTCGAGGGGCTCGCCGCCGCTCACCTCGGCATGGAGGATCCCCAGGCCCTTGAGCGTCAGGTCCGGATCGATGACCTCGACCCCCTCGATGGCGCTCGCCCAGGGTGCCGCCGACAGGCCCCCGGTGAGGATCGTGTGGACGTCCGCGACGGCGACCCCGGTGGCGTCGGCCAGCTCCCGTCGAATCCTGGCGAGCAGGCCGCTCGCCAGCGCCTGGTAGCCGAGCACCGCGCCGGCCTGGATCGCGCTCACCGTGTCGCGTCCGATAGCCCGGTCGGGGGCTCGAAGCTCGATCCTCGGCAGCTTGGCCGTCCTGGCGGCCAGGGCCTCGAGCCCGAGCTCCAGTCCGGGGGCGATGGCGCCGCCGATGTACGCGCCGTCCGAGGCGACGCAGTCGAAGGTCGTCGCCGTCCCGAAGTCGGCCACGACCGCCGGCGTCCCGTGGAGTCGCGCGGCGGCGAGGGCGTTGACGAGGCGGTCGGCGCCGACGTCGCCCGGTCGATCGACCCGGACAGGGAGGGGCACGGTCCCAACGCCGGCAACGACGATCGGCCGTTCCCGGCGCGTCGCGATCGCCTCGAGCCCGACCGTGACGGCCGGCACGACCGAGGCGCAGGCCATGGCTGAGACCTCGGCGAACGAGGCATCGTCGAGGCGCAGCAGGCCGTCCAGCAGGAGCTCCAGCTCGTCGACGCTGGCCCGTGGGTTGGTGAGCGCCCGCCGCACGCCGATGAGGCCACCGTTCCGGAACCGGCCGACGGTGATGTTGGTGTTTCCGACATCGATCGCCAGGAGCATGGCCCGATCATACGCGGGCCCCGGGACCACCCGGGATCGGCCGCCGGAGGGTTTCGGCGGGCAGGTCCATGGAGTAGCATCGAGGCCGTCCTTCCGACCCCCGACGTGCCCCCGGAGGAAGACGCCATGTCCAGCGAGCCACCGGCGAAGTTCTTCGTGAACCAGGGCGTCGTATCGAGTCGCGAGGACATGCTCAACCTGCTCCGCCCGCTGCTCAAGCAGACCGTCACGTACCGCTACTTCCGGGAGCGTGAGCTCGTCTCGCACGGCACCGGCTGGGTCGAGCGGATCGTGACCGAGCAGCCCGAGATCTCGACCTACTTCACCCCGATCGCAGTGACGCTGAACGTCGATTCGTTCGAGCACCTCGAGTTCACGACGCGACCCGACCAGCTGCTCGTCTACACCCTCGTCCAGGGCGACGAGCGGGTCGTGGTCGAGTTCGCCCCCGTCGGCGACGGCGGCGGGCGCTCACCGTTCGAGCCCGAGCAGCTCGCCTTCGACACCTCCGGCTTCGTCCAGATGGAGCTTCTCGGCACGGAGCCCGCAGCCGAGGACTGACGCGGTCTGACCCGTTCCCGGGGGTGTCGCGGAGGCTCCCGGCGGCCCGCACGGACGCGTACCATCGGCCCCGGAGGGAGTTGGCGCTGATCGGCCCGCTCGGGCCGGCTCGCCGGAGGAAGGGAGGTCCGAGCGCGTGGACGCGATTGCGTCGTACTTCAAGTTTGCCGAGCGCGGGACGAACCTCGCGACGGAGGTTCGCGGCGGCCTGACCACGTTCATGGTCATGGTCTACATCGTCTTCGTGAACGCCGGGATCCTCGGCGCTGGCTTCGGCCTCGATCCGGCGGGAACGGTCGCCGTGTCCGCGGCGACGGCGCTCATCGCCGGAATCATGACGATCGTCATGGGCGTGGTCGGCAATTACCCGTTCGCGCTGGCGGCGGGTCTCGGGATCAACGCCATCGTGGCCTTCGGCCTCACGGCCCGTGGGCTCAGCCCTGCCGGCGCCATGGGCGTCATCGTCCTCGAGGGCGTCGTCGTCACGGTCCTGGTCCTGGTCGGCCTCCGGGAGGCCGTCATGAATGCCGTCCCGCTGTCGCTCAAGCGAGCGATCGGCGCGGGCATCGGCCTGTTCATCCTCTTCATCGGCTTCAACAACGGCGGCCTGATCGGCTCCACCGGCAGCACGCCGGCCGAGGGGCCGCCCCTCGTGCCGATCCTGCCGACGACGGCGGCCCAGTTCGTCTTCCTCTTCGGCTTGCTCCTGACGGCCGTCCTGTGGGCCCGCAAGATCAGGGCCTCGCTCATCATCTCGATCGTGGTCACCACGATCGTGGCCCTCGTGGCCGGTGTCGCCACCGTCCCGACCTCGTTCTCGTGGGTCCCGAGCTTCAGCACTATCGGTGCCTTCGACCTCGGGAACGTCTTCGCGGTCCTGCCCCTGCTGACGGCCGTCCTCGTGATCTTCTCGATCATGCTGGTCGACTTCTTCGACACCATGGGGACGGTCACCGGCGTGGCCAGCGAAGCCGGCCTGGCCAACGAAGACGGCTCCGTACCGAATGTCGGTCGGGTGCTGCTCGTGGACAGCGTCGCCGCCGCCGTTGGCGGCCTCGGTGGCGTCTCCTCGAACACGACCTACATCGAGAGCGCCGCCGGTGTCGCCGAGGGTGCCCGGACGGGATTCGCCTCGGTTGTCACCGGAGCCCTGTTCCTTCTCGCGATCTTCCTTGCCCCGCTCGCGGGCATCATCCCCGGCGTCGCGACGGCTCCTGCGCTCGTCCTCGTGGGCTTCCTGATGTTCACCCAGGTCCGCGACATCAACGTGGCCAACTTCGAGGACGGCTTCCCGGCCCTCCTCACGATCATCCTGATGCCCATCACCTTCGAGATCAGCCCCGCGATCGGCGCCGGCTTCATCACCTGGGTGGTGATCAAGCTCGCCCGCGGGAAGCTGGGCGAGATCCACCCGCTGATGTGGGTCGTCAGCATCGCCTTCCTGCTGTTCTTCCTGCAGAGCTGGGTCGAGCCCTACCTGCCCAAGTAGCCGGCGACGGTCCCAACAGCGACACGCGTCCGGCGCCCGACGGGCGCCGGCCGCTTCGATTCGAGACCCGAGCAGGTACCATCGCGCCGATGTTCGAACGGACCGAGCTGGCCGGAGGCCCGCGCGTGATCAGCGCCAGGCTCCGCGATTCCCGGTCGGTCGCGGTGGCCGCCTACGTGCTCGCCGGCTCCCGGGTCGAGGCCGAGGGCCAGCTGGGCGTGGCCCACTTCCTCGAGCACCTGACGTTCAAGGGCACCGCCGCCTACCCCTCCACCCGTGCCCTCAGCGAGGCGATCGAGGGCGTCGGCGGCTCGTTCAACGCGGCGACGGATCGCGAATCGACCATCTACTGGGCGCGGGTGCCCCGCCGCGAGGCCGCCCGCGCGATCGACGTCCTGGGTGAGCTGATCTGCCGGCCCGACCTCGACGAGGGCGAGATCGACCGCGAGCGGAGCGTCATCGTCGAGGAGATCCGGGGCTACCTCGACGATCCGGCCGAGTACTGTCAGATCCTGTTCCAGCAGGCGATGTTCGGGCGGGGGCCGCTGGGGCGCGAGATCTGCGGCGAGGAGGCGGACATCCGGGGCCTTGCCCCGGGTCGTATCCGGGACTTCTGGGCGACGCGCTACCGGCCCGCGAACACGGTCGTCGCGGTCGCCGGCGACATCGTCCACGACGAGGCGGTCGGCCTCGTCGACCGGGCCTTCGGGCAAGGCAACGGTGTCGCCGGTGGCTTCGACGGGGCGCCCTCGTTGCCGGCCGGCGAGCGCATCCTCGTGGGTCGCCGCGACACGACCCAGGCCCAGCTCTGCGTGGGGGTTCCCGGCCTCCGGCGTGACCATCCCGACGCCTGGACCCTTGCCGTCCTCAACGCCGCGCTCGGGGACGGCATGAGCAGCCGCCTCTTCCTGTCGCTCGTCGATCGCGACGCCCTCGCCTACGACGTCAGCTCGGGGCTCGTGGAGTACGCCGACGCCGGCTCGCTCGAGATCAGCGCCGGGGTGGATCCGGCCCGCCTCCGCTCGGCCCTCGAGGCGATCCTCGCCGAGCTGGCGCGCCTCCGCGACACGCCGATCCCCGGCCCCGAGCTCGAGAAGTCGAAGGCCTACCTGTCCGGCGGCCTGGAGCTCCGGATGGAGGAGACCCGCCACCTGGCGTCGTGGGTCGGGGGCCAGGAGGCCCTCCACGACCGGGTGCTGACGCTCAATGAGGCCCTCGCCGCCGTCGACGCCGTCACTGCCGCCGATGTCCACGCCCTGGCCGGGCGCCTGATTCGGGACGACGTCCTCCGGATGGCCGTCGTCGCCCCGGCCCGCTACCTCCGCGGCCTCGACAGCCGCCTGCGGTTGCCAACGTGAGCGGGTCCCGGACGACCCGACCGAACGCGAGGGGAACGGCGGACCCCGCTTTGCCGCGGCCTGCCTTGCCCGAGAGCGAACCGGCCGACCGCGCCCGGCCGAGCTCTGCGCTCGATGCCGAGGACCGACGTCTCGCGACCCTCCACCTCCGGCTCGGTGGTTTGGCGCTCGCCCGGGCCGAGCTCGAGGAGCTCGGGCGGCGGTCGGCGCTCGACGCCCCCGGCCTGGCCGACCTCGCCGAGGCGCGATGGCGGGGTGGCGAGCTCGAGGCCGCCGCGGCGGCCGCCATCGACCATCTCGCCGCCGGTGGCTCCCGTCCGATCGCCCGCGTGATCGCCGCCGAGGCCGCCGCCGCGGCCGGGCGCCCGACCGAGGCGCGAGCGCACGTCGATGCCCTGGGCGCCATCGACACCGAGGCCCTCGAGCACCTCTTTGGCGGGATGCCTCGCCGGGCGTTCTGGCCGTCCGCCCCGAGCGCGCCGATCGGCCCGCCGGCGACGATGTTCGAGCTCGACCGGGCCGGGCGCTCCGAAGGTCCTCCGCCCGCAGCCAGGCCCACGGAGGGTGGCGGGCCGCCCGGCGGGCCGCGCGCCGCGTCGGGGGCCGACCTGGAGACCATCGGCATCTGGGGCGACGACGAGCCCGGTCTCGGCGGTCGTCGAGAGGTCGGGTCACGGCGCCAGCCACTGACGGCAGCCGAGGAACTGGCCCGGGCTCGCGAGGAGGTGGCCTCCGGCGATCCGGGCGCCCGGGATCGCGGGCTGACCCGCCTGGCCCTCGTCCTCCGCCTCGACCCAGGGCTCGCGGCCGACGTCCTGTCCAGTGTCGCGCCGCTCCGCGAGGCGAGTGCCCAGCTCATCCGTGGCGACGCCTGCCGGCTCCTCGGCCGCCAGCTCGAGGCCGAATCCGCGTTCGCCGCGGCCGCCCGGGCCCTCGACGAGTCCGGCGAGCGACGCCGGCGCCGTTCGTCGTGAAGGCGCCGACTGGATGCCCCACCATGCTCATCTCGCCCTGAAGCGTCCCGCCGTGGAGGAATCGTGACCGAACGCACCCTCGTCCTCATCAAGCCCGATGGCGTCCAGCGTCTCCTCGCCGGCCGGATCCTGGCCCGCTACGAGGAACGTGGCCTCCGGATCGCGGCGCTCAAGCTGATGGCCGTCGACCGGTCTCTCGCCGAGCGTCACTACGCGGCCCACAGCGCCAAGCCCTTCTTCGGCGGGCTGGTCGAGTTCATCACCAGCGGGCCGCTCGTGGCGGCCGTCCTCGAAGGCCCCAACGCCATCGCTGTCGTTCGGGCGATGAATGGTGCGACCCGGCCGCACGAGGCGGCGCCGGGCACCATCCGCGGCGACCTTGCCCTGGAGACGGCCCAGAACCTCGTCCACGCCTCGGACAGCGCCGAGACCGCGGCCACGGAGGTCGCCCTCTGGTTCGGCGTGGACGAGATCCTCGACTACGAGCGCGAGATCGATCGCTGGGTCCTGGCACCGGCCGACTGAGGTGGCGCCGGGCCGCGTCCGGCGCCCGACGCCGGGCGCCGCGTTCGGTGCCGGTGCCTAGCCGGCCGGGGCTCCGCTCAGCCCGGCGGTGGCGACGGCGAGGCCGATGATCGAGACGAGGAGCGCTGACACGGCGGCCAGGGCGAAGCGGTTCGCCCGGATGGCCGCCGGAATGGCCCGCGCCAGGATGGTCGCCGAGACCCCGGTCCAGCCGGCCGGGCGAATCCCCTGCAGCCTCGGCAGCGTGCGCTCGCCGCTCCGGACCGTATCGGACATCCGATCCAGCCCGACGACGAGGATCCGACCGAGATAGACCACCGGCGCGAACGCCGCCGCGAGGACGAAGAGATCCAGTGGCGCCGCAACGGCCGCGCCAACCAGCAGCCCCCGTGCCTCGAACGTGGCCATCCCCGGCAGCCCGACGACACCGACCAGCACGAGCACGAGCGTCAGACCCATGAGGGGCGATGCCCGAGCCCAGCCGCGAAGCTCAGAGAGGCGCCGGACGCCGAACGCCGAGCGGGTCACGAGGACCCAGGCCGCGAGGCCGCTCTTCACGGCCACCATGCCGATCAGCCAGTCGCGGCCGGCCTGGCCGGCAGCCGGCTGGATCAGCCCGAAGGTCAGAAGAGCGATGCCGGCGTCCTGGACGATCGAGTAGCCGAGGATGTGCTCGAGGTCGTCGTGGAGGATCGCGGCCAGGCCGCCGAGGAGGACACTGGCCGAGGCGACGAAGGCGATGAGGCCGCGCTCCGCGAGGAGGGGCGCGCCCGCCGGCGCGATCGCCACGTCGACCCAGGTGATTGCGACGAGGGCGAACCCGGCCGCGCCCCAGCCCAGCGTTGGCGGAACGGCCGCGACCGGCACGGCCTCCGCGAACCGCGAGGCCCAGACATGGGCCGGGATCGCGCCCAACCGGATGGCGACGGCTGCGACCACGACGAGGAGCCCGAGGCCGACCGCGATCTCGAGGGCCGGATCGGCACCGGCGGGCAGATCGCCGGTCACGAACGGCCCGACCGATGACGCGCCCCAGGCAACGGCGGCAAGCGCCAGGAGCCCGGCTGCCACGAGGGGTCGAAGCAGACGCAAGCCGAGGAGCGAGACATCGGGACCGGCGCCACGGAGCCAGGCCAGGGGGCCCAGGGCCGTCGCCAGCCCGCCCGCGGTCAGCAGCGCGAAGCCGATCCCGGCGTCCGCCACCGAGAGCGCGAGGACACCGGTGCCGAGCCCCATCAGCGAGGGACCCAGCGTTGCGCCGCCGCTCCCGACGAGGGCGTCGGCCAGCCCGAGGAGGGCGATTCCCGCCGCCCACGTCAGGGCCACGGTCCGGAGCCCGTCCGAGCCCGACACCACGGTCCCGGCGAGCGGGACGGCATCCTGGGCGCCGATGGTCGAGGCGACGGCCACGGCGATGAGGGCGGTCACCAGCCCGATCGCCAGCCCGAGCCTGGGTCTACCAAAGGTCAGGAAGGCGGCCAGGCCGCCGGGCACGGCGACGGTCGCGAGGAGGAGGACGCTCATCGTCCGGTCGCCCGGGCCGCCGGCGGCGGCACAGGCGGTGTCAGCAGCTCGTCAGCTCGCTCGGGCAGCGGGGCCCCGCGAGGCGCCGAGGCTCCTTCCGTCGAACGTCCGCCGGGTCGATCCCCGTCGCTGCCCGAACGTCGCTCGATGATCGCCACGAGCGCGGCCGACGCTCCGAGCGTCAGGACGAGGCCGTCGATCCCGAGCTGTTCGAGGGCGCCGGGCGGGCCGGCGAGCCCGGTTCGGGCCAGGACCAGGCCCTGGACCACGAGGAGGAGGCCGACGCCGGTCTGCAGCGCGCTCCGGCCGAAGAACGCCGGCCCGAGGCCGACGACAAGCGCGGCCAGCCCGGCCGCCAACGCCACCGCGGACGGCGTCAGGACCGCGAGCAGGTCCGTGCCACCCCCACCACCAGCGTCGCCAACACCCCCAGGGTCGCCGGCACCGCCGGCACCAACGGCGCCACCGGCGCCATCAGCGCCGCCCTGGAGGGCCGACTCGAGCCCGGCCGCCATCGCCACGCCGGCGATCACCGCGGCGGTCGCCAGGACGGCGACAGCCGGCCAGCCGATCCGCGAACCGAGCCCCCGGGCCTCCGATCTTGCCGCCACGGCCCACAGCAGGTAGACGATGAGGATGCCCGTCACGACCCGGGCACCGACGATCGCCGCGTCCGGCATCGGCTCGGCCAGGAACGGGCCGAGTCCCAGGACCAGGGCCAGCCCGATGAGGGCCGCGCGGGCCTCGCGGGACGACGCTGCGATCACGGCGCCGGCCGTCACCGCGAGGGCCACCCCCGCGAGGGCCGGGTTCATGGGGCCTGACTCGCCAGCTCCGCGTAGGTCGGGACGGGCAGGATCGTGAAGGTGTCGAACGGCCAGTACCGCAGCCAGGCCCGGCCCACGACGTGAGACACCTCGATCGGCCCGAAGTTGCGCGAGTCGGCCGAATCCTCGCGATGGTCGCCCATGACGAACAGCTCGTCGGCCGGCACGACCCAATGGCTCGCCCCGCCAGGCGCCGGCAGGCTCTCCTGGGCCACGCCGCCGTCGGTGTAGATGTACGGCTCGTCGATCTCAACGTCGTTCACGTAGACCAGGCCGTCCCGGAGCTCGACCCGGTCGCCGGCCACCCCGATGACCCGCTTGATGAACGGGACGTTCGAGCCCTGCGTCCACGAGTCGGGCGGGTTGAAGACGATGATGTCACCGATCGCGAAGTTGTCCCAGCGGGGCGAGAGCTTGTCGACCAGGACGTACTGGTCCTCGAGGAGCGTTCGCTCCATGGATCCCTGCTGGACCTTGAACGGCTGGGCGACGAAGGTCTGGATGCCGAAGAAGATGAGAACAGTGAGGACGAGGGTTTCTAGGACCTCGAGGGCACATCCGAGCGCTGGTCGCTGGCTCACAGGCAGCGGAGTATAGGGGCTGTGCTATCGTCCCGCCCCGTGACCGGCTCTCCCTGGCGGTGGTCTGGATGCGCCGGCTGATCTCCTTCATCAGCATCCTCGTCGCGCTCGTCGCGCTCGCCCTGGTGCTCTACAACGCGACCCTCGTCGACCGCCGGTCACCCTCGGTGGTCCAGGTCTCGCTGAGCGCCCCCACCGACGACGACCGGATCGCCCAGACCATCACGGCCATCGACATCAGATTCAGCGAGCCCGTCGAGCAGAGCACGGTGGAGGCTCGCTTCAGCATCGAGCCATACGTCGCCGGCGCCTTCACCTGGGACGGCGCGACCGCCATCTTCACGCCATCCTCGAAGCTCCCCGGCGACACCGAGTTCACCGTCCGCATCGAGGCCGGCTTCGCGGACCTCGTCGGCAACGTCGCCGACCTCGCTATCGAGCCGTGGATCTTCCGGACCGTCGGGCCGCCGGTCGTCGTCGGCGCGGCTCCGGTCGACGGCATCGACGGCGTCGCCATCGACGGCGTCGTCGACCTCGAGTTTGACCGGCTCATGGACACCGCCGCGGTCGAGGCAGCGATCCGGATCGATCCGCCGGTGACGTTCCGGGCGGCGTGGAGCGGGGAAGTGGTCCGCCTCCAGTTCGATCCTCAGCTCCGGTTCGGGACGACCTACACGCTGACGGTCGGGGTCGGGGCGGCCGATACCGGCGGCAACGGCCTGCGCGAGCCTTTCACCCTCCGATTCTCGACCGTCGCGGCCGCCCTCGCGGTGACCGAGATCGTGCCGGCGAACGGCGCCTCGGGCGTCGGGATCCGGAGCCCGGTCGCGATCCGCTTCGGTGCCCCGATCGATCCCGACACTGCCCGGGCTGCCTTCCGAATCGTCCCGAGCGTCGACGGTGACGTCCGGATCGTTTCCATCGCCGACGATCTGGTGCCGACCGACGGCCTGCCGCCCGACCCGGCGGCGGCGAACACCATCCTCTTCGTGCCCGACCATCCTCTCGCGCCGCATACGACCTATGCGGTCACCCTGGAGCCGATCGTCGCCCGGCGCGGCGACCCGGCGTCCGTCGCCGCGGGTCGCAGCTGGACCTTCACCACCGGGTCGCCGGCCGTCTCCGGCCAGAACCTGGTGGCGTTCCTGAGCACCCGATCCGGCGTCCGCAACCTCTGGTTGATGAACCCGGACGGGACCAACCCCCACCAGATCAGCACGGAGCTGGTGCCCGTCTCCGGCTTCGATTCGACCGGCGACGGGTCGCGAGTGGCGTATTCGGCCGGTGGCGTCGTAAGCGTCATCGGCAGCGACGGCGAGAATCTCGTCCGGCTGACGGCCGTCGATCGCTTCGAGTACGCACCGGTCTTCACCCCCGACGATGGGCATCTGATCGTCGCCCGCCGCGGCGTCGACGGTTCCGACCTCGGGTACTGGCTCGTGCCCCTGCCCGGGGTGGGCGGCGAGGAGCGGCGACTCGTGGACCATGGCGCCCCGGCGCTGGCGTCAGCCGGTCTGCGCGGCGAGGGGATCGGCGGGACGGACGGCCTGCCGGCCTGGATGGCCCGTTCGGCGGTCGACCCGACCGGGCGATTCGCGATCGTAATCACCGCCGAGGGCGAGGTCCTGGCGATGGAGATCGGGCCCGAAGCGGCTGACGTCGCGGTCCGGGTGCCGCTGGTGAGCGAGTCTCCGGCCGCCTGGTCGCCGCGTCACGGGGCCTTCATCCTCTCGGCCGGGACCACCGGCGACGGCGCGACGGCGCCCTCGAAACCGGGCCTCTGGGTCATCGGACCGGACGGCACCTTTCGCGAGCTGGAGGGCCTGGCCGGTGCCGTCGGACCGATCGGCGTGACGCCGGACGGCTCGATCGCCGCGACCATCCGCACCGCCGCCGGGCGAGCGGCCGGGATCGGCCTGCTCCGGCCCGGCGAGGACACGCCGATCCGGCTCCAGCCCGCCGCCGGCTTCGATGATCGTTGGCCGACCTTCTCACCCGATGGCGCGACGCTCCTCATCGGACGGACGTCCCTCGAGCGGCCGGCCGACGGCAACGGGATCTGGGCCCTCGACCTCGCGTCGGGGACCGCCCGCCAGCTGTCGACGGACGGCACCTACGCTCGCTGGCTGCCCTGATTCTTTCCCGCGCCGGAGATGCATGGTCCGGCGGGCCGCGTGGATTTGACCCGCTCGAACGGCAGTTGATACACTCCGCCGCGGCCTGAACGGGCCGGTCCGGCGATGCGCCCCGTGTTCCCGCACCCGGATCGGAGCCGGTCGCCACGATCTCCCCGAGTCCGCCCGGACAGGCGGCCTGCGCCCGGCGCGCGCCCGCCATCACGACCTCGACGAACCTGGAGGAACGGACCACCCCGATGGACGCCAGTGCGCTCCAACTGATCATTCCCGTGGCGGGCATCGCCGCGGTCCTCTTCGCCATCTACCTCGCCCGGGACGTCCTGTCCCGCGACACGGGTACCCAGGCGATGCGGGACGTGGGAGACATGATCCGCGAGGGCGCTGACGCCTTCGTGAAGCGGCAATACACGACGATCGCGGTCCTCGCCCTCGGGGCTGCGGTCATCATTGGCATCGTCATCGCCCTCGTCGAGACGGCGGACGTCGCGGATGTCCCGAAGCTCGCCGGGGGCCCGATCGGCGGGCTGACGGCCTTCGCTTTCCTCGTCGGTGCGGGCTGCTCGATGCTCTCGGGCATCATCGGCATGACGATCAGCGTCCGGTCCAATGTCCGCACGGCGGCCGCTGCCAGGCGGAGCCTCGTCGAGGCGGTCCAGGTCGCGATGCGCGGCGGGGCCGTGTCCGGCTTCCTCGTCGTCGCCCTGTCGCTCCTGGGCGTGTGGGGAATCTTCAGCGCCTACGAGGCGTTCTTCGCCGACATCACGGTCAGGGAGGCGCCCTTCGTCATCGTCGGCTTCGGCTTTGGGGCCAGCTTCGTGGCCCTGTTCGCCCAGCTCGGCGGCGGCATCTACACCAAGGCGGCCGACGTCGGCTCCGACCTCGTTGGCAAGGTCGAGGCGGGCATTCCCGAGGACGACCCCCGGAACGCGGCCGTCGTGGCCGACCTCGTCGGCGACAACGTCGGCGACTGCGCCGGCCGAGGCGCCGACCTCTTCGAATCGACCGCCGCCGA
>DASWGY010000076.1:0-3862 GCA_036393495.1 Candidatus Limnocylindrales bacterium
TGGGCCGAGTTGAAGCATGCCCGCCCGAGGGCCTCGAGGATCGAGCCCTTGTCCGGCTCGGCATGGGATGCCCGCTCGAGGACGACCGCAGCCTGGGCGTGGTGGCGGCCGCGGATGAGGGCCAGGCCACGCTGGAGCAGCTCGTAGGCGCCTTCGCGATCGTCGGCGTCGGGGACGCGTTCAGCCATCGACCTGATGGTCGCACGGATGGCGGATTCGGCAGGAGCTCGCCTTCGGCGATGTAGATCTCGCTTGGGCTGATCCGCGGCCAGCCGTCACGGCGGAGGGTCCCGAGGAGGCCCAGGTTCTGTACCCCGATGCCTACCTGGACCAGCGTCGCCAGCTCCGGGGCGGCGTCCGCGAACCGCCCCCAGCGCATCGGTCAGGTCTGGCGCCAGTCGGCGAGGCGGACCGGCCGCAGGCGCGGGCTCTCCGTCCGGCCCGGGATCCGTCCCCGCTTGGCGATCGGCCGGCCATCGATCTCCTTGAGATCGGCGGTGAAATCGATCGGCGCGGCGCCGCTGATGTACGAGCCGACGGCGAACGAATCGACCGGCGCCCCCGCCTCCTTGAACGAGCGGATCCGGTCCGGGGTCAGGCCGCCGGAGGCGACGATCCGAACGTGTCCGTGGCCGGCGAGGTCCAGCCGGGCTCGAACCTCGAGGACCAGGTCGGCGGTCACCCGACCGCGCTCGGAGGGCGTATCGAGACGAATGCCGTAGAGGCGGTCGCCGAGCGCTTCGGCGACCCGAAGGGCCTCCTCGGCCTCGTCCTTGAAGGTGTCGACGAGGACGATCCGGGGGACGTCCGGATCGAGGTCGCGATCGAAGGCGAGGGCGGCGTCGACCGTGTCGCCGAAGATGAGGACGAGGGCGTGGGGCATCGTCCCGGTCGGGTTGAGGCCGGCCAGCCGGGCGCCTGCCGGCGTCGAGGCGCCGACGCAGCCACCGACGATCGCGGCGTAGTCGAGAACGTCGGTGATGTCGGGGTGGACGTGGCGAGCGCCGAACGAGATGACCGGCTCCGGCGCCGCGGCGTTGACGACCTCGCGGGCGGCGGTGGCCCATCCGGTCGACTGGGCGAGCATGCCGAGCATCGCCGTCTCGTAGAGGGCGAAGGCCCGGTAGCGAGCCTCGATCCGAAGGACGACCTCCTTCGGCGCGATCTCATCACCGTCATCGAGGGCCTCGACCTTGGCCTCCCCGTCGGCCACGTCGGCGAGGGCGTGGCCGAGCAGGTTCTTGGCCTCGTCGATGCCGCACAGGATCGCCGCCTCGCGGGCGAAGACCTCCATCGTGACGACGGGATCGATGCCCTCGCGCTCGAGGATCCGTTCAGCGCGGGCGAAGTAGACGTCCGCCGAATCGCCGGACAGGATCTCCCATGACGGGCGCGATCGATGGATCGGCATCAGCGGGCGTGACTCCCCCGAGGGTCAGGGCGTGGCGCTCGACCCGTCACCGTCAGCCGTCCCTCCGTCCGGACCGCCCGCGAGATCCGCATCGGGCGGGGCCGCGGGCGAGTCGGCCGCGAGTGTACCGTACGCCTCGCTCGGCGACGGCGGGGTCGCGGCCGCCACGGGAACGACGGCTGCGGGCACGACGGCGACGGGCACGATGGCGTCGGACACGACAGCCTCGGGCGCTGCCATTGCGGCGCGGGCCGATCGACGCCGGGCCCGGATCGCGAGCACGATCCCGAACCCCGCGGTGCCGCCGAAGGCCACGCCCACACCGGCGAGGAGCCGCTGCCGCCCGACGTCCGGGGCGCCCGTCATCAGGGCCAGCGCGCCGCGTGCCGCCGCCTCGGCCGCATCGAGGTCGCCGGCCTCGAAGGCCGCCGCGGCCGCGTCGAGCCCGGCTCCGGGTGTCGCCCCGATGAGCCCGACCGTGGCCACAAGGTCCATCGGTGCCTCGATCGCGGCGGAGGTCTCGGCGAGGGTCTCGAGGACGGTGAGCTGGGCGGCGGCGATCTCCTGGGCCTCGACGAAGTTGTCGACCGCCGATTCGTAGGCCGCCTCGAGGGCGTCGTCGGCCTCGAGGTCCAGGTCCGCCGCGGCGGCATCGATCTCGGCGCTGAGGGCCAGGATCTCGTGGGCCTCGGCGATCCGGCTGCCGGCCGAGGTGAATCGCCAGGCCCCGAGCTCGGTCCGGACGAACGCCGGAGCCAGCCACCCCTCGCTCGCCTCGAGGAGCTCGGCGTAGGCCTCCCGGGCCGTCGCCCTGGCGTCGAGCTCGCGGGCCGCGACCGGGGTGACGACGTACTCCCTGAAGAGGCCTTCGGCGAGGCTCGAGCCACCGATCTCCTCGAGGAGGTCGAGGTAGCGTCGCCAGTCGTCGGTCAGCGTCACCTGCTCGCCGGCGTCGGCGCCGGGGTACGCGGTCAGATCCCGATCCGCGGCCTGGAAGACGGCCCGCATCCGGTCCGGGCCGATCTCGTCGAACAGCTCGCTGGTGATGTACCAGGACGCGTTGTAGGCCCACAGCTCGCGGGCCTCGGTCTCGTCGGTGATCCGCTGCGGCGGGCCCCAGGCCATGAGGTCGAGCTCGCCGTCATCGAGGTCGGCCGGGAAGTCCGGGACCGCCCGCTCCTCGCCGAGCACCTCGAGGATGACCGCGGCGTACGTGTCGGCCTGGCCCTCGGAGATCCAGCGACCGGTGAACAGCCCGTCGTTGAACCAGGCGTGGGAGAGCTCGTGGACGATGACGAGGGTATCGAGGTCCTCGCTGATCTCGATCCGGTCCTCTTCCGTGTAGTACAGCCCGGCGTAGCCCTCCAGGAGCGGTGAGTAGATCTCGGTGACCTCGAGATCGCCGTCGACCGGCCAGGGCAGGCCGATGAGCTCGAGCAACTCGGGCAGGCCCCGATCGAGGGTCGTGGCGACGGTCGTGCGCCAGACGGGGTCGTCGGGCCAGCCTCGGACCACCAGGGACACGCCCTGCGACGGGCTGACGGTCGTCACCGCCATCGCCGGATTGCGGGTGGCCGTGATCGCCACCCAGAAGTCGAGCGGGTCGCCGATGTCCGCGGCGGTGACCGAGACGCCCCCATCCTCCGTCGCGGTCCGAACCGTGGAGCCGTACGTCTGGACGTCGAAGCCCCGGGGCAGGATGGCCTGGACCGATGACGAGCCGGGATCCCCCCACGCCCACAGCTCGAGCGCCACGAAGGCCGGCCCGACGCGGATCGAGGACGTCGAGCGGGGGCCGCCGGCCGGGAGGTCCCAGGAGATCGTCAGGTTCACCGCCTGGCCGAAGAGCAGGTTGCGCCGGAGCCGGAACTGGGCCTCGACGTAGCCGTCGCGGGCGAGCGGCGTCACGGCCAGGCTGCCGGCCTGGTCCTGGACCCGGATCCGGGTTGCCTCGGGCTGGACGTACCACGAGATCTCGCGCCAGAAGTAGTCGAAGCTGGCGTCACTCGGCTTGTCGTTCCGGAGGGTTACCGCATCGGTGACATGGACGGTGGCCGCCTCCACGTCGACGCGGTAGACGGCCGACGACGAGACAAGCAATCGCCCGGTGGCCGCAACAGCGGGTCCGGCGGTGGGCGGAGCCAGGGTCAGGCCGATGGCCACGAGGAGCGCCGACGCGACGGCCGCGACCCGTCGCGAAGCGACCCCGGCCCGGCGATCCGTGGCGGTCGTCAGCGGGCGCCACGGGCCGCTCGGGACCGAGCGCCCGAAGCCCGTCGAATCAGCCGCCTTGCCCTGCCCCGTCACGTTCCCAACCCTGCCGCTGTGCCTTCATTCATGCCGGCCCCCGGCTCGCCGCCCGTCAGGCCGCTGACCAGCCGCGCCGGCGGCGGACCCGGCGCTGGCTCACGAGCCAGGCCAGGAGGATCGCCGCCGCGAGGAGCAGCGTGC